>NZ_CP107871.1:6941544-7273567 GCF_041432505.1 Streptomyces virginiae
GCCGCGCCGAGCCCGGGAGCCGGCGCTACCAGGACCACGAGGGCAGGGACGGGAACGGCGAAGGCCCGGGCTCCTCGCCGGGCCCGTCGCCAAGGACTTAGGGTTGCGGCGTGACGACCGCAGACGACTACGCCACGTACATCGCGAGCCTGCCCCGGGTGCTGGCCGGCGCGGCCGCCCTCTACCGGGACGCCGAGGGCCGGGTCCTGCTCGTCGAGCCCAACTACCGCGAGGGCTGGGCCCTGCCGGGCGGCACCGTCGAGTCGGACCAGGACGAGTCCCCGCGCACCGCGGCCCGGCGGGAGAGTGCCGAGGAGATCGGCATCGACCTCCCCCTCGGCCGCCTCCTGGCCGTCGACTGGGTGCCGGGCCCCGGCCGTCCGCCAGTGGTCGCCTACGTCTACGACGGCGGGGTGCTCGACGAGGCCCAGTTCGCCTCCATCACCCTGCAGGAGGAGGAGCTGATCTCCTGGCGGCTCGTCGAACCCACCGAACTCGCCGCATATCTGCCCGCACCGCTCGGGCGGCGCGTCCAAGAGGCGTACCGGATCGCGCAGTCGGGCGAGGGCGCCGTGGAACTGGAGAACGGCCGGCGCCCGGTGGCCCCGTAAGCGGGACGCGCCGTAACAGCGGACTTACCTCGACCAGGACAGAATCAGAAGATGATCACGATGTACGCCTGGCCCAGCACCGCCGACGGGCCCGACGCCCTCCCCATGGTGCACTTCACCACCGACCAGCAGGCCGGTGGTGAAGTCACTCCGGACGGGACCCCGGTCTGGCTGTTCGACACCGCGATACGCGAGGGCGGCTGGGCGCAGTTCACCGATTTCGAGGGCTGGTCCGTCCCGGCCGCCGGTTGGCAGGCCTTCTACCGCCGTGAGGACGACCTCCTCGCCGTCACCGGACCCGGCTCCTGCGAGGGCTGGTACCAGGGCAACCTCGGCGCCGACCCCGACTGGGTGGCCGCCGCCGCCACCCAGCAGAGCGTGGTCCTGCTCGCCGCCCCGATCCAGCACCCCTCGCTGTACAACTACGCCGTGGAGGCCGGGGCCGCCTTCGCGCTGCTCGTTCCGCTCCTCGTCGTCTGAACCGACTGGGACCCGATCACGCCAGGAGCTTGGCCTTGGCGCGGTCGAACTCCTCCTGGGTGATGTCGCCCTTGTCCTTCAGTGCGGACAGCTTGTGCAGCTCGTCCGCACTGCTGCCGGAGCCCGCCGTCTTCTGGACGTACGACCGGAAGGCGGCCTCGTTCTCCTGGACCTGCTTGATGTCCCGCTCGCCCATGCTCTTGCCCCGGGCGATGAGGTAGACGAACACGCCCAGGAAGGGCAGCAGGATCACGAAGATCAACCATCCCGCCTTCCCCCAGCCGCCGAGGCTGTGGTCACGGAAGATATCCGTGATGATCTTGAAGAGCAGGAAGAACCACATGATCCACAGGAACAGGTACAGCATCGTCCAGAAGATGTTGAGAAGCGGATAGTCGTCCATGCCCGACTCCGATCATGTAGCGGTATTCCATTCATACAACCGCTGCAAAAGGACCGCATTTCGGAATGGGGCCGCGCCGAGCCCGCTTTCGCGGCCGGGGGTCAGAACAGTTCCCGGACGTGTTCCCCGGACTCGAAGGCCAGCAGCCGCACCTTGCGGTCGAGCCCGCCGCCGTAACCGGTCATCCCGCCCGACGCGCCGATCACGCGGTGGCAGGGCACGATGATGCCGACCGGGTTCTTCCCGTTCGCCAGGCCCACCGCGCGCGAGGCGTTGGGCTTGCCCAGCCTGGTCGCGAGCTCCCCGTACGACCACGTCTCGCCGTACGGGATCCGCACCAGCTGATCCCAGACACTGCGCTGGAATTCGGTGCCCTCCAGGCGCAGCGGGAGGTCGAACTCGGTGAGCTCCCCGGCGAAATAGGCGGTCAACTGGCGCGCCACCTCGGGGAACGGCTCCTCGGCGGCGGCCACCCGCTCCCCGAAGGACTCCTCGGCCGGTCGGTGCCGCTGCCCGGTCATGTAGAGCCCGCTGAGCACCCCCTCCGTGGCGACCAGGGTCAGCGGGCCGTACGGGCTGTCGACGACGGTGTGCGTCTTGGTGCTGTTCATCGTGGATCGCATCGCTGGTGCTCCTCAGACGGGCAGGTGGTTGATGGGGTGGGCGTCCGTGGCCCACAGGTACTGGACGGCGTACGCACGCCAGGGCCGCCACGTGGCCGCGCGCGCCGTGAGCGCGGAGGGGGTGGAGGGCAGCCCGAGCCCCTGCGCCGCCCGCCGGATCCCCAGATCCGACGGCAGGAACGCGTCCGGGTCACCGAGCGCCCGCATCGCGATCACCTCGGTGGTCCACGGACCGAAGCCGGGCAGCGCCGAGAGCTGCGCCCGCGCCGCCTCCCAGTCGCTGTCGAAGCCGAGCGCCAGCGAACCGTCGGCCAGCGCCGAGACCAGGGTGGTCAGCGTGGCGCGCCGACTGCGCGGCAGGGCCAGCGCCTCCGGGTCCAGCCCGGCGAGCGCCTGCGGGGAGGGGAAGAGGTGGGTCAGCCCGCCCAGCGGATCCTCGATCGGCTCCCCGTGCGCGGTGACCAGCCGGGCCGCGTGCGTACGCGCCGCCGCGGTGGAGACCTGCTGGCCCAGCACCGCCCGTACGGCGAACTCCGGCGCGTCGACCGTACGGGGCACCCGGCGCCCGGGGGCCTTGTCCACGAGCGGGGCCAGCAGCGGGTCGGCGCGCAACTGCTCGTCGACCGCCTCGGGGTCGGCGTCCAGGTCGAGCATCCAGCGGCACCGACTGATGGCGATGGTGAGGTCGCGCAGGTCGGTCAGCGCGAGCCGGCAGCCGATGTGGTCGGGCTGCGGGGTCAGGGCGACGACGCCGGTGCCGTAGGGCAGGCGCAGCGTGCGACGGTAGGCGCCGTCACGCCACTCCTCGACCCCGGGGACGGCGGTCGCGGCGAGGTGCCCGAAGAGGTTGTCGGGGTTCAGCGGGGCCCGGAACGGCAGCCGCAGACTGATCGTCCCGGGGATCCGGGGCGGGGCGTTCCGGCTGCGGCCGGCCTTGACGGCCCGCTCCCGCAGCTCGCTCGGGGACAGGGCGAAGACCTCGCGGACCGTGTCGTTGAAGGTCCGGATGGAGGAGAACCCGGCGGCGAAGGCCACGTCGCCCATCGGGAGCTCGGAGGTCTCGATGAGCAGTCGGGCGGTCTGGGCGCGCTGGGCCCGGGCCAGGGCGAGCGGACCGGCCCCGAGCTCGGCGTTCAGCTGCCGCTCGACCTGGCGGGCCGAGTAGCCCAGCCGGGTGGCCAGGCCCGGCACGCCCTCGCGGTCCACCACGCCGTCCTGGATCAGCCGCATCGCGCGCGCGACGGCGTCGGCGCGGGCGTTCCACTCGGGCGAACCGGGACTTGTGTCGGGCCGGCACCGCTTGCAGGCCCGGAACCCGGCCTGCTGGCAGGCGGCGGCGCTGGGCAGGAAGGTCATGTTCTCGACCTTCGGCGGCACGGCGGGGCAGCTGGGGCGGCAGTAGATCCGGGTGGTCAGGACGGCGGTGAAGAACCAGCCGTCGAAGCGGGCGTCCTTCGACTGCACGGCCCTTACGCAGCGCTCGGTGTCGGTGTGCATGGCTCTAGGATCCGGTGTCGCGGAACCGCCGGCTGGCGGTTTTCCGACATCAAGGCTATCCGGGTGCTGCGGGTGGTGGGGGCGGGGCCGGGTCCGGCGGTGGGGCGGGGGTCGTCCGGGGTAGGCATGATTTATGGCCCCTCGGCCCGACAGTGAGGTGCCCGGCGGTCCGGGCCAACAAATCACGTTTTACACCCCGGACGACCCCCGCCCCACCACCGGCCCCGACCCCGCCCGCACCACCACACCCGCCCCGCGTCGAGTACGGGCTCCTGTAACGGACCCGGGGTCGGGAACGGTGGGAGGGGGCGGCGGCGGGGTGGGGAGTGTTCGGGGTGTAAAACGTGATTTGTTGGCCCGAACCGCCGGGGTCCTGTGCGACCTGGCTCAGGGGCCATAAATCATGCCTACCCCGGACACTCCCCACCCCGCCGCCGACCCCGGCCCAGGCCTCCACCGCCCCCGTGACCCGACCCGCCCCCACGCCCCCGGGAACGGCAGAAGGCCCCCGGATGCCGATGGCATCCGGGGGCCTTCTCCGGTACAGCTAGCGCAGCGTCGTCGCGCGGGCCTCGCGGCGGTTGTGCCGGAAGGTGTTGGCCTTCCGGGTCGTCGCGAAGAGCGGAATGGTCGCCGCCATCGCGATCTGCAGGGCGCAGCCGGTCTGCAGCAGCAGCTGACCGCCCGGGGCGTCGAACGCCCAGGCCGCCAGCAGCCCCATCGCGCTGATGATCCAGCACAGCATCGCCACCGCGAGTACGCCCCGCGGCTTGGGGTACTCGACCCGGCTCACCATCAGCCAGGCCACCCCGATGATCGCCAGCAGCGTCGGGACGAACGGCAGCTCCAGCAGCACGATCGAGACGACCGTGAGCGCGCCGAAGGGGCTCGGCATGCCCTGGAACATGCCGTCCTTCATCGTCACGCAGCTGAATCTCGCGAGTCGGAGCACCACGGCGAGCAGCACCACGATCGCGGCCAGGGCCGACATCTTCTGGTGCGCGTCGACGGCGACCATGCCGTAGACGAGCACGAAGTAGGCCGGCGCGAGGCCGAAGCTGATCAGGTCGGACAGGTTGTCCAGCTCGGCACCCATCGGCGAGCTGCGCAGCTTGCGGGCCACGATGCCGTCGAAGAGGTCGAAGACCGCGGCGAGCAGCATCAGTATCACCGCCGTCGCGGCGCTGTTACGGGCCATGCCCGATTCGCCACTGCCGGTGAGGTGCGGGATGAGGATTCCGGTGGTGGTGAAGTACACCGCCATGAATCCGCACGTCGCGTTACCGAGAGTGAGGGTGTCCGCTATCGACAGCCGCAGCGAGAGCGGCATGTCGTCTTCGGCGGACTCCTCCTCGGCAGGTTCGGGAACCCAGCCTGCGGCCGGAGTCTCAGGGTCAGTCACGGTCAATTCGTGTCACCCCCGCGGTGGTGGCCTGACCGACCTCGACCGCGACCTCGACGCCCTCGGGGAGGTAGATGTCGACGCGGGAGCCGAAGCGGATCAGACCGATGCGTTCGCCCTGCTCCACCTTGGTTCCGGCCGGCAGGTACGGGACGATGCGACGGGCGACGGCGCCGGCGATCTGCACCATCTCGATGTCACCGAGTTCGGTGTCGAAGTGCCAGACAACGCGCTCGTTGTTCTCGCTCTCCTTGTTGAACGCCGGGACGAATCCGCCGGGGATGTGCTCCACGGACGTCACCGTGCCCGCGAGGGGCGCACGGTTGACGTGGACGTTCAGCGGGCTCATGAAGATCGCGACCCGGGTCCGTCCGTCCTTCCACGGCATGATGCTCTGCACCACACCGTCGGCGGGCGAGATGACACGGCCCTGAGCGATCTCACGCTCGGGGTCGCGGAAGAACCACAGCATGCCCGCGGCGAGCGCGGTTGCGGGCACGGCCGCCGCGGCCCAGCGTCCGGACTTGCGGGCCCGGGTGAGGCTGAGCGCCGCGGTGGCGACGGTCGGCAGAAGCCACGGCGATGCTCCGCGCGCGAGGCGTACGCCAAGGAGGCTGTCGCGAGGTGCAGAGGTTTGGCTGTGGGGCATGGATGACCTTCGTAGCGGGTGATTGCCGCGCCGCAAACAGGGGGACGGGACGGCGGCTTTACTGGAATGCTATCGGTTGCGCGCAACAACTGGGCAAGCCAGAAGCCGAGTCGATGACCGTCAGCCAGTCACTGCCAGTGATCCTTTCGCAACGAACCCATGGATGATTCGCCGCAAAAGGGACTTTCAGCCCTGAAGCCGGTACTCCTCGAGCAGGCGTCGCCCGATGATCATTTTCTGGATCTCGGCGGTACCTTCGCCGATCAGCAGCATCGGGGCCTCCCGGTAGAGACGCTCGATCTCGTACTCCTTCGAGAACCCGTATCCACCGTGGATACGGAAGGCGTCCTCGACGACCTCCTTGCAGTACTCGGAGGCGAGGTACTTCGCCATCCCTGCTTCGAGGTCGTTTCGTTCCCCGGAGTCCTTTTTGCGTGCTGCATTCACCATCATCGCATGGGCGGCTTCGACCTTGGTAGCCATCTCGGCCAGCTTGAACTGAATCGCCTGGTGCTCGGCGATCGCCTTGCCGAAAGTGTGACGTTGCTGGGCATAAGAGACACCCAGCTCGAAAGCACGCTGAGCGACGCCACAGCCACGCGCCGCCACGTTGACGCGGCCGACCTCGACCCCGTCCATCATTTGGTAAAACCCTCGGCCCGTCTGCCCGCCGAGTACCCGATTGGCCGGAATGCGCAGTCCGTCCATGATGAGCTCGGTCGTGTCGACGCCCTTGTAGCCCATCTTGTCGATCTTGCCGGGGATGGTCAGGCCGGGACGGACCTCACCGAAGCCGGGCTCCTTCTCGACGAGGAAGGTCGTCATCGACTTGTGGGGCGCCGTGCCCTCGGGGTGTCCTTCGTCACTTCGGACGAGAACGGCGACCAGGGTGGAGCTGCCACCGTTCGTCAGCCACATCTTCTGGCCGTTCAGGACGTACTCGTCGCCGTCCTTCACCGCCTTGGAGGAGATGGCCGACACATCGGAGCCGAGCGCCGGCTCGGACATCGAGAACGCGCCGCGCACCTCGCCCAGGGCCATGCGGGGGAGGAAGTGGTCCTTCTGCTCCTGCGTGCCGTGCTGCTTGAGCATGTACGCCACGATGAAGTGGGTGTTGATGATGCCCGAGACGGACATCCAGCCACGGGCGATCTCCTCGACGCACAGGGCGTAGGTGAGGAGCGACTCACCCAGGCCGCCGTACTCCTCCGGGATCATCAGGCCGAAGAGGCCGAGTTCCTTGAGGCCGTCGACGATCTGCTGCGGGTACTCGTCGCGGTGTTCGAGCTCGGTCGCGACCGGGATGATCTCCTTGTCGACGAACTCCCGGACGGTCTTGAGGATCTCCCGCTGGACGTCGGTCAGCCCGGCGGTCTGGGCGAGTCGGGCCATGGCTACTTCCCCTGTTCCTTCAGCGTGGGGCGGCCGGGCTGCTCGCCGCCGCGCTCCTTGATGTACGTCTCGGTCGGGACCATCACCTTGCGCCGGAAGACGCAGACGAGGGTGCCGTCCTGCTTGTAGCCCTTGGTCTCGACGTAGACGATGCCGCGGTCGTTCTTCGACTTCGACGGGGTCTTGTCGAGGACCGTGGTCTCGCCGTAGATCGTGTCGCCGTGGAAGGTCGGCGCCACGTGCCGCAGGGACTCGATCTCCAGGTTGGCGATGGCCTTCCCGGAGACGTCCGGCACGGACATGCCGAGCAGCAGCGAGTAGATGTAGTTGCCCACGACCACGTTCTTGCCGAAGTCGGTCGTGTTCTCGGCGTAATTGCTGTCCATGTGGAGCGGGTGGTGATTCATGGTCAGCAGACAGAAGAGATGGTCGTCGTACTCGGTGACCGTCTTTCCGGGCCAGTGCTTGTAGACCGCCCCGACCTCGAACTCTTCGTACGTGCGTCCGAACTGCATCGGGATCAGGCCTCCGGGATCTCGAACTTGGTGGTGCGCTCCATGCCGGCGGCCCGGCCCTTGCCGGCGATGACCAGGGCCATCTTGCGGCTGGCCTCGTCGATCATCTCGTCGCCGAGCATCGCGGAGCCCTTCTTGCCGCCGGCCTCCGAGGTGCACCAGTCGTACGCGTCGAGGATCAGCTCGGCGTGGTCGTAGTCCTCCTGCGAGGGGGAGAAGACCTCGTTGGCCGCGTCGACCTGACCGGGGTGCAGCACCCACTTGCCGTCGAAGCCCAGAGCGGCGGCCCGGCCGGCCACCTCGCGGTAGGCGTCCACGTCGCGGATCTGGAGGAAGGGGCCGTCGATCGCCTGCAGGTTGTGCATGCGGGCCGCCATCAGGATCCGCATCAGGATGTAGTGGTAGGCGTCCGCCGGGTAGCCGGGCGGCTGCATGCCCACGACCAGGGACTTCATGTTGATCGAGGCCATGAAGTCGGCCGGGCCGAAGATGATGGTCTCCAGGCGCGGCGAGGCGGCGGCGATCTCGTCGACGTTCACCAGGCCCTTGGCGTTCTCGATCTGCGCCTCGATGCCGATCTTGCCGACCTCGAAGCCCATGGTCTTCTCGATCTGGGTCAGCAGCAGGTCCAGCGCCACGACCTGCTGGGCGTCCTGGACCTTCGGCAGCATGATGCAGTCGAGGTTCTGGCCGGCGCCCTCGACCACGGTGACGACGTCACGGTAGGTCCAGTGCGTGGTCCAGTCGTTGACGCGCACGACGCGGGTCTTGCCGGTCCAGTCGCCGTTGTTCAGCGCGTCCACGATCGTGTGGCGGGCGCCTTCCTTGGCGAGCGGCGCGCAGGCGTCCTCCAGGTCCAGGAAGACCTGGTCGGCCGGCAGGCCCTGGGCCTTCTCCAGGAACCGCGGGTTCGAGCCGGGTACCGCGAGGCAGGAGCGACGCGGGCGAAGGCGGTTCACCGGGTGGACGGGCGTGGTCATGCGGGGACCTCCGTGCTTGCAACGAATTCGTTGTTCATGTCGAGGGGGGCGAGCTTGTTGGCCTTGCGGATCTCGTCGACGATACGGCCGATGATCTCCGTGATGCCGAAGTCCTTCGGCGTGAAGACCGCGGCGACACCCGCGGCCTTGAGCGTCACGGCATCGGCGTTCGGAATGATGCCTCCGACGATGACGGGGATGTCACCCGCCCCCGCCAGTCGCAGTCGCTCCAGGACGTCCGGGACCAGAGCGCTGTGCGAACCGGACAGGATGGACAGTCCCACGCAGTGCACGTCCTCGGCCAGCGCCGCGGAGGAGATCTCCTCCGGCGTCAGCCTGATGCCTTGGTAGACCACCTCGAAGCCGGCGTCGCGGGCCCGCACGGCGATCTGCTCGGCGCCGTTGGAGTGCCCGTCCAGGCCGGGCTTGCCGACCAGCAGGCGCAGCCGGCCCGAGCCGAGCTCGTCGGCGGTGCGGGACACCTTCTCGCGGACCTCGTGCATCGGCGTACCGGGCTCGGCGGTGACCGCGACCGGGGCCGAGGAGACCCCGGTGGGGGCGCGGAACTCGCCGAACACCTCGCGCAGGGCGCTCGCCCACTCGCCGGTGGTGACACCGGCGCGGGCGCACTCCAGCGTGGCCTCCATCAGGTTCTCGGTGCCCGCCGCGGCCTCCTTGAGGCGCTCCAGCGCCTGCTGGGTGGTGGGGAAGACGAACGGGTCGCCGTTCCCCTGGCGGTCCGAGGACTCCTGGCGCTCGGCGCGCCAGCGGCCGATACGCTCCACGGTCAGCGCCTCCACGGCGCCGTCGACCGTCATGATGGCGCCGTCCAGGTCGGCCGTGAGCGGGTTCTCCTCGGTCTGCTGGAAGCAGTTGACACCGACGATCTTGTCCTCGCCGGCCTCGATCCGCGCCCGCCGTTCGGCGTGCGAGGAGACCAGCTCGCCCTTCAGGTAACCGGACTCGACGGCCGCCATGGCGCCGCCCATCTCCTGGATCCGGTCGATCTCGGCCAGGCAGTCGGCGACCAGGGAGTCGACTTTGGCCTCGATGACGTGGGATCCGGCGAAGATGTCCTCGTACTCCAGCAGGTCGCTCTCGAGTGCGAGGACCTGCTGGATGCGCAGCGACCACTGCTGGTCCCAGGGCCGGGGCAGACCCAGCGCCTCGTTCCAGGCGGGCAGCTGCACGGCGCGGGCGCGGGCGTCCTTGGAGAGGGTGACGGCGAGCATCTCCAGCACGATGCGCTGGACGTTGTTCTCCGGCTGGGCCTCGGTGAGTCCCAGGGAGTTGACCTGGACGCCGTAACGGAAGCGACGCTGCTTCGCGTTCTCGATGCCGTAGCGCTCCTTGGTGACCTTGTCCCAGATGCGGCCGAAGGCGCGCATCTTGCACATCTCCTCGATGAAGCGGACGCCCGCGTTCACGAAGAAGGAGATCCGGGCGACGACCTCGCCGAAGCGTTCCTCGGGCACCTGGCCCGAGTCGCGCACCGAGTCGAGGACCGCGATCGCCGTGGACATCGCGTACGAGATCTCCTGGACCGGGGTGGCCCCGGCCTCCTGGAGGTGGTACGAGCAGATGTTGATCGGGTTCCACTTGGGGATGTGGTTGACCGTGTACGCGATCATGTCCGTCGTCAGCCGCAGGGACGGCCCCGGCGGGAAGACGTGCGTCCCGCGCGAGAGGTACTCCTTGACGATGTCGTTCTGGGTGGTGCCCTGGAGCTGGGCGATGTCCGCGCCCTGCTCCTCGGCGGCCACCTGGTAGAGCGCCAGCAGCCACATGGCCGTGGCGTTGATCGTCATCGAGGTGTTCATCTGTTCCAGGGGAATGTCCTGGAACAGCCGCCGCATGTCGCCCAGATGGGAGACCGGGACCCCGACCCGGCCCACCTCGCCGCGGGCGAGGATGTGGTCGGGGTCGTAGCCGGTCTGCGTCGGCAGGTCGAACGCGACCGACAGGCCGGTCTGGCCCTTGGCGAGGTTGCGGCGGTACAGCTCGTTGGACGCCTCGGCCGTGGAGTGGCCGGCGTACGTCCGCATGAGCCACGGACGGTCCTTCTGGCGCTCTGTCATCTCAGGCTGTCCCTTAGGCCTTTGAACGGTCTCAGACGTTGCGGAAGCGGTTGATGGCGTCGAGGTGCTTGGCGCGCATCTCGTGGTCGCGGACGCCCAGGCCCTCCTCGGGGGCCAGCGCGAGGACGCCGACCTTGCCCTGGTGGAGGTTGCGGTGGACGTCGTAGGCGGCCTGGCCGGTCTCCTCCAGGGAGTAGACCTTCGACAGGGTGGGGTGGATCTTGCCCTTGGCGATCAGGCGGTTGGCCTCCCACGCCTCGCGGTAGTTGGCGAAGTGCGAGCCGACGATCCGCTTCAGCGACATCCACAGGTAGCGGTTGTCGTACTGGTGCATGTAGCCCGAGGTCGAGGCGCAGGTGGTGATGGTGCCGCCCTTACGGGTGACGTACACCGAGGCGCCGAAGGTCTCGCGGCCCGGGTGCTCGAAGACGATGTCGATGTCCTCGCCGCCGGTCAGCTCGCGGATCTTGGAGCCGAACCGCTTCCACTCGCGCGGGTCCTGGGTGTGCTCGTCCTTCCAGAACTTGTAGCCCTCGGCGTTGCGGTCGATGACCGCCGTGGCGCCCATGGCCCGACAGATGTCCGCCTTCTCGGGGCTGGAGACCACGCAGATCGGGTTGGCGCCGCCGGCCAGTGCGAACTGGGTGGCGTAGGAGCCGAGGCCGCCGCTGGCGCCCCAGATCAGGACGTTGTCGCCCTGCTTCATGCCGGCGCCGTTCTGGGAGACCAGCTGGCGGTAGGCCGTGGAGTTGACCAGACCGGGGGAGGCGGCCTCCTCCCAGCTCAGGTGGTCGGGCTTCGGCATCAGCTGGTTGGACTTGACCAGGGCGATCTCGGCCAGGCCGCCGAAGTTGGTCTCGAAGCCCCAGATGCGCTGCTCGGGGTCGAGCATCGTGTCGTTGTGGCCGTCGGAGGACTCCAGCTCGACCGAGAGGCAGTGCGCGACGACCTCGTCGCCCGGGTTCCAGGCGTTGACGCCGGGGCCGGTGCGCAGCACGACGCCCGCGAGGTCGGAGCCGATGACGTGGTACGGCAGGTCGTGGCGCTTGGTCAGCTCGGACAGGCGCCCGTAGCGCTCCAGGAAGCTGAAGGTGGAGACCGGCTCGAAGATCGAGGTCCACACGGAGTTGTAGTTGACCGAGGAGGCCATGACGGCGACCAGGGCCTCGCCCGGGCCCAGCTCCGGAACCGGGACGTTGTCCAGGTGGAGGGACTTGCGCGGGTCCTTCTCGCGTGTCGTCAGCCCCGCGAACATCTCCGCCTCGTCCTTGTGCACGGTGATCGCGCGGTACGAGTCGGGCAGCGGCAGGGCTGCGAAGTCTGCGGCGGTGGCGGACTGCGACTGAATCGCGTCCAGGATGTCCTTCACGGTGAGCCTCCGGCTAGCGCTGATGAGGGTGCGCTGAGGTAAACGGGGTGCGTGGTGCGGGTGTGGTGTGCCGTCGGTCCGGCTGGTGCGGTGCTGCTGGGCTACGCCCGTGGTGAGGCGTGCGGTGCCTGGTGACGCAGGCAATCCGGGGCGCGTTCCACGCCGTGTGGGCGAGGGTCGCGGGGACATCCGGACGACTTCAACGTATGGCACCCCGTGTCACCCGGCAAGGCACCGCGTGCCAAAACTTTCTCTCATTTGCCGATTGACCTGCACCGATGAGCGATGATCGATCAGAGTTACCCGCGAGTAGGGGCAAGCCGGACAAACGAAAGCGGCCGCCCCCGGAACGGGAGCGGCCGCTGTGACGAGAGTGACTCCTACGTGGCGCGCAGCGCCTCTTCGATGGTGCGCATGACCTCGTCCAGCGGGGCGTCCGTGCGGGCCACCGCCACCAGTACCTCGCCCTGCGTCCGCACGGCAGCCGGCGCGGCCGGCGCCGAGCCCGGGGTACGGCCCGCGCCGATGCCCGAACCGAAGGTCTTCCGGACGATCGAGAAGGCATGGTCCAGCTGCGCCTCCACGTCCCCCTGGCCCCCCGCGCGCAGCCAGCGCCGCAGCACGTGGTTGTGGGCCGTGACCACCGCCGAGGCGGCCACCTCGGCCAGCAGCGGGTCGTCGTTGCCGTCGTGGTGGTCGTGCTCGTCGAAGTGGGCGAGCAGGTAGCGAGTGAACAGCCGCTCGTACCGGGCCACCGAGGCGATCTCCCGCTCCCGCAGCGCCGGCACCTCGCGGGTCAGCCGGTAGCGCTCCACCGACACCGCCGGCGAGGCGGCGTACATCTTCATGACTTCCTTGATCCCGCGGCACACCGTGTCGAGCGGGTGCTCGTGCGCCGGGGCCACGTCCAGGACGGCCTCGGCGCGGGTCAGGGTGTCGTCGTGGTCCGGGAAGATCGCCTCTTCCTTGGACCGGAAGTGCCGGAAGAAGGTCCGCCGCGCCACCCCGGCGGTCGCGGCGATCTCGTCGACCGTCGTCGCCTCGTACCCCTTGGTCGCGAAGAGCTCCATGGCCGCGGTGGCGAGCTCGCGGCGCATCTTGAGCCGCTGAGCGGCCGCCTTGGTGCCGGCCGGGCTCTCCGGGGTCTCGGAGGCCGTGGTGGCGCGGGGCGAGGTCTTGGCGGGCTGGGACATAGAGCGAAAGTACTTCATTCGTGCAGGGGAGCGCGCCTGCGGGGGGTGGGGGAGGGGTGGATGCGGGGGAGAGCCCGCACTGGGCTCGTGAGGGTTGGCCCGCCGTGAGGGTCCGGCGGGCCCGAGCAGCCCTCCCCACGCATCCGGCTCGTGGCCCGACGGATTACCGGCGGGCGGCGTACTCACGGAATCCGCGGCCGGTCTTCCGGCCCAGGCAGCCCGCCGCCACCAGGTGCTCCAGCAGCGGGGACGGGGCCAGGCCCGGGTCGCGGAACTCCTTGTGCAGGACCTTCTCGATGGCCAGCGAGACATCCAGGCCGACCACGTCGAGGAGCTCGAACGGGCCCATCGGGTAGCCGCCGCCCAGCTTCATCGCCGCGTCGATCTGGTCGATGTCGGCGTAGTGCTGCTCGACCATCTTGATCGCGTTGTTGAGGTACGGGAACAGCAGCGCGTTCACGATGAAGCCGGCCCGGTCGCCGCAGTCCACCGGGTGCTTGCGCACCTTGAGACAGATCTCGCGGACCGTGGCGTGCACGTCGTCGGCCGTCAGGACGGTCCGGACCACCTCGACCAGCTTCATCGCCGGGGCCGGGTTGAAGAAGTGCATGCCGATCACGTCCTGCGGACGCGAGGTCACCCGGGCGACCGCGATGACCGGCAGCGAGGAGGTGGTGGTGGCCAGCACCGCACCCGGCTTGCAGACCTTGTCCAGGGCCGCGAACAGCTCCTGCTTGACCGCCAGGTCCTCGGCGACGGCCTCGACGGCCAGATCCACCTCGGCGAACGCGTCCAGCGACCCCGCCGGAGTGATCCGCTCCAGGGTCTGGGCGGCGCCCTCCTCGGTCAGGCGGCCCTTGGACACCGCACGGCCCAAGGACTTCCCGATCGCGGCCTTGGCGGCCTCGGCCTTCTCCTGGCTGCGGGCGGCGAGCACCACGCTGTAGCCGGCCTGCGCGAAGACCTGGGCGATCCCGCTCGCCATGGTCCCCGAGCCGGCCACGCCGACCGAGTCGACCGGACGACCGCCGCCCACCAGCGACCCGTCCAGCGGGGTCTGCAGGTCACGGACGATCACCGAGCTGCCCGGCGCCTCGTACGTGTAGAAGCCGCGACCGGACTTCTGCCCGGTCAGGCCCGCCTCGGCGAGCTGGCCCAGGATCGGGGCCGGGGCGTGCAGCCGGTCGCCGGAGGAGGTGTACATGGCCTCCAGGACGGTACGGGCGGTGTCCACGCCGATCAGGTCGAGCAGCGCGAGCGGGCCCATGGGCAGCCCGCAGCCGAGCCGCATGGCCGCGTCGATGTCCTCGCGGGAGGCGTACCGGGCCTCGAACATGGCCGCGGCCTGGTTGAGGTAGCCGAAGAGCAGGCCGTCGGCGACGAAGCCGGGCCGGTCACCGACCGGGACGGGCTCCTTGCCGAGCTCCCGGGCCAGTTCGGTGACCGCCTCGACGGCCGGAGGGGCGGTCAGGACGCAGGAGACGATCTCGACGAGCTTCATCGCCGGGACCGGGTTGAAGAAGTGCAGGCCGAGCACGCGCTCCGGACGCAGCGACTCGGCGGCCATACGCGTCACCGACAGGGCGTTGGTGCCCGTGGCGAGGATGGTGTCGGGCCGCACGATCGCGTCGAGCTCGCGGAAGACCTGCTGCTTGATCTCGTACGACTCGGGCACGACCTCGATGACCAGATCGGCCTCGGCGGCGGCGCCCAGGTCGGTGAAGGTGCGGAAGCGGGCGAGCACGTCGGCCCGCTCCTGCTCGGTGAGCCGCTCCCGGGCGACGGAGCGCGCGGTGGCCGCGGCGAGGGCGGTCCGGGCCCGGTGGGCCGCGGCCTCGCTGATGTCGATGCCGATGACCTCGCGACCGGCTCGGGCGAGGACCTCGGCGATGCCGGTGCCCATCGTGCCGAGGCCGACGACGGCGATGGTCTGGAGGGTGGGCTGACTGGACTGACGGTCCATCGAGGGACTCCAGTGGAAGAGGGTGACGACTGAGGGGCGCGCGGCGCACGACGCGCGGATGCCGTACGGAAGAGCCGTGCGGTGGAAGGACCCGGGGTGAGTGGGCCCGAGGAGGGGAGCCCGCGGGGAGAAGACTCCCTGGGGCGAGAACGGCGGAACCCTGTCCCGGGGTCACACCGTGGAATACGAACCGACCGGCACGAGGCGGCTGCGTCACCAGGCCGCCCTCGTACGTGTTGAAACGACAGTAACTCGCCGGTAACTGGTCCGCCAGAGCGCGGAGATGTGACCTGTACCGCCCAAATGTACCGATCATCGATCATCGATCAACCGGCTGTCTCCGATGTCCCGAAACCCGGCACGGCGACCGCTGTGTCCCCCTAGGGTGGCCGGGTGAACGACGTGCTGGAGCGCCTGCGGGCGGAGGCGGGACCGTCACCCGAGTACGAGGTGCTGCTCACGGCCGCCCCCGACGACCTCGCGGCCTCCCTGACCTCGGCCGGGCTGCCCCTGTGGGCCCGCGAACTGGCCGCGTACCGGCTCGGCCTCGCCGGAGACCGCCGGGCCTTCGAATCCCTCGTGCTGCTCCTCAACCACCGGGACCCGGCCCGCTGCGCGGCCGCCGCCGAGGCGCTGGCCGTCCTCGACGACCCGCGCACCGCCCGAGCGGCGGCGGCCCTCGCCACCAACAGCCTGCGCACGGCCTACGCCCTGCAGCCCGTGCGGCTCCTCACCGCCCTGCGCGCACCCGAGTCCGTACCGGCCCTGCTGGCCACCCTGGGACGGCTGCTGTCCCCGCACGAGCCGTACTGGCGGGTGGCCCTGGCCTGCGTCGAGGGCCTGGGCGCCCTCGCCGACCCCCGCGCCCGGGACCTCCTCGTCCGCGCCCAGTCGCATCCCCGGCTGGCGGTGGCGGCGACGGCCGCGCTGCGCGATCTGGGCCGTTGATCGCGGCCCGCTATCCGGCGACGACCGCGAAGGCCTCTATCTCGACCAGGAGTTCGGGCCGGAACAGCGCCGAGACCTCGACCGCCGAGGAGGCCGGGAGGCGGTCGGCCGGGATCACCGCGTCACGGGCCTCCCGTACCGCCGGCAGGTGGGCGACGTCCGTGACGAAGTAGGTGAGCTTCACGACGTCGTCGAAGGTCGCCCCGGCCGCCGCCAGGCACCGGCGCAGGTTCTCGAACACCTGCCGGGCCTGGGCGGCCGGATCCCCCTCGCCCACGACCTCGCCCCGCTCGTCGAGCGCGCACTGTCCGGACACGGCGACGAAGCGCCCCGTGCCGAGGACGACATGGCTGTAGTGGGGGCTCGGGGCGACTCCTTCCGGCGCGGCGATACGGGTGAGAGGGCTGCGGGGCGACGGTGTCGTGGTCATGGACACGATCTTGCCCGCTCGCCCTCCCGCCCCGACCCGTGGGGCGTCAGCCCCGGAAGCCGAGCAGGCCGTGCAGGGCCGCGCCGCCGGCGGACGCGGGCACCGCGCGGGTCGCCGTGGTCGGCTTCGGCGCCGCCTGGGCGGGGCAGGTGGCGTCCGTGGCCTTGCCCGTCGTCAGATACGCCGACACCTTCTCGTCCAGGCACTTGTTGCCGCTCAGGGCGATGCCGTGGTTGCCGCCGCCCTCCTCCACCACCAGGGCCGAACCCGACAGCTTCTCCCGCATGCTGAGCGCCCCCTCGAAGGGGGTCGCCGCGTCCTCCGTCGCCTGCAGCAGGAGGGCCGGCGGGAGATCCGCGTTGGTCACGTCCGGCGCGTCCAGCGGCTCCGTCGGCCAGAACGCGCACGGGGCGTTGTACCAGGCGTTGTTCCAGGTCATGAACGGAGCCTTGGCGTGGGTGCGCCACATGTCCGCCCGCCACTGGTTCCAGTCCTTCGGCCAGGCCGAGTCGCGGCACTGGACCGCCGTGTAGACGCTGTAGCCGTTGCCCGCCGAGGGCTCCACCGCGCCGAACCGCTCGTAGGCGGCCACCAGCGGCTTAGCGTCCTTGGCCACCGTGTACGCGGCGAAGGCCTCGGCCAGGTTCGGCCAGTAGCCGTTGTAGTACCCGCCCGGCATGAAGGTGTCCTCCAGCTCCGCCGGACCCACCTTGCCGCCCGCCGGACTCTCCCGCAGCGCGTCCCGCATCGCGTACCAGGCGCGCTCGACCGCAGCCGGGTCGGTGCCCAGCTTGTAGGTGGCGTCGTACCGGGCCACCCAGGCCAGGAAGGCCTTGTGGCGGGCGTCGAAGGCGAGGTCCTGGGAGAGGTTGTCCTCGTACCAGACCCCGCCCGGGTCGACCACGGAGTCCAGGACGAGCCGGTGCACGCGGCCCGGGTGGAGCTTGGCGTACACCGCGCCCAGGTAGGTCCCGTAGGAGTAGCCGAAGTAGCTGATCCGCTCCGCGCCCAGAGCGCCGCGCAGCGCCTCGATGTCCCGGGCGGCCGAGACGGTGTCGATGTACGGGAGAACGTCCGCGTGCTTGGTCCCGCAGGACTCGGCGAAGGAGCGCACCCGGTCCAGGTTGGCCCGCTCGGTGGCCTCGTCCATGGGGACGGAGTCCGGCCGGGCGGGCTTGAAGTGGCCGGCGGCGCAGTCCAGGGTGGGCTCGCTCTTGCCGACGCCCCGCGGGTCGAAGCCGATCACGTCGTACTGGGCGGACACCTCCTTGGGGAGGGCGGAGGCGATGTAACCGGCGAGGCTGAGGCCGCTGCCGCCCGGGCCGCCGGGGTTGACCAGCAGCGGGCCCTGGGAGGTGGGGCCGGTGTGCGGGACCCGGGTCAGGGCGAGGGTGATCTGCCGGCCGTCGGGCCGTGCGTGGTCGAGGGGCACCTTGAGGGACGCGCACTGCAGCGTCGGGTAACGCGGGGTCTTGCAGCCGGTCCAGCGCAGCGCTGCCCGCGCCGGCGCCTGGGCGGCCGGATCGGCCGGTGCGGCGGGCGCGGCCGTGACCGGGCTCGCGAGAGCGGCGGCGACGGTGGCGGCGACGGTGGAGATCGACAGCAGGACAGCGGCGCGCTTCTTCAAGGGGTGGAGCATGAGGCCTCCCAGCCGAGGGTTCTGGGCGGAATCGTCCCGGAAACCGCGCCTGGAAGGCGGGATTGGGCCGCTGATTGGCCCGATGTGATGACCGTTCAGGCCGCGTCGACGATCACAGGAGGCTGAGCTGCGTGGCCCCGGCGGGCGCGGAATCGTCGGGACGCTCCGGAACGACGACCCTGCGGGCCTCGCCCCGGCGGGCCGGGCCGATGCCGAATTCGGCCGCCAGTTCGTGGACTTGGCGGGTGATCCGGCGCTGGTACCAGGTGGGCGCGTACGACCCGCCCGCGTACATCCGCTCGTACCGGGGGACCAGGTGGGGGTGGTGGGCGCCCAGCCAGGCCATGAACCACTCGCGCGCCCCGGGCCGCAGATGGAGTACCAGGGGTGTCACGGAGGTCGCGCCGGCCTCGGCCACGGCCCGTACCGTCGCCCGCAGCTGCTCCGGGGAGTCCCCGAGGAAGGGGATCACCGGGGCCATCAGCACCCCGCACTCGATCCCGGCGTCGGTGAGGGTCCGTACGGCGGCGAGCCGGGCGGCGGGTGAGGGGGTGCCCGGCTCGACGGTCCGCCAGAGCCCGGTGTCGGTGAAGCCGACCGAGACGGAGATGCCGACCTCGGTGACCTCGGCGGCCTCCCGCAGGAGGGGGAGGTCACGCAGGATGAGCGTGCCCTTGGTCAGGATCGAGAAGGGGTTGGCACGATTGCGCAGCGCCTCGATGATCCCGGGCATCAGCCGGTAGCGGCCCTCGGCACGCTGGTAGCAGTCGACGTTGGTACCCATGGCGATGTGCGCGCCGGTCCAGCGGGGCGAGCCGAGCTCGCGGCGCAGCAGTTCGGGAGCGTTGGTCTTGACGACGATCTGCGAGTCGAAGCCGATGCCGGTGTCGAGGTCGAGGTAGCTGTGCGTCTTGCGGGCGAAGCAGTAGACACAGGCGTGACTGCATCCCCGGTACGGGTTCACGGTCCATTCGAACGGCATGCGCGAGGCGCCGGGCACCCGGTTGACGATCGACTTGGCGCGTACCTCGTGGAAGATGATCCCCCGGAACTCGGGGGTGTCGATGGTGCGGGTCACGACGGCCCCGGCCCCGAACAGCGCGGCCGGCCCCGCGGATCCCTCGGTCAGGTTCTCCCAGCGCATGAGGCGCCTCCCTCGGTAGCTCTGGCGCCGAGAATAGAACAAACGTTCCCATGATCGTGCGAGTCGAAATCCCTTTGGTCGCATCGGAGCGGCTGTGCGATCTTCCGGCCATGGCTGGAATGCGGATCGTGGTGTGCCTCCCCGGCGAGGCCCGGACCAGGCTCGACGAGGCTCTCGCCGAGGCGATGGCCCCCTTCGCGATCGACTTCACCCGGGGCGAGGACATGGACATCTGGGACGCGTGGGGCATCTGAGGCAACGGCACCCACCGCGACGGACTCCAGCTGTTGCCGGGGTACGAGGACGACCCGCGGATCGTGCGCGACCGCAGCGATGAGGGCGTGCCCGGCTGGTGCGCGGGCGGGCCCCGTGAGGCGATGGCCTTCGCCGAGATCCGGGCCGAGGCGCGGGAGATCGCCCGGGCCGCGTGGGACCTGTGGCGGGAGCTGTCCCGGAGCCACCCGCCGGCCGAGCCGCGCCGTGTGGTGTGGGACTCGCCCTGGCCGACCCCGGAGGAGTACCGGGCCGGGCATCAGGCCGAGCAGGAGGCGAGGGCGGCCTTCGAGGGCCGGCCACTGGTCATCGCCTACCGGGAGGGCGTGGCCGCCCTCCTGGAGGCCCACCGCGGGTACGACCTCGGCGGGTTCCTCCACGATGGAGCCGCCGCCGAGACCGTCGGGCTGAGCGGCCGGGAGGAGTTCGCCGCCGCCGTGAGTGCCGGGACCCCTTGGCACCGGCACGTGCTCACCCTCGACGGCTGGTGGTACGGGGAGGACGAGCACGCCGTCCACGGCGGCTGCGACGGCCCGGACGCCTGCGTCCACCGCCCGCCCCTGCCCTGGCTCCGGGGGGCGACCAGGACCGGGTACCTGGAGGAGCTGCCCGGGGACACGCTCCTGGTCAAGCTCCGCTGCCACGTCCGACCCGGATTTGGGCCACCGCCCCGGAGGTGGTTGGCTTCGCCGTGACGAGCGGACACAACTGCTGGAGGAACAGCTATGGCGCAGGTCGAGGCCACCACGGAGCGGATCATCGCGGCTGACGCGGAGACCGTGTTCGACGCGCTGGCGGACTACACCGGGACCCGCAAGAAGCTGCTGCCCGAGCACTTCAGCGAGTACGAGGTGCGCGAGGGCGGCGACGGCGAGGGCACCCTGGTGCACTGGAAGCTGCAGGCCACCAGCAAGCGCGTGCGCGACTGCCTGCTGGAGGTCAGCGAGCCCACCGACGGTGAACTGGTGGAGAAGGACCGCAACTCCTCCATGGTCACCACCTGGCGGGTCACCCCCGCCGGTGAGGGCAAGTCCAAGGCCGTGGTCACCACCGTCTGGAACGGCGCCGGCGGCATCGGCGGCTTCTTCGAGCGCACCTTCGCGCCCAAGGGTCTCGGCCGGATCTACGACTCCGTGCTGGAGAACCTGGCCACCGAAGTGGAGCGCTGAGCAACGGCGTTGACGGTGAGGTCGGAATCGCGGCCTCACCGGATCGGGTGAACCCGGCGCGCCGACCGTCCGCAGGCCGCGCGCGGGCGGACCGGCGGGGCCACGGGCCGGCAGGGCCACGGGCCGGCGGGTCGCCGCCGAGGTACCGCGCACCCGCGGGCCGCGTGCCCGGGGTCGGCCACCGCGCGCCGCGCCGGGGCGTGCGCCCCACGGCCTGCGGAGGTCTCGGCGGCTAGGGTGGCACCCTGAGCGCAACCGACCGCCCGGGGGCCCGATGAAGATCCTCATCTCCGCCGACATGGAAGGCGCCACCGGCGTCACCTGGCCCGCGGACGTGCTGCCCGGAACACCGCAGTGGGAACGCTGCCGCGCGATGTTCACCTCCGACGTCAACGCCGCCGTACTCGGCTTCTACGACGGCGGAGCCGACCAGGTCCTCATCAACGAGGCGCACTGGACCATGCGCAACCTGCTCCTGGAGAAGCTCGACGCCCGCGCCGAGATGATCACCGGCCGGCACAAGACCCTCTCCATGGTCGAGGGAGTCCAGCACGGCGACGTCGACGGCATCGCCTTCGTCGGCTACCACACCGGAGCCGGCTCCGAAGGGGTCCTCGCCCACACCTACCTCGCCAACTCCATCACCGGAGTCTGGGTCAACGGGACGCGCGCGAGCGAGGGGCTGCTCAACGCGCACGTCGTCGCCGAGTACGGGGTCCCCGTCGTCCTGGTCACCGGCGACGACCTCACCTGCGTGGACGCCGCCGGATACGCCCCCACGGCCGTGACCGTGGCCGTCAAGGACCACGTCTCGCGCTACGCCGCCGTGTGCCGCACCCCGGCCCGTACCGCCGCAGACATCCGGGCCGCCGCCAAGGAGGCCGCCGCCCTGGCCGTCCGGCACGAGCCGGTCCGGGGCGGCCCCTTCACCGTGGAGCTGGAGTTCGACGCCGCGCACCTGGCGATGTCCGCGACGGTGGTCCCCGGCGTGGAGCGGTCCGGCGAGCGCAAGGTCGCGTACTCCAGCGAAACCATGTACGAGGGGATCCGGGCCTTCAAAGCGGTCACGATGGTCGTCTCGGCGGCCGTGGAGGAGCAGTATGGCTGACATGTGCGCAATCAACGCCGAGGCCCCGGCCGGCGTCGCCCACGCCGCCCGCGTCGTCGACACCGCGGATGCGGTGGAGGTCGTGGACGTGATGGACGCGGTGGACGCGGTGGCTCTCGACGAGGCCGTCGAGTTCACCTCCGGCCTCATCAGGATCGACACCACCAACCGGGGCGGCGGCGACTGCCGCGAGCGCCCCGCCGCCGAGTACGTCGCCGAGCGCCTCGCCGCCGCCGGCCTGGAGCCGCTCCTGCTGGAGCGCACCCCCGGCCGTACCAACGTCGTCGCCCGGATCGAGGGCACCGACCGCAGTGCCGAGGCCCTCCTCGTCCACGGCCACCTCGACGTGGTCCCGGCCGAGGCCGCCGACTGGAGCGTGGACCCCTTCTCCGGCGAGGTCCGCGACGGGGTGGTCTGGGGGCGCGGCGCCGTCGACATGAAGAACATGGACGCGATGGTCCTGGCGGTCGTACGGGCCTGGGCGCGCGCGGGAGTCAAGCCGCGCCGGGACATCGTGATCGCCTACACCGCCGACGAGGAGGACAGCGCGGTCGACGGCTCCGGCTTCCTCGCCGACCACCACCCGCACCTCTTCGAAGGCTGCACCGAGGGCATCGGCGAGTCCGGGGCCTTCACCGTGCACGGCGGCCCCGGTGGCCGCGCCCTCTATCCGATCGCGGCGGGCGAGCGGGGCACCGCCTGGTTGAAGCTGACCGCGCACGGCACCGCCGGTCACGGCTCCAAGCCCAACCGGGCCAACGCCGTCAGCCGGCTCGCCGCCGCCGTCGCGCGGATCGGTGACTACGCCTGGCCGGTCCGTCTCACGGACACCGTGACCGCCTGCATCGTCGAACTCGCCGCCCTGCAAGGCCTGTCGGTGGACCCGCGGCGGCCGGGCCTCGACGTCGACGAGCTCCTCGACGCACTCGGCCCGGCCGGCTCCCTGGTCCGCGCCACCGTGCGCAACAGCGCCAACCCGACCATGCTGAGCGCCGGTTACAAGCTCAACGTGATCCCCGAGCACGCCACCGGATACGTCGACGGGCGGACCGTGCCCGGTGGTGAGGCCGAGTTCGTCGCCACCCTCGACGCCCTCACCGGCCCCGACGTGCGGTGGGAGTTCCACCACCGGGAGGTCGCCCTGCAGGCCCCCGTGGACGGGCGGACGTACGCGATCCTGCGCGAGTCGGTCGAGCGGTTCGACCCGGACGGCCACGTCGTCCCCTTCTGCATGGCGGGCGGCACCGACGCCAAGCAGTTCTCCCGCCTCGGCATCACCGGCTACGGCTTCTCCCCGTTGAAGCTGCCGCCCGGCTTCGACTACTGGGCGCTCTTCCACGGCGTCGACGAGCGGGTGCCCGTCGACGCCCTGCACTTCGGCGTCCGCGTCCTCGACCACGCACTGCGGAACCTGTGAGCGGGGCCCGGTGATGACGGCGACGACCCGGCCCTACGGCAGTTGGCCCTCACCCATCGACGCGGGCCTCGCCGCCTCCCTGGACGGGCGGCCCGAGTACCTCGGCACGGTCGGCCCCGAGGTCTGGTGGACCGAACCCAGGCCCGAGGAGGCCGGCCGCCGCACCCTGGTGCGCCGCCGCCTCGTCGACGGCGAGCCCGAGATCACCGAACTGCCCGCCCCGTGGAACGTGCGCAGCCGCGTCACCGAGTACGGGGGCCTGCCCTGGGTAGGTGTCGAACGGCCCGCCGACGGACCCCTGTTGGTCTTCGTCCACTTCGCCGATCAGCGGCTGTACGCGTACGAGCCCGACGCGCCCGGCGACCCCGAGCCGCGGCCCCTCACCCCCGTCTCCCGGACCGGCGGCGGCCTGCGCTGGGCCGACCCGGTGCTGCGGGGCGGCGAAGTGTGGTGCGTCATGGAGGAGTTCACCGGGCCCGGCCCGACCGATGTGCGGCGCGTGTCGGCCGCCGTACCGCTCGACGGCTCGGCGGCCGAGAACCGCGGCGCGGTACGGGAGTTGACGCACGACCGGTACCGGTTCACCACCGGGCCCCGGCTCTCCCCGGACGGTCGGCGCGCCGCCTGGCTGGTGTGGGACCACCCCCGGATGCCGTGGGACGGTACGGAGCTGCGGGTCGCGGAGGTCACCGAGGGCGGGGAGCTCGCCGACGCCCGGACCGTGCTCGGCGGCCCCGACGAGGCCGTCGCCCAGGTCGAGTGGACGGCCGAGGGCAACCTCCTCGCGGTCAGTGACCGCGGCGGCTGGTGGAACCCGTACAGCGTGGATCCGCGGACCGGCTGGGCGATCAACCTCTGCCCGCGGGAGGAGGAGTTCGGCGGACCGCTGTGGAAGCCGGGGCTGCGCTGGCTCGCACCGCTCCCCGGGGACACCCCGCACACCGCGGGCTCGGGGGCCGGGCTCGTCGCCGTCCTGCACGGACAGGGCTCCTCGGTGCTCGGCATCCTCGACCCGGAGAGTGGCGACCTCGTGGACGCCGCCGGGCCGTGGACCGCCTGGCAGCCGACCCTCGCCGTGCACGGCACCCGGGTGTACGGGGTCGCCGCCAGCCCGCGCAGCGCGTACGAGGTGGTCGAACTGGACACCGCCACCGGGCACGCCCGGGCGGTCGGCGCGCAGCGCCCGGACCCGGTGGACCCGGCCTACTATCCGGAGCCGCAGAGCCGCACCTTCCTCGGCCCCGACAACCGCCAGATCCACGCGTACGTCTACCCGCCGCACCACCCGGCCTGCCGGGCCGCCGCCGACGAACTGCCCCCGTACGTGGTGTGGGCGCACGGCGGACCCACCGACCACGTGCCGCCCGTACTCGACCTGCAGATCGCCTACTTCACCTCGCGCGGCATCGGCGTGGTCGAGGTGAACTACGGAGGTTCCACCGGCTACGGCCGCGCCTACCGGGAGCGGCTGCGCGAGCAGTGGGGCGTGGTGGACGTGGAGGACTGCGCGGCGGTGGCCCACGCGCTCGCCGCCGAGGGCACCGCCGACCCCGCCCGGCTCGCCATCCGCGGGGGCAGCGCGGGCGGTTGGACCGCCGCGGCCTCGCTCGCCGCCACCGACCTGTACGCGTGCGCCGCGATCATCTATCCGGTGCTGGACCTGCTGGGCTTCGCCGAGGAGACCCACGACCTGGAATCCCGCTACGTCGAGAGCCTGGCCGGGCCGCCGCAGACCCTGGCCGTACTGAGCCGCGAGCGTTCCCCGGTGGCGCGTGCCGACGGGATCACGGCGCCGTTCGTCCTCCTCCAGGGACTGGAGGACCCGATCTGCCCACCGGCCCAGGCGGAACGGCTGCTCGACGCCCTGCGGGGGCGCCCGGAACCGGTGCCGCACGCGTACGTGACCTTCGAGGGCGAGGGCCACGGTTTCCGCCGGGCGGACACCATGGTGCGCGCGCTGGAGGCCGAACTCTCCCTGTACGCACAGGTCTTCGGCATCGAACGCACCGACGTGCCACGGCTGGACCTGGACCTGGACGGCTGACGCGGGGCGCGCAGGCTCCGGGCGACGGAGCCGCGCAGCAGGGCTCCGGCGGCGATGACGGCGCGTCAGGCCCCGCAGGCGGCCAGGACCGGACCGGCGGCGCCGGGTCGATCACCGGGCGGAAAGCCAGACCCGTAGCGGTCCGATCGCCGTGAACCCGGCCCGGACGGCCGCCTCCAGGTCCTCCCCGTGCTCGTAGCCGACCACGTCCAGCTCCGGCCACCGGTCGGCAACCGCAGCGAGGACACCCGCCCAGGCGGCCCCGAACAGGTTGGACACGCCGACCACACCGCCGCCGGTGGTCGCGACGGCCCCGGCGACGATCCGACCGCCGGCGCGCCCGGCCAGGAAGACGATCCCGTCGCGGAGCAGGGCCGGCCGGAACAGCCGGTCGCCCCCGTGGTCGTCGAAGGCGGCCTCCCAGGCCGCCAGTTCCTCGGCGTCCGCGACCTCGGACCACTCCAGCCCGGCCGCTTCCCCCTCGGCTTCGGGGAGCGGGTCCCCGGCGGGCCGATGGATCCACTGCGCCTCGAACAGGACCTCGAAGCCGTCCCCGGCCAGGTCCAGGTCGGCGAAGCTGTCCTTCACGGAGCAGCCGGGCGAGTCGATGTCGACACCCCGAACCACGCTCCGCGCCGGCACGGCAGGTTCCAGGGTGACGGCATCGGGATACATCGGCGGAGTCCGCCGCGCGCTGAACCACAGGCGCTCGCCGTCGTGGCCCGGCGTCAGCCCGTGCGCCCGACAGACCGCGTCACACCACGCTGCGTTGTTCATCGCGGCCTGGCGGAGCACCGTGGTCCGTGTCGTCTCGTCCGTGATCACGCGGGTGATGGTGCCACCGCCCGGCGACGATGTCGATCCGATTGTGCGATCAAGATATTGTTCCTCCTTTGCGTGTGCATCATGCGGAGGGAACACGGCGCCATGGGACTGACCGAACAGATAGCCGGTTACCGTGAAGGCCGGGGGGATCCGGCGCGCCTGGTGGGGGAGTTCCGCCGTACCACCCTGCTCGTGCCGCTCACCAACACCGACGTCGATGTGGACGCCGAACGTCCCTTTGTCGCCGCCGGTGGTCTGATGTCGGCGGTGTCGGGTGGGATCCGCTGGCTGTACGCGTTCACGGACGAGGAAGCCCTCGCCCGGTTTGCATGCGCGCGGGGGAGGACGGCCGAGAGTGGCCGTACCTGGCGATGCTCGGCGCCCGGCTGCTGGACGCGGTCGTGCCGATGTCTGACCGTCCGGCGGGAGTTGCCGTCAATGTTGCGGACGGTGACGGGTCGATGCTGTTCCCGCCGGTGGCCGGGATCGTCCCCGACGCCTTCGCCGTGGACGTCGATCCGGGCGCCGACGGCGGCCATGGGGCGGTGGCCTGATGGCGGGCGACGGTGACCTCGAAGTCTCCCCGCAAGCGGTCGCGGCGATCCGGTCCGGTCTGCGGGCCGCGATATCCGAGCTCCGCGAGTCCGGGGACGCGGCGGGCGCCTCACAGGGCGCCGGCTTCGAGAACTTGTCGATGACGGGGATGGAGACCGGACACGCCGGACTGGCGGCCGACTTCGAGGACTTCTGCGAGCGCTGGGAGTGGGGCGTGCGCGCCCTGATCCAGGACGCGTCGACACTCGCGGCGAACCTGGGAATCGCGGCGGGGACGATGTGGGAGGAGGAGCAGTACATCGAGGGCTCCTTCAAGGTCGTCGCCAACGCCGCGTACGGAAATCCGTACGCGAGCGAGGACGAGATCGAGAAGAAGAACTGGGGCGACATCTTCCGCGCCGACGTCTACAAGCCGGACTACAGCGACGAGTCGTTCGACAAGAGCGCCAAGGACATCAAGCAGACCTGGTCGGACACCAAGGACACGGTGACCTCGAACGGCAAGATCGGTTCGTTGATGGACCTGCTGGACCAGACCGGCGTGAGCAACGGGGGGAAGGGCTAGATGGGCTGGCGGGATTGGGTACCGGACTCGGCGGAGGACTGGGCCGAGGACCGGGCGGAGGACCTCGGTGACTTCGTCGAGTGGGGCGGCGACAAGGCCGCCGGCTGGGCCGACGAAGTCGGCGCGGACAGCGCGGGCGACTGGCTCCGCGACAAGAGCCGCTCCGCCGCGAACCAGCTCGGCGCGGAGGTCGGCGAGCTCGAACTCGGGCAGACCGACGACCCGAAGCGGCTGGTCTACGGCAGCACTGCCAAGATCCGCGAACAGGTCGCCCACCTGAGCGACTTCAAGAAGGCCTTCGAGTCCGTCGGGAAGGGCCTGAAGAACCTCGCCGAGCCCGACGGCCTCAAGGGCGCGGCCGCCACCGCGTTCCGGGAATCCGTCGCGAAGGAGCCGCCGCGCTGGTTCGACGCGGCCGACGCCTTCGCCAAGGCCGCCGATGCCATGGGCCGGTTCGCCGAGACCGTCGAGTGGGCCCAGGGCAAGGCCAAGGAGGCCCTGGAGGACTACAACAAGGCGCTGAAGGCCTCCCAGGACGCCTACGACGCGCACGAGAAGCTCCGCAAGACCTACAACGACGCCTTGAAGGCGAAGTCGGATCACCTGCCGCCGCGGCCGTCGGACGACTACACCGACCCCGGGAAGGAGATGGAGAAGGCCGCGAAGGAGAAGCTCGACAGCGCCCGCAAGCAGCGCGACGAACAGGCCGACACCGTCGCGGCGGCCGTCCGCGCGGCCCGGGACGCCGCCCCGGCCAAGCCCTCGTACAGCGAGCAGCTCGCCGACGGCATCGACTACCTCGACCTGGCCTCCACCCACCTGGTCGGCGGCCTCCTCAAGGGAAGCGCCGGCGTCGTCAACTTCGCTCGCGGCCTCAACCCGTTCGACCTGTACAACCTGTCCCACCCCGCCGAATACCGGACCAACCTGAGCTCCACCGCCGCCGGCCTGGTCGTCATGGCCAACGACCCCGTGGGCGCGGGCAAGCAGATGCTCGACGAGTTCATGAAGGACCCCACCGAGGGGGTCGGCAAAATGATCGCCGAAGCCATCGGCTCCAAGGGCACCGGCGCGGCCAAGAGGCTCGCCACCGCCACCAAGCACCTGGACGACGCCAAACACCTGGACGACGCCAAGGGCCCGGCCCGCAGAGGCAACGACACCGACGGGCCGCACAGAGACGAACGGCCCGACTGTGACAAGCGGTGCGACGGGACCGACCCCGTCGACCTGGCCTCCGGCCGGATGTTCCTTCCGCAGACCGATGTCGTGCTGCCCGGTGTCCTGCCGCTGGCCTTCACCCGGCGCGCGGAATCGGGATACACCGGCGGCCGCTGGTTCGGCCCGACCTGGTCGTCCACCATCGACCAGCACCTGGAGGTCGATGCCCAGGGAGTGGTGCTGGTCACCGAGGACGGTCTCGCCGTCCCGTACCCGCACACGGCCCCCGGCCTGCCCGTACTTCCGCTCTCCGCCTCCGCGCCACGCCACCCGCTGGAGCGCACCCCGGACGGGGACTGGACGCTCACCGACCCCACCTCCGGTCACATACGCCGCTTCACCCCACCCGCCGGCGCCCCCGACAGCAACGGCATCGCACCCATCGCCCAGCTCGAGGACCGCAACGGCAACCTCATCACCTTCGAGTACGACGAGCACGGCACCCCGCTCGGCATGTCCCACACCTGTGGCTACCGCCTCCGCTTCGACACCGCCGAAGGCCGCGTCACGGCGCTCCACCTCGACGGCGGGCCGCGCATCCTCGCCTACGGCTACCGCGACGGGCATCTCACCGAGGTCACCAATTCGTCCGGCCTGCCGCTGCGCTTCAGCTACGACGACCGTGCCCGCGTCACGTCCTGGACCGACACCAACGGCAGTCGCTACGCGTACGCGTACGACGACCTCGATCGCTGCGTCTCGCAGGGCGGGGCCAACGGGCACATGATGCTCGCTTTCACCTACGGCGAGCCCGACCCACGGACCGGCCTGCGGACCACCACCACGACCACGCCCGACGGAGTGGCCCACCACTACCTGGTGGACAAGGCGTACCGCGTGGTGGAGAGCCATGGCCCGCTGGGTACGGCGACCCGCTCCGCGTACGACGCCCGCGGCAAGCCGGCCGCCCTCACCGACGCGCTCGATCGCACCACGGTCTTCGGCCGTGACGACGAAGGCAGACTGGTCTCCGTCGTCCGACCCGACGGCCGGGAGCTCAACGCCGAGTACGATCGGGCCGGACGGCTCCTGTTCCAATCCCGCGCTGACCGGACCTCGTGGCGGTTCACGTACGACGAGCGGGGCAATCGCACCTCCCGTACCGGCCCGGTCGGCGGCACGACCCGCTACACGCACGACGTCGTGGGGGGTGTCACGTCGGTCACCGACGCACTCGGTGGGAGTACCCGGATCCGCTGCAACCGCGCAGGCCTGCCGGTCGAGATCACCGACCCGCTCGGGGCTGTCACCCGGTACGAACGGGACGTGTTCGGGCGGGCGGTCCGGATCACGGACGCGCTCGGCGGGATCACCGCGCTGGAGTGGACGCCGGAGGGCCGGCTCGCCCGACGCACGGAGCCCGACGGTTCCTCCCGGTCCTGGGCGTACGACGGCGAGGGCAACTGCGTCCGCCACATCGACGCGCTCGGCGGGACCACCACCTTCGAGTACGGCGACTTCGACGTGCTGACAGCCCGCACGGACCCGGACGGCGCGCGCTACACCTTCGCCTACGACGCACGACTGAGGCTGACCGAGGTCGTCAACCCGCACGGGCTCAGTTGGCGGTACACGTACGACGCCACCGGGATGCCTCGCTCCGAGACCGACTTCGACGGCCGCACCGTCGAGTACACGCACGATGCGGGCGGGCGGCTGGTCGGTCGGGTCAACGCCGCGGGGCAGACGGTCCGCATGGAGTACGACGTCCTTGACCACCGGACCGTGAAGGACGTGGACGGCGCCGTCATCCGGTACGAGTACGACTACTCCGACCGCCTCGCGTCGATCACCGGTCCCGAGGGTGCCTTGACGTACCTTCGCGACCGCTTCGGACGTATCTGTCAGGAGACCGCCGGAGGGCGGACCCTCACCCGCACCTATGACGAGCTGAGCCGCGTGGTCTCCCGGACCACGCCTTCCGGAGCGACCGCCGAGTGGACGTACGACGCGGCCGGCCGGCGGACCGGACTGACCTCGTCCGGCCGTCGGATCGCCTTCGAGCGAGATGCGATGGGTCGTGAGACGGGCCGCCGTATCGGTGACGCGGTCATGCTCGACCTCGAGCGCGACGCCCTCGGGCGCCTCGTGGACCAGCGGGTCACCGGGGCCGACGGCAGCCTGCTGCAGCGGCGGGGCTACGTCTACCGGGCCGACGGATACCTCGTGGGCGTGGACGACATGCTGGCAGGCGAGCGGACGTACGAGTTGGACCCGGTCGGCCGGGTCACCGCGGTGAGTGCCGCCGACTGGACCGAGCGCTACGCCTACGATGCCGCCGGCAACCAGACGGACGCCGACTGGCCGGAGGCCTGGCCGGGTGGATCCGACGCCACAGGGCCACGTACGTACGAGGGCACCCGGCTCACCGGCGCGGGACGGGTTCGGTACGAGTACGACGCCATGGGCCGGATCACGCTCCGACAGCGCACCCGGATCTCACGCAAGCCCGACACCTGGCGCTACGCGTGGGACGCGGAAGACCGGCTCACCGCGGTGACCACCCCTGACGGAACGCTGTGGCGCTACTCCTACGACGCGCTCGGCCGCCGCATCGCCAAGCGCCGCTTGGCCGCGGACGGCGTCACCGTGACGGAGGAGGTCACCTTCGTCTGGGACGCCATGACATTGTGCGAACAGACGACCACCGTGCCGGACGAGCCGCGCGCGGTCACCTTGACCTGGGACCACGACGGCATCCAGCCACTCGCCCAGACCGAGAGGCTGACCGATGCCGACGGACGGGAGATCGACAGTCGGTTCTTCGGGATCGTCACCGACCTCATCGGTACGCCGACAGAACTCGTCGACGAGGCGGGTGAGGTGGCCTGGCGCACGCGCAACACCCTGTGGGGCGCCACGACCTGGAACACGGATGCGCACGCCTACACGCCCCTGCGCTTTCCGGGGCAGTACTTCGACCCCGAATCGGGTCTGCACTACAACTGCTTCCGCTACTACGACCCCGAGACCGCCCGCTATCTGTCGGTCGACCCCCTCGGCCTCGGCCCCGCTCCGAATGCCTCCACGTACGTCCCGAATCCCCTGCTGTGGTCGGACGCGCTGGGGCTGGCGCCGGACGTCTGCCCGCCGAAGGTGGGCCGTAACAGGGACGAAGCCAAGGCCCAGGCCCTACGCGATGCAGGTATACCTGAAGGACAGGAACCGTCGGTGGTGGACGACTGGGTACCGGCGACGAAGCCCGACTGGCAGGGCGGTGGGCAGGTGATGGGCCCGGATCACAAGCCGATCTACTACACGGAGGAGTGGTACGAACTACCCAACGGCGACATTGTCATCTACCAGGACCACTGGTTCGGCCACCAGACTCCGGGTGAGGCCGGGTACCAGCCGCCGCACGTGCATGTCCGGCCCGAGAACAAGCCTCGCACCGGGCACATACCGGGGACAGAGGAGCACTATTACTATGACCTGGACTGACTTTGTGGTGAATGCGAGGGCCATTACCACGTATTACGACGTGGTTCCCGAACTGAGCGGAGTGCGCCTGCGCTCGGTTCACCTGGATGGGTGGGGCTGCGCGGTGACCTTGCGGCTGGACCTGCCGCGTTTCTTTGATCGATCGGACGATATGCCCGGCGACACCGCGCAGTGTCATATCCAGTTCCTCATGGTCCAGGATTTCCGCATGGAAGGGTGGCGGCGCGCAGTCACGGCGGATGTCACACTGCACGAGCAGCCGGAACATCGACTGGCTGTTCAGGTGAGAGGGTCTGGCGTTGCGGTGTCGTTCACGTCGAACGCTTCACTCAAGGTGGGCAGGATCAGCTCCTTCAGGCGCACCGCGGACGGCGGCGACGGCGGGCAACATCATTTCTCCAGGCCGCTCGAGAGAAAGCGCTACCCCATGATCCCTCCTACGTATTCGAGCACTTTCTATGAGCGTGTGTGAAATGACTGCATCAAGCGACTGGTCAGAACTTCAGAGCTTGTACGGTGCCGAGTCCATGCCGGACCTGGACACCTGCCGGTTTTTTTACGTCCACATGGACGAGCGCGATGGCTCGGTCACCTTCGGATTCGAGACCCAGGAAATGCCGGAACATCCGAAATCGGCATGGAAGGAGCAGGAGTACAACACTCTCTGCTTCTGGATCGAATTCACTGATGTGGCCGACCTTCGAGTGTCTGGAATTCGTGCGGAGGCGGAGCGTGCGGTTCTGATCACCGACGGAGATGTCCTTCGGGTCTCGGTGGAGAGCGACACCCGCTCGATCGCCTTCTCCGCCGGCTCGTTGCGGGTCTCGCACAGTGAGGTGTACCTGCAGGGAGCCCTGTAGCGGCCGGGTCGTCGGGGGTTCGTACGCTGGGCGGAATGAGCTTTTCGAGCCGGCTGCGGGAGGCGACGGCGTGTTCCACGCCGAGGCCCTCGCCGAGCGCCGGCTCGGGCGCTACGGACCGGCCGCGTGGGCAGGACCGCCCGGACGGGTGGGTTCGAAGGGCTGTCGCGCTCCAACGAGAAAGCCGTACGAAACGATCGGGGACCCACCGACGCGATCAGGAAGGGTCCTGACCCTTCCCACCGGGGGACAGTCATGAGAAGCAACGACAAGATGAGCAGGCTGCTGGCGGAGTTGCCCGCCGGGGAACTCACGGTCGACGACGTCCCGCCCATGTTCCGCGAGGTGGCGGCCGAGGGCTGGTCGTACACGCCCAACGGGGCCCGGGTGTTGAGCGGCCTCGTGCCCGAGTTCACCGGTTCGTACGTCGACGTGCTCCAGGAGGAGACGTCGATCAACGGACGAGGCATGACCGACCACGACCTTCCGGCGGCGGAGCCCGAACGGACCGGCCCCCTCCTCAGGCGATGCCTGGCCTATGCGTTCGCCTGTCTCGTCGAGGCGGAACGGAGGTTCGGGGACCGGGACGTGCGGGCGTACCTCATCCTTTCCCTCGGCGGGGCGCACGACGACCTCCTGACGGCCACCGTCACCTTCTGCACGCACCGCCCGAATATCGCGCCCTACATACGCGACATCGAGAACGTCCAGGACGCGGCCGTAGCGGAACTCACCTCGGCCGATCGAGGTTCGTGGTGCTGACGCCTGTCGCACGGCTGTGCCTGCACGGGGTGGATCGGATGGACCGACCATGCGGCCCGGTGCGGCTGCGCCGGGGAAATGCCGGGCTCCGCGGGGGCGCATCGCACAGGATGAAGGCATGCGAACCCTCGTGCTTCTCGACGCCCCCTCCAACCTCGGGCTGCGTCCGCCCGCGCCCGGCACCGTACCGGGTGTCTACAAGCTCGCCGGTGCCCTGCGCGAGCAGGGCCTGCTCGCCCGGCTCGGTGCCGTCGAGGGCGGGGTGGTGGTGCCGCCGCGCTACGACCGCGGGGACTGGCGGGAGGGTGACGGCGTGTTCCACGCCGAGGCCCTCGCCGCGTACACCGTCACCCTCGCCGACCGGATCGAACGACACCTGCGCGCCGGGGAGTTCCCCGTCGTGCTCGGCGGCGACTGTTCCGTCCAGCTCGGCGCGGCTCTCGCCATGCGCCGCCTCGGGCGCTACGGGCTGGCCGCGATCGACGGCTCCGCCGACTTCCGCCACCCCGGCAACGAGGCCGTGAACGGGCCCGTCGGCGCCGCCGGCGGCGAGGAGCTGGCCCTCTCCACCGGCCGCGGCCAGGCGGATCTCGCCGACCTGGAGGGGCGCGGTCCCTATCTGCGCGACGAGGACGTACGGCTGTTCGGGCTGCGCGACGGCGACGCGGACCTCGCCGAGCTGCGCGCGGCCCGGATCTCGGTGGCCACCGTCGGGGACATCCGCCGACGCGGCGCCGGACCGGTGGCCCGGGCGGCGCTGGACGGGCTGCACCCGCCGGACACCGCCGGGTTCTGGGTGCACCTGGACGCCGACGTGCTGGACCCGAGCGTCATGCCGGCCGTGGACAGTCCCGACCCCGGAGGTCTGCTCCCCGACGAACTCGCCGAACTGCTCGCCGTCCTGGTGGGCTCGCCGCGCTGCGCCGGGCTCAACGTCACGATCTACGACCCGGACCTGGATCCGGACGGGCGTGCGGGTGCCCTCCTCGCCGACCTGGTCGCGGGCGCCTTTGCGTAATCCTGACCGGTGGTGATCCGCGGAACCCCTGTGCACCGGCCGCCGTGGCGTGTTCCATTTCCTTCATGGCCACCACCGTCCGACGCGCCGTACTGACCCTCCCCGCCGCCCCGTTGGGCGCGGACAACCCGCTGCCCGCCCTGCGCGCGCCCGACGAGGCGCACACCCTGGACGAGCGTGCGCGCGAAGGGATGCCGCGCGACATGGCGCGGCAGATCGGCTACGAGCCACTGCGTTCCCTACTGCCCGTACGGATCCGCGACGGGTACGGACGGCGGCGCGCGGAGCGGGAGTTCGAGTCGATCGTCATCGAGAACGACCACCTGCGGGTGACCGTGCTCCCGGGCCTCGGCGGGCGCGTCCACTCGCTCGTGCACCTGCCCACCGGGCGGGAACTCCTCTACCGCAACCCGGTGTTCCAGCCCGCCAACTTCGCGCTCAACGGAGCCTGGTTCTCCGGCGGCATCGAGTGGAACACCGGCGCGACCGGGCACACCACCCTGTCCTGCGCCCCGGTGCACGCCGCGCTCGTCCCGGCCCCGGACGGGGGCGTGATGGTCCGGCTGTGGGAGTGGGAGCGGCTGCGCGACCTGCCCTTCCAGGTGGACCTGTGGCTGCCGCAGGACTCGGAGTTCCTCTACGTCGGCGTCCGCGTCCGCAATCCGCACGAGCGGCCCGCCCCCGTGTACTGGTGGTCCAACATCGCCGTCCCGGAGGACGCGGGCACGCGCGTGCTCGCCCCCGCCGACGAGGCCTGGCACTTCGGCTACGAGCGGGCCCTGCGCCGCATCCCCGTACCGGAGTGGGAGGGTACGGACCGCACGTACCCGCTGCGCGGCGAGTATCCGGCCGACTTCTTCTACGAGGTCCCGGACGGGGCCAGGCCCTGGATCGCCTCCCTGGACGCCGCCGGGCACGGGCTCGTGCAGACCTCCACCGCGCGGTTGCGCGGGCGCAAGCTGTTCGTGTGGGGCGCGGGCGGCGGCGGCCGGCGTTGGCAGGAGTGGCTGACGGAGCCGGGCACGGGCGGTTACGCGGAGATCCAGGCGGGGCTGGCCCGGACCCAGCTGGAGCACGTACGGCTGGAGGGCGGGGCGGAGTTCAGCTGGCTGGAGGCGTACGGGCCGCTGGCGGCGGAGCCGGCGCAGGTGCACGGCGCGGACTGGGCGGCGGCCCGCGGCGCGGCCGAGGGCGCGCTGGACGCCGTACTGCCCCGGGAGCGGGTGGAGGCGGCGTACGAGGCGTGGCGCGGCAGCGCCGACACCGAGCCGGGGGAGCGGCTGGCCCGGGGCACGGGCTGGGGCGCGCTGGAGCTGCTGTGCGGGCGCTTCGAACTGCCCGGCACCCCCTTCGGGGAGGACCTGCTCGAGGAGGAGCAGGAGCCGTGGCTCCAGCTCTGGCGCACGGGCGCCCTGCCGGCGCCGCGCCGGGTGGTCCCGCCGGGGCCGAGCCTGGTCGCCCCGCACTGGCGGGACATGTTGGAGACGGCCCCGGCGGATCCGCTGACGGAGTACCACCTGGGCGTGGCCCAGTGGCATGCCGGGGACGTGGCCCAGGCGGTGCGCAGTTGGGAGCGCGGGCTGGCGCTGGCCCCCTCGCGGTGGCCGCTGCTGCGGTGCCTGGCGATGGCGGACGCCCTGGCGGGCGACGCGGCGCGGGCGGCCGACGGGTTCGCGGCGGCCTTCGAGGACCTGGCCGTGGAGAGTCGTGGCGGCGAGCCGTGGTCCGCCGCGGAGTCGGCGCTCGGCCAGGAGGCGATGGTCGCCCTCCTCGCGGCGGGCCGGCTGCCCGAGGCCCGGGCCGTCTGGGACCGGCTGCGGCCCGCCCTGCGTGAGCAGGGCCGCTTCCGGCTCCTCGCGGCCCGGCTGCTCGCGGCCGAGGGCCATGTGCGGGCGGCCCGTCGGGTCTTCGAGGACGGGTTCGAACTCCCGGACCTGCGGGAGGGTGAGGAGACCCTGGCCGAAGTCTGGTCCTCCCTCACCGACTGCCCGCTGCCCGCGCGTTACGACTTCCGGATGCGGCCGCCTACTTCTTGATCTTGTCGATGCAGAGCACGAACTTCTTGCCCGAGGAGCGCCGGCCGCCGCTGCTCTGCTCCTGGTAGCCGATGTCGGAGACGTTCTCGCACTTGGCGGTGTCCAGCGTGTCCTGGTGCACCTGGACCACCTTGTACTCGGCGGTGGCGCCGCCGCACTCGACCACCTGCAGGTCGGGCGAGATCTGGGTCCCGTTGTTCTTCAGGCAGTCGCCGGCCTTGGCGTGGTCGGCGTCGTCCTGGCCCAGGAAGTAGCCCACGCCGACGGCGATGAGGACGGCCACAACACCGATGATCTTGAGGATCTTCAGGACGCCCATGCCCCCACGCCGGGCGGGCGGCGCCGGCGGAGCGGCCCACTGCTGGGGCCCCTGCCCCTGTCCCGGCGGCGGCTGCTGTCCGTACGGGCCGGGCTGGCCGGGCTGTCCGTAGGGGCCGGGCTGTCCGGGCTGGGCGTACGGGTTGGTGCCTGGCTGGGGCGGCTGGGTCATGGGTGTGTCCCCCGATGTGCGTGACGCGTTCATTGACGTGCGCACGCTATATCAAGCCACCGACACTCCCACAGTCGAGGCCCTACCGCGTCAGGCCCGGCACAGGATCTCGGCGTTCAGGACCGAGAACCACGCGTCGGGGTCCGCGCCCCAGGCGTGCCAGGCCTCGGCGACCGCCGCCAGTTCCGCGTCCGTCGTGTGGCCGCCGCCGGTGGCGTTGGCCGCGTAGGCGGAGGCTTGCGTGCGGTCCGCCCACAGGGTCGACCACCAGGCGGTTTCCTCCGGGGTGGCGAAGCACCAGGCGCTCGCCGAGGAGGCCACGTCGGTGAAACCGGCCTGCCGGGCCCAGGCCCGCAGGTGGCGGCCCGCGTCCGGTTCGCCGCCGTTGGCGCGGGCCACCCGCCGGTACAGATCCAGCCAGCCGTCCAGGCCCGGCGTGGCCGGGTACCAGGTCATCGCCGCGTAGTCGGCGTCGCGCGCGGCCACGATCCCGCCCGGCCGGCAGACCCGCCGCATCTCGCGCAGCGCCCGTACCGGATCGCCGACGTGCTGCAGCACCTGGTGGGCGTGGACCACGTCGAAGGAGTCGTCCGGGAAGTCCAGCGCGTGGACGTCCGCGGTGGCGAAGGACACGACATCGCCCAGGTCGCGTGCGGCGGCGTGCGCGCGAGCCTGTTCCAGGACGTCCTCGGCGGCGTCGACGGCGGTGACATGGCCGCCCGGTGCGACCAGTTCCGCCAGGTCCGCGGTGATGGTGCCCGGGCCGCAACCGACGTCCAGCACCCGCATCCCCGGGCGCAGCTCGCCGATCAGGTACGCGGCGGAGTTCTCGGCGGTGCGCCAGCGGTGGGAGCGCAGCACCGATTCGTGGTGGCCGTGCGTGTAGACGGCGGTCTCCTTGGCGGTCCCCTCGGCGGCTTCCGCGGCGGCGGTTCCCCTGGCGTCGGTCATGACCGGCCCCCTCCTCGTTTCCTCGTCGAAGCGTTGGTCGAAGCGTCGGTCCCACCGTAGACGATCAGTTCGTCATCTGAGATCGCCGTTTTGTTATGTGGACAGAAGGCTTGTGCGCCAAGGGGATCGAGTGGGGCGGTGGCAGGGTGATGGAGGTGCGAGGAGAGTGGCTGCAGGGGGCACATCTTCATGGCGGAGGGCGGTGAGGGTCATGACGGACGCGCTGCTCGAACGGCACGCCGAGGCGCTGAGGCTCTTCGGTGAGCGGGTCCGCGACATCCGCGGCGACCAGTGGGGAGCGCCGACCCCGTGCACGGAGTGGAACGTGCGGGAGCTGGTCAACCACGTCACCGCGGAGCAGCTCTGGATCCCGCCGTTGGTCGCCGAGGGGCGGACCGTCGAGCAGCTGGAGGGCAGCTTCTCCGGGGACGTGCTGGGCGACGACCCGGTCGCGGCCTGGGACCGGGCCTCGGCCGCCGCGCACGCCGCCTTCGCCGCGTCCGGCGCGCTGGATCGGACCGTGCGGCTGTCGTACGGTCCCGCGCTCGGATCGGCGTACTGCTCGGAGCTGACCGCCGACTGTGTCGTGCACACCTGGGACCTCGCCCGGGGCATCGGCGCCGCGGACCGACTGCCCGACAGCCTCGTCGAGTTCTCGATCAAGGAGATCATGCCGTACGCCGACGGGCTCGCGGCCAGTGGTCAGTACGCCGAGCCGGTGGAGGTCCCGGCGGGGGCGGACGCGCAGACCAGGCTCCTCGCGATGGTCGGGCGCAAGGGCTGACGCGCCGCCGGGCGGGCATCCCGCGATTCCGCATCCCCTGTTCCGCTTCCGCGAGCCGCGAGCCGCGAGCCGCGAGCCGCGAGCCGCGAGCCCGCGTCCCGTACAACAGGCGTACCGCCTCAAATAATCGTATAAAGGTCAGGTCTGGCGGGGTGTCGTGCGGCAGCGCGGGGCTTCGCGGAGCCCGGCGGGCCGGGCAGGGCGAGCGCGGAAGGCGGGAAGCGGTGGCGGGGATGCAGCGCACGGCGGCGGAGGGCCGTGGCCCGGTCCGGTACGGCCCACCCGCCCCCCAGCCCGGCCTGCCCGTACTCCCCGAACTGGTCTCCGTCCTCGCCGCGGCCGCGGGACGCGCCGCCCCCGAACCCCCTGGCGGCGGCGAGGCCCTACGGGAGGCCGCCTGCCGACACTGGGGGCGACGCGGGCTCCCCACCGCCCCCGAGAACGTGGCCGCGGGACCCGGGGCCCCCGCGCTGCTCCTGGCCCTGCTCGGGGCGTACGGGGGAGACGTGATGCTGCCCCGGCCCTGTCCCGCGTGGTGGACCCCGCAGGTCCGGCTGCTGGGCCGGCGGGCCTACCACGTGCCGACCCCGGCCGAGTGCGGCGGCGTACCCGACCCCTACGCCTTGCTGGAGACGGTACGACGGGTGCGCGCCGAGGGCGGTGACCCGCGCGTGCTGCTGCTGTCGGTCGCCGACGACCCCACCGCGACCGTGCCGCCGCCCGAGATGGTGCGCGAGGCCTGCGAGGCCGCCGAATCCGCCGGACTGTTCGTCGTCAGCGACGAGAGCTGGCGTGACACCGTCCACCGGCCCCACGACACCCTGGTCCTGAGCCCCGCCGAGATGCTCCCCGAGCAGGCGGCCGTCCTCGTCGACCTGTCCGGGTCGATGCTGCCGGCCGGCTGGCCCGCCGCCGTCGCCCGCTTCCCCGACACCCCGCGCGGGACCTGGCTGCGCGCCCGTACCCTCGACGTCCTCACCGCCACCGGAGCGATGGTCGCCGGCCCCGTCGCGGGGGCCGCCGCGCACGCCCTCGACGAACCCGACGCCGTCACCGGGCGCGCGTACGCCGCCGCCACCTTGCACGGCGTGGTGGCCACCGAGGCGCACCGGCGACTGCTCGCGGCCGGGGCCCTGGCCCGGCCCCCCCAGGCCGGCCGGCACCTGTACGCCGACCTCACCCCGCTGCGCGCCGGCCTCGCCCGGCACGGGGTCGGCGACGCCATGGAACTGGAGGACTGGCTCGGCGGCCGGCTCGGCGCGCCCACGCCCGGCGGGCAGCGGTTCGCCGACGAACTGGGCGCGCTGCGCGTGCGGTTGTCCACCGGGCCGCTGTTGGGCGCCACCCCGCAGGAGCGGCTGGCGGCGCTCACCGCCCGCGATCCGCTCGCGCTCCCGCACGTACGCGACTCCCTGGAACTCCTCGGATCAGTCCTGGCCGGGCTGGCCTGACCGCCACCCGACCCCGGTGAACGGAGACTTCGCGATGAGGGACCGGACGGACGCCCCCGCCCCCGCCCCCTCCGCCCCCGTGGTGCCGCTACGGCCCGCCGCCACCCGCCACCCGGCGCCCCGACCGCAGGAACCGGGACCCGAGCCGGGACCCGAGCGGGAACCCGGGCCGGAGCGTGCCCGCGCGCCGCGCCCGCTCGGTGAACACCGCCGGTGGCCGCGCTCCTTCGCGGACCGGCTGACCACCCCGCTCCCCGGGGTCCGCGCCTACGCCCGGCTCGCCCGTGAGGGCGCCTTCCGGCCCGGCCCCGAAGGGCTGCGCGGCATTCCCGACCTGCCGTACGAGCCCGGCCCGTTGCCCCCCGTGCCGCCCGGCGGCCTCTGCGTCACCTGGGTCGGACACGCCGGCTGGGTACTGCGGATCGGCGGGTTGACCGTGCTGACCGACCCGGTCTGGTCCCGGCGGATCCTGGGCACCCCGGCCCGGATGACGCCGGTCGGGGTGCGCTGGGAGGACCTGCCGCCGGTGGACGCGGTGGTGATCAGCCACAACCACTACGACCACCTCGACGCCCCCACCCTCAAGCGGCTGCCCCGGCACACGCCCCTCTTCGTACCGGCGGGCCTGGCCGGTTGGTTCCGCCGCCGCGGCTTCACCCGCGTCACCGACCTCGACTGGTGGGAGTCCGCCGAACTGGGCCACGTACGCTTCGAGTTCGTCCCCGCCCATCACTGGTCGAAGCGGTCGCTGATCGACACCTGCCGGTCCCTGTGGGGCGGCTGGATCCTCACCGAAACCCTGGGCGCGGCGCCGCGGAAGCTCTACTTCGCGGGTGACACCGGCTACGGGCACTGGTTCGGCGAGATCGGCCGCCGGCACCCCGGCATCGACCTCGCCCTCCTGCCCGTCGGCGCGTACGCCCCACGCTGGTGGCTCGGCGACGTCCACGCCGACCCGGAGGAAGCCGTCCGGGCCCACCTCGACCTCGGCGCCCGCCGGATGGCACCCATGCACTGGGCCACCTTCGTCCTCTCCGCCGAGCCGGTCATGGAGCCCCTGCACCGCACCCTGGCCGCCTGGTCCGGGGTCGGCCTGCCCCGCGAGGACCTCTGGGACCTGCCGATCGGCGCCTCCCGCACCCTGGCCCCGGAACCGGCCGGGTCCGGGGACGGAGGCGAGGACGGGCCGAAGGTGGCAGGGGAGGCGTGACGCGGCTCCGTCGGCCGGCTCAGTGGTGCCAGGCCCGGCCGCCCACGTTGTGGACGAACCGCTGCAGAACCTTCAGGGTGATCAGGTACTCCTCGTCGGAGATCCCCGCGTGCCGCTCGTCCCACAGGTCACCCTGGAGGGTCGCGGCCTTGTCGTAGAACTCCCGCCCCTCGGGAGTCAGTTCCAGGCGCCCCGCGCCGTCCTGGGTGATCCAGCCCCGGACGACGACGGTGTCCAGCTCCTCGGACAGCGTCTCCTCGCCCACCGCGAGGTAGCCCCGCAGGGTCGCGGTCAGCTCGTCCCGGGTCCTGACCTCGTCGCCCGCCAGGGCGACCCGGGCCAGGATCCACCACTGAGGCTGGGTGGTACCGAGCTCGGCGAGGGCGCCGCGGGTGCGGTTGACGACCGCGTCGTAGGCGGCCCAACTCCAGTAGCCGATGGGCTGGCGGATCAGTTCGGCGTCATCGTGCGAGTACTCCATGGTGGATCGACTCCCCGTCGGCGGTGCGGTGCGCCGAGGCGCGCTGCGGTGTGGTGTGGTGTGGCGCGTCGTGGTGTGGTGCGCTGAGCAAGACCCTATGAACTCAAGTGCACTTGAGGTCCAGCCCCGGCGGAACCCGTCCCGATTCCGCCCCCCCCCGCGAGCGCGGAGTGGGGGGTGACCACGCAGGTGGAGCGGGCGCGCCACCGGGGTGCCGGGGGTGGTCGCCCTTGATGAAATGCCCTGCTGGGCCTCGTCGCCGAGAAGGCCGGCGGCCGCCCGCTCGCCCAGCAGGTCCGGGAGCGCCTGTTCACCCCGCTGGGCCTCGCACGGCCGGACCACGGCCCAGGCCATGCTGCCCACCCTCCTCGACCAGATCTACACCGGCCTCGACCTCCCCGCGGTCTGACCTCGCCCCGGGCATACGAGTGGCCGACGGCCGCTGTGATGGCGTGGCTCCCGCGCCGACGGCGGAGGCTTCCTAGGGTCGGCGGGGGTCGGCACCGGGCCGGCCGATCGTCCGGATCGGGTGGGTGAGTCGTGGAACGCATGACGGCCGAGTCAGGAACGCGAGAGGCCCCGGCCGCCCGGCGGTGGCCCCGACGGCTGGCCGCCGCGGTGGCCCTGCTGATGCTCTGCGCGCTCCCCGCGGGCGCCGCGGGAGCTGCGGGCGCCGCGCGGCCCGGTGACGTACGGTCGCCCGCCGGCCCGCCCCTGTACGTGTCCGACTACGGCAACAACCGCGTGGTGTCCCTGCCCGCCGACGGCGGGGACCAGAGCACCGTCCCCCTCGACGGCCTGGTCCGGCCGACCGGCATGGCCTGGGACGCCGCGGGCCGCCTCTACGTCTCCGACACCGGCAACAACCGGGTCCTCGTGCTGCCCCCGAACGGCGGGGAACAGGCCGTCGTACCCACCGTCGACCTGTCGCGCCCGCTGGGGCTCGCCGTCGACCCGGCCGGGAACCTCTACATCGCCGACAGCTTCAACGACCGGATCGTCACGGTGCCGGCCGGCGGCGGGACCCAGACGACCGTCCCCACCACCGGGCTGTTGCACCCCTGGGGGCTGGCGTGGGCGCCCGGCGGGCAGTTGTACGTCTCCGACTTCGTCAACGACCGCGTCGTCAAGGTGGCCGTGGACGGGAGCGGCCAGACCACCGTGCCCACCACCGGCCTCTCCCAGCCGACCGGACTGGCCCTGAACGCCGCCGGTGACCTCTACGTCGCCGACAGCGGCAACAACCGCGTGGTGAAGTTGGCCGCGGGCAGCGGTGCGCAGAGCACCGTGCCCGTCACCGGCCTCAACTCCCCGTTGGGCCTCGCCCTCGACGGCTTCGGCAACCTCTACGTGGCCGACGGCTTCAACAACCGGGTGGTACGGGTCCGCGAGACGGGCGACGGACAGGTCACGCTCGCCTTCACCGGCCTCGACACGCCGACGGGGCTCTCCTTCCCGCCGGCCGCCGCGCGACCGGGACACGGCGCGGGCCGGTAGCGGCCGCCGGGCGTCGGCCGGAGCCCGTTCGCGGCTTCGGCCGGGGCCCGTTCACGGCTTCGGCCACAGCCGGCGCCACAGCGGGGGCCCCGCGCTGACCGCGAGGGCCAGACCGACCGCCAGGGCCACGCCCTTCCAGGGCTCCGCGAAGAGCGTGCCGCCCAGGATGCCGATCAGGCCGTACGTCGCCGCCCAGGCCAGGCAGGCCGGGGCGTCGCCGCGGGCGAAGCGGCGCAGCGGCATCTGCGCCAGGAGACAGGCCAGCATCACGGGGATCCGGCCCGCCGGGACCAGCCGCGACAGGACCAGGACCAGGACCCCGTGCTCGTCGAGCCGCGTCCGCGCCTGCTCCAGCCGATCCGGTGTGGCCCGGCCGCGCAGCGTCTCCAGCCACCGCGAGCCGCCCCGTGAGCGCACCCCGCGCTGCCCGAGCCAGTACAGCGTCATGTCCCCGGTGAACGCCGCCACCGCCGACACGGCGAACACCAGCAGCACCCCGTAGGGCGGCGACTGGTGATGGAAGGCCACCACCGCCGCCGAACTCACCAGCGCACCCGTCGGGATGACGGGTACCAGCGCACCCAGCGCCACCAGCAGGAACAGCGCCGGGTACCCGACCGCCTGTTGGGTGCTCTCCGGTGGGACCTGCCCGGCGGCCGCCGCGAGCTCGCGCCAGGTCACGGCAGCCGCACCCGCTCGCCGTGCCGCGGCACCCGGACGGTCACCTTGGGCGCCAGTCGCCGCGCGAGCCGCTCGAACTCCTCGCCCGGCGCGTGGAATTCGTGCGGCCGTACCGCGTCCATCCCGACGGGCCAGTACGTCCCGTAGTGCACCGGAACCGCTGCCGCGGGCGCCAGCCGGGCCAGCGCCTGCGCCGCACGCCCCGCGTCCAGGTGCCCCGGGCCGAGGTAAGGGCCCCAGCCGCCCACCGGCAGCAGGGCCACGTCCACCGGCCCGACCTCCTCGGCCATCGTGTCGAACAGTCCGGTGTCCCCGGCGAAGTAGGTCCGCGCCGCGCCCCGCACCACGTACCCGAGCGCCGGGCACAGGCGCGGCCCGAACGGCAGCCGCCGCCCGTCGTGCCGTGCGCCGACCGCCCGGACCCGTAGGCCGTCCCGTACGGGAACCTCCTCGCCCGGCACCACCTCCGTCACGGCCAGCCCGCGCAGCCCGGCGACGCGCGCCAGCCCCGGCACGGCCCGGCGCGCCCCGCGCGGCACGAGCAGTCGGGTGCCGGGCGCGAGCCGTGCCAGCGACGGCAGATGCAGGTGGTCGGCGTGCAGATGGGAGATCAGCACCACGTCGGCGGCCGCCGCCTCGGGCGGAGGGAGCGCCCCGCGCCGCCGCCGCAGGTGCGCGAGCCGCCGGGAGAACAGCGGGTCCGTGAGCAGCCGGACCCCGGAGTCCTCGACGGTGCACGTGGCATGACCCCACCAGGTGATCTCCACCGGCACCCGGCCTCCCTCCTCCCGCCTCGTTCACGAGCCTAGGGGGTGTCTTCCCGGTCAGCGCGGGCTCGCGGCGGCCGGCACCGCGCCTCGCCGCGTTGTCCTCGGTCGGCGACGCTCCGCGTCGCCTCCCTCGTCCGCCTTGCGATGCACGGCGCCGACCACCGCTCCCTGATCCACCCTGACCGGCAAGACACCCCCTAGGTGGTGTCTTCCCCGCGCGGCCGCTCGGAATCGGATCTCGGCCGTCCCCTCCTCTACGCGGGAGTATCGGAGTAGGGTCCGGCGGCATGGAAGAGTTGCGCGTGGCCGCGATCACCAGCCTGGCCCCGCTCGAAGACCTCGACGCCGACCCCTTCGCCGTGGACACCCGCGGCCAGCACGCCATGTGCGCCCGCTGGGCCGCCGACCGGGGCTACGTCGTGACGAGGCAGTTGCTGGTCTACGGGCTGCGCGCCGACCACTGCGGGCTCTGGTCCGACGTCGACACCGGGCAGGTCGACCTCTTCGTCGCCGCCAACCCCCGGGTGCTGGCCCGCGCGCTGCGCTCCGTCGAGGAGTTCACCGCCGAGTGCGAGCGGCGCGGCGTACGGCTGGAGACGGCCGGGGGCGAGGAGCCCCGGTACACCTCGGCGATGAAGGCCGAGGTGCACCGCCGGCTGTCCATGCCGACCGCCGGCTACGACGGCACCTGACGCCCGACGCCTGGCATCTGCGCTCCGGACATCCGACCCGCCCCGACCCGCCCGCCTCGCACCCCTGTGCGCCTGCCCCTTCGCCCGACCGGGCGCGCCGGGCTGTGCGAGCCTGGAAGGCGGGAGCGGGCTCGCGGGAGGTGGCGGCGTGGGGCGAGGACGGTGGCGGACCGCAGGCAGTGCCCTGGTGCGGGTGCTCCTGGTGTGGGCCGTGTCCACCCTCACGATGCTCGCCCTGGCCGGGATCCTGCCGGACTTCCGGCTGCAGTCCGACGACGGCGACAGCATCACGCAGATCGGGCTGACCGCCGCCTGGGCCGCCGGCGCCTTCGGCCTGCTGAGCGCGCTGGTCTGGCCGGTGCTCGTCCGCGCCCTGCTGCTGGTGCCCGCGCTGGTGCTCGGGCTGCTCGTCTTCTTCCTCAACGGCTCGCTCCTGCTGATCGCGCTCAGCCTGATCCCGGACGGCCGGAGCGAGGTGGCCCCCGAGACCGCGGTGGTCGTCGCCGCCGTGATGTCCGCGGTGGCGTCGGCGACCTCCACCGCCCTCGCCGTGCGCGACGACGAGGCCTACCGGCGGCGGCTCTACCGGCTCGCCGACCGGCGCCGCCGCAGGCAGGGCCGGACGGGCCCGGCCAGGGAGGGCGAGGCCCCGCCGGGCCTGCTCATGCTCCAGTTGGACGGGGTGGGGTACGAGGAGTTGCGCCGCGCGTGCGCCGACGGGTTGATCCCCACGGTGGCCGGGCTGCTGGACCGCAGCCACCGCGCCCGCTCCTGGCGTACGGACTGGTCGAGCCAGACCGGTGCCAGCCAGCTCGGCATCCTGCACGGCTCCACCTTCGATGTGCCGGCCTTCCGCTGGTACGAGAAGGACACCGGCGAGGTGATGGTCTGCAACCGGCCGACCAGCGCCGCCGAGCTGCAGCGGCGGGCCGTCGGGCGCACCGGGGACGGCGGACTGCTCACGCTGGACGGGGCGAGCCGGGGCAACCTGTTCAGCGGCGGAGCCGACCAGCTGGCGCTGGTGCTGTCGGTCTCGGCCCGGCGGGGCCGGGCCAACCGGTCCCGCGCGGGCTACTTCGCGTACTTCTCCGATCCGGCCAACGCCGTCCGTACGGCCGGGTCCTTCGTGGCCGAGGTGGTCCGGGAGGTCGTCCAGTCGCTGCGGGCGCGGATCCGCGGGGACCGGCCGAGGGTGTCGCGCGGCGGGCTGTACCCACTGATCCGGGCCTTCGCGACCGTGGTCGAACGGGACGTTGTCGTCGCGGCGGTGATCGGCGACATGCTCGCCGGGCGCTCCGCGGTCTACGCCGACCTGGTGGCCTACGACGAGGTCGCGCACCACTCGGGGCCGCGCGGCCGGGACACCGACCGGGTGCTGCAGCGCCTGGACCGCAGCCTCGCGCTGATCGTCCGGGTCGCCGAGCACGCGCCGCGCCGGTACCGGATCGTGCTGCTCTCCGATCACGGCCAGAGCCCGGGGGAGACCTTCCTCGGACGGTACGGGCTGACCCTCAAGGACCTCGTCCGCGCGGGCTGCGGACTGCCGGTCTCGCGCCGGGCCGGCCGGACCCCTAGCGGGGCCGAGGCCCGGGCGGCCGTCCTCGCGGCGCTCCACCGGCCGGTGGAGGAGGGCCAACAGGCGCATCCGGGGCCGGGTTCCGATCCGGTGGTCCTGGCTTCGGGCAACCTCGCCCTGATCTCCTTCCCGAACATCCCCGGCCGGGCTTCGCGGGCCCGCGTCGAGCGTGCGCACCCCGCCCTGCTCGCCACCCTGGCGAACCATCCGGGCGTGGGGTTCCTGCTGGTGGACGGGGTGGTGCTGGGCCGGGACGGAAGGGCGGCCCGGCTGGACGTCCCGGGGGAGGCGGAGGAACTGCTGGCTCCCTTCGGCCCGGGCGCCGCGGAGGCCGTCCGCCGGACCGACACCTTCCCGCACGTGGCGGACGTGATGGTGAACTCGGCGTACGACCCGCGGACGGGCACGGTGCACGCCTTCGAGGAGCAGATCGGCTCGCACGGCGGGCTGGGCGGGGAGCAGGGGCACCCGTTCCTGATGTGGCCCACGGAACTGTCGGACCCCGAGGAGGAACTGACCGGGGCGGAGGCGGTGCACGCCGTGCTGCGGCGCTGGTTGCGGGAGGCGGACGGGCCACAGGTACCGGTGGCCGCGGCGGCGCCCGAGGCGGTCGGTGGGCCGGTGGCCGTGCCGGCGAGCGAGGCGGTCACCGTGCCTGCGGTCGAGGAGGTCGGCGAGCCCGTGGGGCCGCCGCTGGAGGAAACCCCGCCCGGCGACGGAAATAACGGAAGCCTTCCTTCCGCAGGGGTGCCCGCGCGGGACGAAATCCGCTGATTTTGTGCCGCATTCGCGGTGGTCAACCATGTGTTGACCTGACCAGCATGTGAGACATCCAGAGGCGCACCACCGATGACCAGCACCGCAACCCTGCCCGCCGAGGCCGCCGCAGCCCCCGAGCGCGGCCGCGACCCCCACGCACGCCGCTTCGGCCTCCCCGTCGCGACCTGCCTGGTCATGGGCAACATCATCGGCGGTGGCATCTTCCTCCTCCCCGCCTCGGTCGCCCCCTTCGGCACCATCAGCCTCGTCGCCTTCGCCGTCCTCACCGCCGGGGCCATCGCCCTCGCCCTGGTCTTCGGCCGGCTCGCCGAACGCCACCCGCAGACCGGTGGCCCCTACGTCTACGCCCGCGCCGCCTTCGGCGACTTCGCCGGCTTCCTCGCCGCATGGAGCTACTGGATCACCGCCTGGGTCTCGAACGCGGCCCTGGCCGTGGCGGCCGTCGGCTACCTCACGGTTCTGTTCCCCGCCGCGGGCGAGCACAAGTGGTCCATGTGCCTGGCCGCCCTCGCCGTCCAGTGGCTCCCGGCCCTCTCCAACCTGGCGGGCACCCGCTACGTCGGCGCGGTCCAAGTCGTGGCCACCGTACTGAAGTTCGCCCCGCTGCTCCTGGTCGCCGTCGGCGGGCTGTTCTTCTTCGACCCCGCCAACCTCGGCCCCTTCCGGGCCACCGACCAGAGCGCGGCCGGCGCCGTCTCCGCCTCCGCGGCGATCCTGCTCTTCAGCTACCTCGGCGTCGAGTCCGCCACCGTCAGCGCCGGCGAGGTCCGTGACCCGGCCCGCAACGTCGGCCGGGCCACCGTCCTCGGCACGGTCGGCGCCGCCACCGTGTACCTGCTCGGCACCGTCGCCGTCTTCGGCCTGGTCGCCCACGACCGGCTTGTCTCCTCCACCGCCCCCTTCACCGACGCCGTCAACGCCATGTTTTCCGCAGACGGAGGGGCCGGTGGTACGTGGGGCGGCACCGTGGTCGCCTGCGCCGCCGTGATCTCGATGCTCGGCGCCCTCAACGGCTGGACCCTGCTCAGCGCGCAGACCCCGTACGCCGCCGCCAAGGACGGGCTCTTCCCGAAGGCCTTCGAGACGAAGAGGCGCGGCGTCCCCGTCGTCGGCGTGATCGTCACCGTCGCCCTCGCCTCCGCCCTCACCGTCTACAACTACACGGCCGGAAGCCAGGGCGTCTTCGAGAGCCTCGTCCTGATCACCACCTTCACGGCGACCGTGCCCTACCTGCTGGCCACCGCCGCGCAGATCTACTTCCTGCTCTCCGGGCAGCGCGAGCGGGTCCACCCCGGCCGGCTGGCCCGCGACGGCGTCCTCGCCGCCCTCGCCTTCGGCTTCTCGATGTGGCTGGTCGCCGGCTCCGGCTACGCGGCCGTCTACCAGGGCGTGCTCTTCCTCTTCGCCGGTGTCCTCGTGTACGCCGCCATGTCCGCCAGGAAGCACCGCGCCGCCGCGTCCCCCGCGGAGTAGCGTGGAAGAAGGGGCCGGCCAGGGGGCGCCAAGGAACCGCCATGTCCGCGATGAGGAAGAGCATCGACATCGACCGCAGGCCCGAGGACGTCTACTCGTACCTGACGGACCCCACACACCTGCCGGAGTGGCAGGACAGCGCCGTATCCGCCGTCCCGATCGGCGATCTCCCCGTGCACGTCGGTTCGAGGATCCTCGTCACCCGGCAGATCGGGCGCCGGAGGGTCCCCACGACCATGGAGTTCGTGGAGCTCGACCCGCCGCGGAGCTGGCACGTGCACGGGATCGACGGACCGGTACGACCCGATGTGCGCGGCACCATCGAACCCCTCGACGGCGGTACCCGCTCCCGCGTCACCCTGGACGTCGACTTCGAGGGCCACGGCGTGGGCCGGGCCCTCGTCCCCCTCGTGGTGCGGCCCATGGTCCGCAAGGAGATGCCCCGGGGCGAGGAGAAGCTCAAGCACCTCCTCGAAACCTGAGCCCTCGCGGCACCTGAGCCCCGCGGACGGGCGAGAAAACCGGATGCCCCGGGCCGTGCGGTGCGGCGACACTGGCCGCACCACACACCCGCCACACCCCCGAGGACATCCACGCCCGTGCAGGCTGCCGTCACCGTCACCCCCGCCCAGATCCCCGAACTGCTGCTCGGCCTCGCCACCGTCCGGCCCGTGTTCCTCTGGGGGGCTCCCGGCATCGGAAAGTCCTCGCTCGTCAGGAAGTTCGCCGATTCGCTCGGGCTGGAGTGCGTCAGCCTGCTCGGCACCCAGCTCGCCCCCGAGGACCTCATCGGCGTCCCACAGATCCGTGACGGCCGGTCCGTCTTCTGCCCGCCGGAGGCCATCGCCCGCGACGAGCCGTACTGCCTCTTCCTCGACGAGCTCAACGCCGCGAGCCCGGACGTCCAGAAGGCCTTCTACTCGCTGATCCTCGACCGCCGGATCGGCTCCTACGAGCTCCCGGCCGGCTCCATCGTCATCGGCGCGGGCAACCGGGCCACCGACAACGCGCTGGCCCGGCCGATCGCCTCCGCCCTGGTGAACCGCCTCACCCACGTCCACCTCCAGGCGTCCGCGCAGGACTGGCTGGTCTGGGCCGGCGAGCACGGCATCCACCCCTGGGTCATCGACCACCTCACCGACCGCCCCGACCACCTCTGGTCGCAGCCGCCCAAGACGGAGGAGCCCTTCTCCACCCCGCGCTCCTGGCACATGCTCTCCGACGCCCTGCACTCCTTCGGGCCGGACCTCGACGAGCAGACCCTCAAGGTGATCGCGCACGGCACCCTCACCCCCGCGCACGCCGTCTCCTTCTGCGGTTACGCCAAGATCGTGCGGCACAGCCACGGCATCGAGGCGATCATGAAGGGTGACGCCTCCTGGCCCACCCGCCTCGCCGACCGCGACCTGCTCTACTACCTCGCCGAGGCCTTCCGGGGCCGCCTGGTCAAGGAGCTGCCCGCGCGCCGCGAGCACGTCTCGCCCGCCCTGCGCCAGACCGCGTACCGGGCCAAGGCGCTGCTGGTCCAGCTCGCCGAGATCTCCGTGGAGGTGGCGCAGACCGTCATCGCCGACGACGCCGACGGCCTGCCCGTGCTGCCCTCCTGGTTCCTCGTGGAGGCCGCCCGGGACATGCCGCGGCTGGTGGAGGCCCGCCGGTGAGTGCCGGACGACCCCGGCCGAAGAAGAAGACGCAGCCCGACCCCGCCGCCCAGGCCTTCGCCGAAGGGCTCGCCCTGGTCAAGCGGAACCCGGCCCTCGCCGCCGTCGGCGGGAGCGTGTGCGACCAGCCGAAATGCCCCGGGACCCCGGCAGCGGGCCTGGTCGCCGTGGATTCCAACGGCGTCCTCCACGTCCGCTCCGGCCTGCGCGCCGAGGCCGGCGCCTGGGCCTGGGCCCTCGCCCACGCCCTGCTCCACCTCGGCTTCGGCCATGTGCCGGCCGCGGCCGACCGGGACCGCGTGCAGCCCGACCGCTTCGACCTCGCCGCCCGCTGCGCCGTCGTCAACCGCTTCCTGCTGACCCAGCCGTCCGTCCGGCCCCCGGACGACCTCCCGGCCGAGTACCCCGGCGGCGACGAGGAACTGCTCGCGGCCCGCTGGCGCCGGGACGGCATCCCCGCCGCCCACGCGCTCTGCGGCACCGCCGGGGACCACCCGGACCAGCTCCTGGTCACCTGGCACGCCTGGAACTCCACCCCGGTCCCCGACTGGGAGACCGCCTTCGCGCACGCCCTGACCCGCAGCGTCTCCGCCGCCATGGAGGTCGCCGGCGGGCGCCGCGACCGGGTCACGGGGGAACGCGTGGCGCAGCGCCCGTGGGACCGCGCCCTGAACTGGTTCGTCTCCTCGTACCCGCTCCTCGGCGGCCTGGCCGGCGGCCTGAAGATCGTCGCCGACGCCGAGCTCGCCCGCGCCCAGGGCATCGACATCGCCGCGGTCAGCGCCACCGCCGGGGAGATCTACGTCAACCCGCTGCGCACCTTCGAGGACGAGGAATGGCGGTTCATCCTCGCGCACGAGATGCTGCACGCCGCCCTGCGCCACGGCGAACGCCGCGGCGCCCGGGACCCGTACCTGCACAACGTCGCCGCCGACTACGTGGTCAACGGCTGGCTCGTCGAGATGGGCGTCGGCGAGATGCCCGCCGGGCTGCTGCACGACCCGGAGCTGAAGGACCTCTCCGTCGAGGAGGTCTACGACCGGATCACCACCGACCTGCGCCGGATGCGCCGCCTCGCCACCCTGCGCGGCAAGGGCCGCGGGGACATCCTGGGCGAGCCGCTGCCCCACCCGGGCAGCGCCCCGTACACCGACCTGGACGAGTTCTACCGGCGCGGCCTGGTCCAAGGCTTCGACCTGCACACGTACGGGGAGCGCGGCCTGCTGCCCGCCGGGCTGATCCAGGAGATCCGGGCCCTGGCCCACCCGCCCGTGCCCTGGGACGCCCGGCTCGCCCGCTGGTTCGACGCGTACGTGCCGCGCCCCGAGGCGGTACGGACCTTCGCGCGCCCGGCGCGCCGCCAGGCGTCCACCCCGGACATCCCGCGGGCGGGCCGGTACTTCCCGCCCGAGGAGATCGCCCGCTGCACCTTCGGCGTGGTCCTCGACACCTCGGGATCGATGAGCGCCACCCTGCTCGGCAAGGCGCTGGGCGCGATCGCCTCGTACGCGCAGGCCCGTGACGTGCCGGCGGCGCGCGTCGTCTTCTGCGACGCGGCGCCCTACGACGCGGGCTATCTGCCCCCGACCGAGATCGCGGGCCGGGTACGGGTCCGCGGGCGCGGCGGCACCGAGCTGCAGCCGGGCATCGACCTGCTGCACCGGGCGGAGGACTTCCCGCCCGGGGCGCCGGTCCTGGTGATCACGGACGGCTGGTGCGACACCCTGCGGATCCGGCGCGAGCACGCCTACCTGATCCCGCAGGGCGCCTCCCTGCCGTTCACCCCGAAGGGTCCCGTCTTCCGCCTGACCTGACCTGGCCCGACCTGAGCGGACGCAGAACGCCCCCGACCCGCGGATGAGCAGGTCAGGGGCGTTCCGGAGGAGATCGACTCAGTCGAGGTAGTCGCGCAGCACCTGCGAACGCGACGGGTGGCGCAGCTTCGACATGGTCTTGGACTCGATCTGGCGGATGCGCTCACGGGTGACCCCGTACACGCGACCGATCTCGTCCAGGGTCTTCGGCTGGCCGTCGTTGAGGCCGTAACGCATGGACACCACGCCCGCCTCGCGCTCCGAGAGCGTGCCCAGGATGGACTGGAGCTGCTCCTGGAGGAAGGTGAAGGAGACCGCGTCCGCCGGGACGACCGCCTCGGAGTCCTCGATGAGGTCACCGAACTCGCTGTCGCCCTCCTCACCCAGGGGGGTGTGCAGGGAGATCGGCTCGCGGCCGTACTTCTGGACCTCGATGACCTTCTCGGGGGTCATGTCGAGTTCCTTGCCCAGCTCCTCCGGGGTGGGCTCGCGGCCCAGGTCCTGGAGCATCTGGCGCTGCACACGGGCGAGCTTGTTGATGATCTCGACCATGTGCACGGGGATGCGGATGGTGCGCGACTGGTCGGCCATGGCACGCGTGATCGCCTGCCGGATCCACCAGGTCGCATACGTGGAGAACTTGAAGCCCTTGGTGTAGTCGAACTTCTCCACGGCGCGGATCAGACCGACGTTGCCCTCCTGGATCAGGTCCAGGAAGAGCATGCCGCGGCCGGTGTAGCGCTTGGCGAGGGAGACCACGAGGCGGAGGTTGGCCTCCAGCAGGTGGTTCTTCGCGCGGCGGCCGTCCTCGACCAGGATCTCCAGCTCGCGCTTGAAGGCCGGCTTGTGGTCCTCCTCCTCTTCGAGCTTGTACTCGGAGAAGAGACCCGCCTCGATGCGCTTGGCGAGCTCCACCTCCTGCTCGGCGTTGAGGAGCGGCACCTTGCCGATGAGCTTGAGGTAGTCCTTGACGGGGTCGGCGGTGGCGCCGGCCACCATGACCGTCTGCGCCGGGGCGTCGTCCTCGTCGTCGTCGGACAGCACGAAGCCCTGGGTGCCGCCGGCCTTGGGCGCCTCGTCCTCGGCCTCGTCGGCGAGGTCCTCGGCAGCCCAGTCCTCGCCCTCGGCGACGGGGGTCTCGCCCTCGTCGGCGTCCTTGGCGCTGGTCTTCTTCGCCGCGGTCTTCTTCACGGCGGTCTTCTTGGCGGCGGTCTTCTTGACCGTGCGCTTCTTCGGCTCGGCGGCGGCCTCGGCCGACGTCTCGTCCTCGGTGGCGGCGGCCGACGAAGCGGATATCGCCGTGGCGGTGGTGGCGGCCGTGGCCGCGGCGGTGGCCGCGGTCTTCCGGGCGCCGATGGGGCGCGGCGCGGCGGTGGCCTTCTTGGCCACGGTGCGGGCCGGGGCGGCGGCAGCCTTGCGGGGCTTCTTGGCGGCGGCCTTGGTGGCGGGGGCCGCGCTGACGTGAAGGGCGACACCCTCCTCGTCCAGGACCTGGTTCAGGCTGCGCAGGACCCGCTTCCACTGGTCCACCGGGATGCGGCCGGCCTCGAAGGCCTGGCGCACGTCGTCACCGTTGATGTGACCCTGCTCGCGGCCGCGCTCGACGAGCGCGACAAGGGCCTCGGATTCGGCGATCTCCGGAGGGAACGTACGGGACGGGCTGAGCGACACAAGGAGCCTCTCGTTGCGAACAGATAAATGGTGGGCGGGACATCATCGCGCGAACTCGGGAAACAGACCCGAGGGGGGTCTGTATTCCGGGCCGCGCGAGGACACCTGTCGGTTCATCGCATGCCCGAGTCGATTCGTTACGCGCTGAATTGAGTGACCTGCGCCACGCTGTGGCCGCGCAACCCGATCCGGCGTAGATCCGTCCGCCCTTCAGATCAGCCCGTTTTGCGGGCTTCGATGAGGAAGCGGGCGGTGTGAGCGACGAACGGACCTTCACGTTCGATCTGTTCGTGGAGCTCACGCAACCGGTCCCGGTACTGCCCGACCGTGAAGCCGGGCACCATCCAGATCACCTTCCGTAGAAAGTAGATCACGGCTCCGATGTCGTGGAACTCCGTGCGCAGTCGTTCGGAGCGCAGATCGAGGACTTCGAGGCCGGCCGCGGTGGCGTCGGCGACCGCGTCGTCGGGGTGCCGGCCGCGCCGGATCTCCTCCGGCTGCGGGCCGAGGAAGTACTCGACGAGCTCGAAGACGCTCGCCGGGCCGACCTGCTGCGAGAGGTAGCTGCCGCCCGGCGTCAGCACCCGCGCGATCTCCTCCCACCAGATCGACACCGGGTGCCGGCTGGTCACCAGCTCGAAGGCCGCTTCCCCGAAGGGCAGCGGCGGCTCGTCGGCGTCGGCGACCACCACCGCGCCCAGCGGGTGCAGCAGCCGCGTCGCCTTGTCGATGTTGGGCGGCCAGGACTCGGTGGCGGCCATCAGCGGTGGCAGCGGAGCGCATCCGGCCAGGACCTCACCCCCGCCGGTCTGGATGTCCAGCGCGGACCGGACCTGGGCCAGGCGCTCGCTCATCAGTTTCTGGTAGCCCCAGGAGGGGCGCTGCTCGGTGGCCCGGCCGTCGAGCCAGGAGAAGTCCCAGCCGTCCACGGAGACGGACTCGGCCTCGGCGACAAGATGGTCGAAAGTACGCGTCATGCCTTGATCGTCCCAGGTCGGACGCCCGACAACCACCGGATATGTCGACTACAGTGGTCGGCGGGCCGTGACTGGCGTTCGGGTGGATCACCACCGGGGAGCGGCCCGGCGTACCTGTGGACCTCCGGTACGTCGACTGCCGCGCGCCTGGGCGAACCGCGATCCGCAGCGACGTTCAGGAGACCCCGTGACGACTGCCCAGACTGCCCCCGCCCCTGCCACCGGCTCCGCCCGGCTGATGGACGGCACGGCCCTCGCCCGCCGCATCTCGGAGCAGACCGCCGCCTACGCGGCGAAGATCACCGAGCGCACCGGCACCGCGCCGTGCCTGGCGACCGTGCTGGTCGGCGAGGACCCGGCCTCCGTGACCTACGTCCGCATGAAGCAGAACCGCTGTGCCAAGGCGGGGATCACCTCCCGCCACGTCGAGCTGCCGGCCGAGACCACCACCGAGGAGCTGGTGGCCACCCTCACCGCGCTCTCCGAGGACCCGCAGATCAGCGGCATCCTGCTCCAGCACCCCGTCCCGCACCACATCGACGAGCGGGCCGCCTTCGAGGCCATCGCCCCGGGCAAGGACGTCGACGGGGTCACCATGCACTCCTTCGCCGCCATGGGCTTCGGGCTGCCGGGCTTCGTCTCCTGCACCCCCGGCGGCATCATGCGCCTCCTCGCCGCCTACGACGTGGACCTGACCGGCAAGCACGCCGTCGTCGTCGGCCGCAGCGCGATCCTGGGCAAGCCGGCCGGGATGCTGCTGCTGGAGCAGAACGCCACCGTCACCTACTGCCACTCGCGCACCCAGGACCTGCCCTCGATCGTGCGCCAGGCGGACGTCCTGGTCGCCGCCGTCGGCAAGGCCGAGTTCATCCGGGGCGAGGACATCAAGCCGGGCGCGGTGGTCCTGGACGCCGGGTACAACGAGGGCAACGTCGGCGACGTGCACTTCGAGTCGGCCGCCGCCCGCGCCTCGCTGATCACCCCGGTCCCGGGCGGTGTCGGCCCGATGACCATCGCCGTACTGCTGGAGCAGACCGTGCAGGCGGCCGCCGCGCAGGCCGGACTGGACCTCGCGGAGCTCTGATCCCACCGCGCGCGGACCCCTCGTAGGACGCCCGCGCCCACGCCTCCACGCACGCCCCGGCCCCTCGGTCCGGGGCGTCGGGCGTTCCCGGGGACCGGGAGGCCCGGGACCCTCAGGCGCCGACCGGGTCGGGGATCAGGTCCGGCGCCCCGGCGGTGGCCGCGTCACGGGCCGCGGCGACGATGTCGGAGGTACGGAACGCGTGGGCCAGGGCGGTCAGGGGCAGCCGGCCCAGGCGGTACGGCTGCGGGATCGCGGCCGGCGCCGGGACGGGTCCGCTCGCGGCGGCCGCCTTGAGGCGGCAGGCGGCCGCCAGGACGGCCGCGTCCGCGACCGTGGCGGCCCGCGCCTCGCTCAGGCCCCGGTCCCTGGCCGCCTCGTACGCGGCGTCCCGCACCCGGGGATCGCACCAGGCGGCCAACGCCAGGATGCCGTCGTCGATGACCGACTCGCGGTGGATGAGCCGGATCCCCACCGGGGACCACCAGGTCAGCGGAACGACCCGGCCCTGGGTCGCGGCGAATCCGCGCAGCGCCTTCCACAGCGGGCGCAGCCGCCGGTACTGGCTGAGGGCCACCCAGGTCGCCGACCCGCCGACCAGCGGCACGAGGAATCCGGCACCGAGCAGCAGCCCGGCGGCCCCGGCCAGGGGCGGCGCCACGTCCGTGGACAGGTACACCAGGTCGTGGCCGGTCCAGCGGGCCACGACCGAGGCCCACTTGGCGGCCAGGTAGGCCAGGTCCATCAGCCCGGCGACCACGATCAGGGCCAGCCCCGTGCGCAGCGGGCGCAGTGCCCGGTCCGCGCGCGTCAGCCACTTGCCGCACAGCCAGGTCAGCGCCGAGGTCCCCATGGTGTGCGCCAGGAGGAAGCAGACGATCATCTCGCGGATCCAGGGCGTCGTCGCGTAGTACGTGTCCAGGTCCTCGAGCCGCTCCACCGGTGCGTCGCCGATCACGAACAGGACGACGATGGCCGCGGTCGCGGTGCCGAACACGGCCGTGGTCAGCCGGGTGGCCCGGCGCACGGCCGCGGGCGGCCCGCCGCGCCACTGCAGGACCAGGACGACGCACAGCCCGGAGAACACCGTGCACAGGCCGAACACCAGGGGCGCGGAGAAGTTGACCACACCGGTGTGGCGGTTGACCGAGACGATGGTCGACGGCGATGCGAGGAAGTTGATGGGCGCCCCGACGGCGAGCAGCGCGCACGCCGTCCGGTTCAGCGGCCGGTCCCGGTCCCGGCGCAGCTTCGGAAGCTTGATCAGCAGCGCCAGGACCATCAGGGAAGCGGGCAGGAGCGGCAGGATCCTGTCGCTCATCGGGCCTGTCCGACGGCGTCGGCGGGGCCGACCGGGTCCTCCTCCGTCGGGCCGGTCCCGTCGGCGCCCGTCACGGCCGCGGCGCCGGTGCCGGTTGCTGTCGCGGTGCCGGTTGCGGGCGTCGTGCCCGGTGCCCGGTCGAGCCCGGCGACGGCCCGCTCCGCGGCGGTGAGCGGCGGCGCCTTCAGCGCGCCCCGGTCCGAGGCGCGCGCGACGTGCCAGACCACCGACGGGTGGAGCCAGTGGGTGGGCGCGATGCTCATGGTGAGGACCTTGAACAGGGCGGCGGTGAGCGCCTCGTCGGTGGTCGCCCCCGTCATCAGCCGGTTGACGTACCCGTTGAGCAGCCCGGTGCCGGCGCGCGGCTTCATCCCGGTGGCCCCCGGGTACAGGATGTCCTGCGACGTGGCGAGCTCCCAGGCGGTGCTGACCTGGGGTGCGATGACGCGCTGGGCCGCGCGGCCGATCCCGGGATGCCCCAGCCCCTTGGCCCGCAGCAGGGTGCGTACGGCCAGGAGCCCCTGGGCCGCCACGGTCATGCCTTGTCCGTACAGCGGGTTGAAGGTGGCGACGGAGTCGCCGACGGCGAAGAAGCCGTCGGGCAGCTCGGCCTTCTCGAAGTAGATCCGGCGGTTGGCGGTGCCCTGGGTGACGGCGACGTCCGTCAGAGGTCTGCGGCCCTCCAGGAGCTCACCGACGATCGGGTCCCGGACGGCCTTGGCGAACGGGATGAACGCGTCCGGGTCGCCGGTCGGTTGGCCGCCGCGGGTCCCGGAGAGGGTGGCCTGCCACTGACCGTTCTCGATCGGGACGATCGTGGCGGTCTGCCCGGGCACGGGGACCCGTGGGTCGGACTGGACGTTGACGATGGGGAAGCCCATCTCGTGGGCCCCGGGCGGGGCTTCGAAGATCCTCGTCGCGTAGACGAGGCCCGAGTCGACCTCGGCCTGCCGGATGCCGGTGACGCCGAGCGCCTGGAGCCAGGTCCGGGCGCGCGAGCCGCGCCCGCTCGCGTCGATCACGAGGTCGGCGCTCAGCAGCCGGCCCGTTTCCTCCGGGGTGTCGACCAGGACGCCGGTGACCCGGGACGCCGTGCCCTCCAGGGCGCGCACCCGGCTGCGCTGGAGCGTGGAGACCCCTTTCAGGCCGGTCACCCGGGCACGGATCACCGAGTCGAGGAGGTCGCGACTGCAGGAGATGTTGAACTGCTTCTCCCCGCAGCGCGGGATCCAGCCCTGGGCGGTCTTGGTGACCAGGTCGGTGGGCAGGCTCCGGCGGATGGCACCCGCCTTCGTCCAGTCGTCGGTGATGCCGGGCAGGATCCGCTCGATGGCCCGGGCGCCGCCCGACCACAGGAGATGGGTGTGCCGGGCCTGCGGGAGTCCACGGCGCGGGGCCGGACCCTCGGGCAGCGGGTCGGCGTCGATGACGGTGACCGTGGCGTGCTCGGCGAGGACAGCGGCCGCGAGGAGGCCGGCCAGACTGCCGCCTATGACGACTGCGTGGCGGGGCGGGGAGGACTGGTTCATCGTGGCGTGCTCTCTGTCAGGGCCGTGCTGAGGGCATCGGCGTGAGGGATGCGGCGACTGGCTGGTGCGGGTCACGGCGTGGCACGGGGCTTCCCCAACCGAGTGAGGACTTGATGCGCTCGATGGCTTCGGGGAGCTGCTGCTCCCGGGGCGACGGCAGGTAGGAGCGCAGGGTGTTACCGAGGTGCAGGCCGAAGGTCTCGGCCCGGATCTCCACCGGATCCCCCTGGTCGGCGCGGGCGGCGACCTGCCGGACCACCGCCTCCAACCCGGTGTCGGAGGCCAGCAGTTCGGCGAGGCGGCCGGGGTGTCCCGCCAGCCGGGCGGCCGCCAACATGCCCGGACCGACGTTGTCGCCGGTCCCCTCGTCCAGGTGCCACAGCTCGTGGCAGGCGATGACCAGCTGGTGTTCGGGCCGGGTGTGCTGCTCGACGACGATCAGGTCGACGTCGTCCAGCTCCAGCCACAGCCCGCTCGCGGTGTCGGGCGGGAAGGAGGTGAAATGGACATCGACCTTCCGCTCTCCGCCGCGCCGCACGGCGTAGGCGGCGCACAGCGCCCCGATGATCTCCCCGGCATCGGCCGGGGGCGCCAGGCGTGCGCCCTCCAGCAGTTCGGCGGCCAGCTTGCGCATGGCCCGTGTGGTCCTCATGGTGCTTCTCCCTCGGCGGCGGCGCCCTCGATCGGCGCCCCGCTCTTCGTGCCCGGAACTCCGAGCTGCCCCTCGCGCGCGAGGAGGTCGTCCAAGTGGTCGGCCAGCGACTTCCAGCCCTGCGGCGACAGCCGACCGGCCCGGGTGACGATGCTGCGTACGTCGTGCGCGCGCAGCACCGCCAGCATCGGGTTCTCCCGGTCCCGCACCACCGACTCCAACTCGCCCTCGACCAGGGCGAGGGCGCCGGAGAGCGCCTCGCGGTCGTCGGCCAGCAGGAAGCCGCCCTCGACGCCGTAGAATCGCTGGATCCCGGCGGCCGCGGCGAGGTTCGGCAGGCCCTCGCCCTGGGCCAGGCGCGTCAGCGACTGTCCCGACGCGTCGAAGGACTTGGCGATGGCCGCCAACGAGTGGGGCTGGCCGTCCTCCCGTACGCGGGTCCGACGCAGGTGCTCGAACCGCAGGTGCACCTGCTCCTTGAGGGGGAGCCGGGGCGGCCGCCCGTCCAGGGTGAGCCGGATGGCCTGCGGGGTCATGCCGGTGAGGTACGAGAGGTGTTCCAGGTCGTCCCGGCCGTCCGAGACGGTGGTGGCGGACAGGGCGAGGGCCCGTTCCACCGCGCTCTTGCTGTCGGCCAGCAGGAATCCGGCATGAACGCCGAAGAACCGCTGCACACCGGCCGCGTGACCCATCCGGGGCAGCCCGGTACCGGCGTTGAGCGGTCCGAGGGAGGCCCCGGGGGCGTCGAAGTCGTCGGCGATGGCGGCCAGCGGCCACTCCCGGCCGTGCTTGTCGGGGCGGGTCGCGCGCAGCCGTAGGAACCGCTGGTGCACCCGCCGCTCCAGCGGCGCCTCCACGGCGGTGCCCGCCACCACCTGGGGTATGCGCCCGGGGTCGACGCCGGACAGATGGCTCAGCCGTTCCACCGCGAGCACCTCGGCGGGGTCCTGCCCGTGTTCCTGCGCCAGCGCCCGGGTACGACGCCAGATCGCGGCGAGGTCGGGTCGGGCGGCGGCTCGCACCGGCGGATTCTCCATATGTCGACAAGGCGTTCGAGTGATTCGGGCACCGTGAAGCCTAGCCTCCCGCCCCTGGCCGAACCAGGGGAACCCCAACGTTTCCTGCCGTACAGCTCAAAAAGGGTTGGCATCGGCCCGAGCCGAAGCGGTACGACAAGCTCCGTGCGCCCGACAGTCGTTGGCGAAGAAGGCAGGCGGGGGAGTCGGTATGATCGGCGTATGACCTCACTTCAGGCGGATGCCGCGTAGAGCCCCGCGTGCGCTGCGGGCCACCGGGCCCGACAGGCGGAACGGCAGCGGAACGAGCACCCTGCTCATCGGCGCGTGCCCCGGGCCTCCGGTGTGCGCAGCCGTCCACACCTACCTCTTCGTCGACGGCCTCGACGTGGTGGCGCGCAGCGACAGCCGGATGGTCGGCCTCGCCCCGAGGCGCCTGCTGCGCCCGGGCGGTCCGCTCCATCCGACGGACATGCCACGCCTGGCCGCGGTGGCGGCCGAGAGCGGGCCCGACCCGAGCCCCGACCCACTGACCGTCCGGATCCGTCTGCGCGGCGAGACGGTCATCTGGTCCGACCTCATGTACCCGGGCCCCGACGGCACCACCGTCGAGGAGGTCCGCTTCCACCTGGAGCAGTACCTCGGCGAGATCGAGCGCGCCTACGCGGCGTCGGGGGTGACACCCGTACGCGGGTGACACCCCCTCGTCGTACGTCCTACATGGAGGAGTCGTCGAACGGGTTGTTCATCACGGAGGACGATTCGCAGCGCGCGATGACGCCGCTGGTGGCGCCGATCTTGCAGACCTCGAAGTAGGCGTTGTCGATCCAGCCGGCCTGCAGGTACGTGCTCCACGAGGCGGTCGTCCGGCCGCTGGGCACGGTCCGCATCGCCCAGACCTTGTGGCCGGCCGCGCCGTTGGTGATGAGGCGGATGCCGATGACGTAGCCGTCGGTCGCGCGGTCCTGGGCGACGATCTGGATCGGGTCGAGACGGTAGGGGTTGATCCCCCAGGGATGTGTGTTGGCCGGGAATGCCTACTCCAGCTCAAAATCGATCATGATCGGACAGAGCTGACCTGTCCTCACATTCCTGCACCAGTAGTGTCGTTCGGGCTTTCCAGGGCCCCTCGCGGGTGATCCGGCGCCCTCGCCCGTCCCCGCCGAAGGATCCTCGACGCGCGGCCCCCGCGGGCGCTCGTTACCTCGGAGGTAATCGACCCTCCCCGCGGCTCCCTGCACAGTGGACGCATCGGGTTCCGGGGCCGCGCACTCGGTCCCGGGATCCGTGTCCCACCTGGCCGTTCGACCTCGATGGAGGCTGATTCCCATGTCCGCGACCCCGCTCGCCGGCTTCGCCCGCAACCGTGTCCCGCACGCCGCGCTGCGCCGCTTCCTCGCCCTCGACTCCGTCGTCACCACCGCCAACGGGCTCGCGTACGTCGCCTTCTCCGCCCCGCTAGGCCGGCTGCTCGGGGTCGGGCAGGTGCTGTTGCTCGAACTCGGGATCCTGCTCACCGTCTACGGGGTCGGCGTCGGATGGCTCGCCTCGCGGCGGCAGCCGCCCGTCCTCCCCGTGAAGCTCGTCATCGAGACGAACTACGCCTGGGCCGCCCTGAGTCTGGTGTCCCTCGCGCTCTGGTTCGAGCCCACCACCGCCGGCCTGCTGTGGATCCCGATGCAGGCCCTGACCGTGGCCGGCTTCGCCGTGCTCCAGCAGATCGCCCTGCGTGCGGGCTCAGCCTCCCAGTGAGCGCAGGTACTTCACCGTCGCCGGGTCGGCCGGGAGCATCGTCTCGATGGCCAGCTCGGCGACGGTCACGTCCATCGGCGTGTTGAAGGTCGCGATGGACGACACGAAGGACAGCAGGTGCCCGTCGTGCTCGATCACCAGCGGCAGCGCGATGTACGCGGTGGGCTCCTGCGGGGCGCTGTCGCCCGGCCGCTCGGCGACCGGATACGCCGACACCTCCTCGTACAGGGCGCGCAGCGGCTCCGAGCGGGCCAGCGCGATCTGCCGTTCCATCTGCGCCAGCAGGTGCCCGCGCCACTCCTTGAGGTTGTGGATCCTCGGCGCCAGGCCCTCGGGGTGCAGGGTGATCCGCATGGCGTTCAGCGGCGGGGTCAGCAGGTGCTCCGGCAGCCCGTCCAGCAGCATCGCGATGCCCTGGTTGGCGGCGACGACGTTGTACACCGCGTCCACGACCAGCGCGGGATAGGGCTCGTACCCCGTCAGCAGGCGGGCGATGCCCTCGCGCAGCGTCTCCATCGCCGGGTCGTTCAGTGCGGTGTGCGCGTAGCGCGGCGCGTAACCGGCGGCGAACAGAAGGGTGTTGCGCTCGCGCATCGGCACGTCGAGATGGTCGGCGAGCCGCAGCACCATCTCCTCGCTCGGCCGGGACCGGCCCGTTTCGATGAAACTGATGTGCCGGGACGAGGAGTCCGCGCGGCCTGCCAGCTCCAGCTGGCTGATGCCGCGCCGCTCCCGCCAGGCGCGCAGCAGGGTGCCCACACTCGTCGTCGGACTCGTCGTCGTCATGCACACGACGTTAGCCGAGCGGGGGCGGGCGCTCAGCCCAGGTCGAAGAGGTTCCGCAGACCCAGCCGGTAGCGCCATCGGTCGTGGCGTTTGGCCGCCTCCAGCTCAGGCGCCCGGTACATCGGGTGGACCGCGCACCGTGCGGCATCCGAACCGTCGCGGTCCAGCAGGGCGTTGACGGCCGCGCGCGCCGAGGCGTTGGCCCCCTCCATCGTCGCCAGGTCGATGTCGACGGCCACGTAGTCCCCGCTGAGGAAGAAGTTCGGGATGCGGGTGCCCGCGCTCGGCCGGTTGTACAGGGTGCCGACCGGGTGGATCAGCAGCTCGTCCTGGTTGGTGGGGTGCGGGGTGCCGATCCCGTCCACGCCAGGGTCCAGGAACCACGAGTGCAGCATGGTGTCGGTCAGCAGGGCCTTCCCGGTGTCGTTGAGGGAGGCCTTCAGCTGCGCCCACACCTCCCGCGCCACCTCCTCGCGGGTGCACTGCTTGGCCGTCTTCCCGTACAGGATCCCCGGCTTGTCCCACTCGGAGATGTCCACCGACAGGCAGTCGACCGCCGTCCCGTCGCCGTAGTCCGCCGGAAAGTCGCGGGACGGCCAGTGCTCGGCCTGCTGGATCGCCGTCAACGACCAAGGCGAATCGATGCAGTTGAGGTGGCCGTGCACCAGCTCGGCCCGTTCCGTCAGATAGAACTGGATGCCGGTCATCCAGTCCGTCTCCAGCTTGTCGCAGCGCCCCAGCATCGGATCGGCGGCGCGCAGCGCCGCGCTCCAGGTGCGGCGGGCGTGCTCGACGGGCAGCGCGCTCACGTAGTGGTCGGCGGTGACGGTCCGCGCGGCGCCGTCCGGCCCCTCGACGGCGACCCCGCTCACCCGACCGCCCGCGTACCGCACCTCCCGCACGGTCCAACCGATCCTGAACTCCACGCCGAGGGAACGCAGATGGGCCTCCCAGGGGTCGATCCAGGCCTCGTTGGTCGGCAGGTTCAGGATCCGGTCGGGCGGGCCGTCCGCCCCGCGCCCCAGCACGTTGAAGACGAAGGCCTCACCGAGGGTGCCGACCGTGCGGGTGGAGGCCTCCTCGGCCTTGGTCGCCACGATGTTGCGGGTGATGCCGACGGCGAGGATGCGCCGGTACTCGTTCGACATCCGTTCCGCGCGCACGAAGTCCCACCACGGCGTCCGCTCCCACACCTCCTCGCGCCGCTCGTCGCAGCTGGTGAGGAAGACCAGCACGCGGTCGACGAAGTACGCCGTCTCGTGCGGCGGGAGCCGGACCAGTGTCTGCAGGATGCCGGCGAGGGCGCGCCGGATCTCCTCGGGCGTCAGCTCGGCGGGGGAGTGCCCGGGCCAGGGGATGGGTCCGCGCAGGTCCTCGCGCCCGGCCGCGCGGGCGAACATCATCTCGCGCGGGGCGACGAGGTTGTCCCACACCCCGGCCGCGTTCCCGGGGAAGGGGATGCGCCGCATGGTGTCGGGCAGGTTGTGGTAGATGCCGGGGATGAACCGGAAGCCGTGCTCGGCGGGCAGGGGTCGGCGCCCGCCGCGGGCGCTGTCGGGCACGTCCATGCTGCGCGCCTTGCCGCCGAGGGCGCGGCGCTCGTACACGGTCACGGCGTAGCCGCGCTCGGCGAGTTCGTGCGCCGCGGTCAGGCCCGCCACCCCGCCGCCGAGCACCGCGACGCGCCGTCCGGAGGAGGTCGGTCCCGCCTCGGAGGCCGCCGCGGGCGTGGCTCCGGCCCCGGTCAGGGCCGCCCCGGCGGCGGCCGCCGCGCCCGCGCCCGCGATGAACGCACGCCTGGAACTTCCTGTGCCCGCCATGGCGAATGCCCCCTCGTTACCGCTGGTAACAGTCCGTTCGGCGCAGGAGCATATGGGGAGCGCGCCGGACCTGGAAGGCGTAGAAGTACCCGAGCGCACTATGGCGCGAAAGGATTGTTCCACCGTGCACTGTGGGAACCTTGACTACACGTCACGGGGAAAAGGAGCCGGTGCATGCCGAGTGAGCCGCTGTCACAGAAGGAGATCGAGGACCGGTTGCGGGAGCTCCCCGGCTGGGCCTTCGAGGACGACCGGATCTTCCGCACCTACCGGCTGGGCGGCCACTTCGCCGCCAGCGCCCTCGTCGCCCATATCGCCAGCGTCCAGGAGGAGTTGAACCACCACTCCGACCTGACCCTGGGCTACAACACGGTCCGGCTCTCCGTGAACAGCCACGACGCCGGCGACGTGGTGACGGAGTCCGACTTCGCCCTCGCCGAACGCGTCGAGGCCCTCGCCCCGGCCCACGGTGCGAGCTAGCCGATGACCACGCACATACCGTCCGTGAGATCCCTGCTCGACTACGACGCCGAGGCCGAGGCCTACGACACCACCCGCGGTGGCATCCCGCGCGCCGAGGCGGCGGCCGCCGCCGTCCTCGAACTCCTCCCCGCGGACACGCGCACCCTCCTCGACCTCGGCTGCGGCACCGGCATCGTCACCAGCCGGATCGGCCGCCCCGCCCTGCGCGTCCTGGGCGCGGACGCCTCCCACGGCATGGCCGCGATCGCGGCGCGGCGCGGCATCCCCGTGACCCTCGCCGACGCGGCCCGGCTGCCGGTCCGGTCGGCGTCCCTGGACGCGGTGAGCGCGGTGTGGCTGCTGCACCTGCTGCGCGAGCCGGGCCTGGTGCCGGCGGTGATCGCCGAGGCCGCCCGGGTGCTGCGACCCGGCGGGGTCTTCCTCGCCACCGTGGACAAGGACTCGGCGCACGACGTCGGCAGCGACATCGACGCCGTCTTCGCCGCGCACCTGACCCCGACCCCCTCGGACGCCTCCGGGGAGGTCGAGGCCTACGCGGCCCGGGCCGGACTCCTCGCCGTCGGTGAGGCCCGGTTCACCGGACACGGCCAGGGCCGCACCCCGCGCGGCTCCGCCGAGTCCCTGCTCGCGGGCCGCTACGCCTCCCGCATCGTCCCGCGCGGCATCACCGCGCGGGAACTGGCGGACCGGCTGGAGCTGCTGCCGGACCAGGACGTCCCGCGCGCGGAGCCGACGTACCGCATACGGAGCTTCGTACGCGTCTGACCGGCGCGACGCGACGGGGCGTCCGGATCCGGACCGGTCACACGTCGAACTCGGCCGGGTCCGGACCGATCCGGCGGCCCGCCGCGCCCGCGCCCAGGGCGTCCAGCGCGGCCATGTCGGCGGCCGACAGCTCGAAGCCGAACACGTCCAGGTTCTCCCGGATACGGGCGGGGGTCACCGACTTCGGGATCACGACGTTCCCGTGCTGCAGGTGCCAGCGCAGCACCACCTGCGCGGCGCTGCGGCCGTGCGCGGCGGCGATCGCGGTCACGGCCGGGAGCGTCAGCAGCTCCTTGCCCTGGCCCAGCGGGGACCAGGCCTCGGTGGCGATCCCGTGCTCGGCGTGCACGGCGCGCAGCTCGGCCTGCGGGAAGAGCGGGTGCAGCTCGACCTGGTTCACGGCCGGGACCAGCTCGCTCGCGGCGGCGATCCGCGCCAGGTCGGCCGGGCGGAAGTTCGACACGCCGACCGCCTTGGCGCGACCGCTCGCCGCGATCTCCTCGAAGGTCTTCCAGATGGCGACGAAGTCGTCACGCATCGGACGCGGCCAGTGGATCAGGTACAGGTCGACGTGGTCGAGGCGCAGCTTGGCCAGGGAGTCGTCGAAGGCGCGCAGCACCTGGTCCCGGCCCCACTTCTGCTTCGGGCCGTTCCACAGCTTGGTGGTGACGAACAGCTCCTCGCGCGCCAGCCCGGAAGCGGCGACGGCCTTGCCGGTGCCCGCCTCGTTGCCGTAGATGGCGGCCGTGTCGATGCTGCGGTAACCGGCCTCCAGGGCGGTCCCGACGGCACGCTCCGCCTCCGCGTCCGGCACCTGCCAGACGCCGTAGCCGAGCTGGGGCATGAGTGTGCCGTTGTTGAGCTTGATGGCGGGGACCTGGTTCACGTCTGGTCGTTCCCTCACGTCGTCGGTGCGTAGGTGCGGTGGCGGAAAAACGTCGTACGAGGGGCGACAACCGGCCTCTCGTACGACGTATTCCCGCCATCCGCTGTGTGCGTGGTCCTCACGTCGTCCCGAGGTACGCCTCCCGGACCAGCGGATTCGCCCGTACCTCGGCCGCGGTGCCCTCGGCCAGCACCGTCCCGAGGTCCAGTACGACGACCCGCGCGCACAGCTCCATCACGAACGCCACGTTGTGCTCGACCAGCAGCACCGCGCAGCCCTCCCGCTCCGCCAGCCGCCGCACGACCCCCGCGAGCCGGTCCCGCTCGGGCGCCGACATGCCCGACGCGGGCTCGTCCAGCAACAACACCCGCGGCGGATCGGCCACCGCACGGGCCAGCTCCACCATCCGGGCCTGCCCGACGGGCAACCCGCCGGCGTACGAGGCCCCGAGCGACCCGATCCCGCAGTCGGCCAGCACCCGCTCGCCCCGGGCCCGGCGCTCGCGCTCCCGGGCACGCCGCGTCGGCAGGGCGAGGAGATCCGCGACCGGCCCGCCCCCGCCGCCCCGCCACTCCTGCGCCACCAGCACGTGGTCGGCCACGCTGAGCTGCCCGAACAACTGCTGCCGCTGGAAGGTCCGGCGTATCCCGTGCCGGGCCCGCCAGACGGGGGAGCGGCGGGTGACGTCCGCCCCGTCCAGCAGCATCCGCCCCTGGTCGGGGCGGCGGATCCCGGACAACACGTCGAACAGCGTGGTCTTCCCGGCGCCGTTCGGCCCGATCAGCCCGCACACCTCGCCCGCGCGGACCCCGAGATCCACCCCGGTGAGCGCCCGGACGCCACCGAAGCGCACGCCGACCCCGCGGGCCTCCAGCACGTACCCGCCCTCGCTCATGTCGCCATCCCCAGGTAGGCCTCGGTGAGCCGGTCCGCCTCCACCTCGTCCCGGGGGCCGCACCAGGAGACCCGGCCCTGGGAGAGGTAGGCCACGGTGTCGGCGATCCCGAGGATCCCGGCCGCCTTCTCCTCCACCAGGAGCAGCGCCGTCCCGGCGTCACGGAGCTCGGTGAGCAGCGCGTACACCTCCTCCACCACGCGCGGGGCGAGCCCGAGCGAGGGTTCGTCGGCGATCAGCACCGCGGGCGGCCGCAGCAGCAGCGGGGCCAGGGCCAGCATCTGCTGCTCCCCGCCCGAGAGGGCTCCGGCCGGGATCCGGCGCCGCTCGGCGAGCCGCGGGAAGCGCGCGTAGACGGCGGCCCGGGCGTCGGCGTCGTCGAGGTACAGGGCCAGGTTGTCCTCGATGGTGAGCGCGGGGAAGATCCCGCGCCCCTCGGGGGCGAGCAGCACCCCGGCCCGCGACCGACGTACGGCCCCGTCCCGGGTCGCGTCCCGCCCGCCCACGTACACCGCCCCGGCCCCGACCGGCAGCAGCCCGGCGGCGACCCGGCAGGCGGTGGTCTTCCCGGCGCCGTTGGGCCCCAGCACGGCGAGGATCTCGCCCGCGCGGACGGCGAGATCCACCCCGTGCAGCACGAGCCCCCCGTCGTACCCGGCGGTGACACCGCGCAGCTCCAGGGCGACATCAGCCCCGCCAGGGGGCCCCTCCCAGCGGTAGCTGGGGGAGATCGAGGCGCGGGGGTTCGGGGGCGGAGCCCCCGACGGGTCCGGGGCGGCGCCCCGGGAAGAGGCGGCGGCGCGCCGCCGTGCGAGCCGCACCGGAACCGCGGCGCAGTACCCGTCCGGGTCGTTGGCCAGGGCCAACCCGGCCAGCCCGAACAGGATCACCGGCAGGTGCGCGGACTCCGTCACGTAGTCGGACAGCACCCGCGGAGCGACCGCGAACACCAGCCCCGCCACCACCGCGTACTGCGGCCTGCGCACCCCCGCCGCCACGACCACCGCCAGCCACACCAGCCCGGTCATCGCCGTGAAGTCCGTCGCCGTGATCCGGGTGTTGTACGAGGCGTACAGCACGCCCCCGAACCCGGCCAGCCCCGCCGACAGGGTGAACAGCAGCAGTTTCGTGCGCAGTACGGAGACCCCCGAGGCGACCGCCGCCGCCGGCGCCGACCGGACCGCCAGCATCGCCCGCCCCGACGGGGAGTTCCGTAGCGCGGTCAGCCCGGCCGCCACCAGCGCGACCAGGACCACCAGGGCCACCCCCAGCGCCCGGTCGTCGGAGAGGTCCACCGGCCCGAACACCGGCCGTGGGATCGGCCATCCCGCGTCGCCGTTGCGCAGCCATCGCAGCTGGAACAGCACCTGATCCGCGAGGAAGGCCAGCGCCAGCGTGGCCAGGGCCAGGGATCTGCCCCCCAGCCGCAGCGCCGGCAGGGCGACGAGCGCCCCCAGCAGGGCCGCCACGCACGTGCCCACCGCGAGCGCGGCCGCGAAGGGCCAGCCCCGGCTCATGAGCAGCCCCGCCACGAGCGCCGCGCCGGTCACGAAGGTGCCCTGTGCCAGCGAGACCATCGCCCCGAGCCCGGTCACCACCGTGAAGGACATGAACACGAGCGCGACGGCCAGACCCTGGGCCAGCAGCCCGCTCCAGAAGGGTGTGGTCACGGTGTAGAACGCCACGCACAGGAGCGCCGCGCCCGCCGCCCACGCGCCCCACCGCCGCGACCACGAGGCCCCCGCCAGATGGTCGACCGGCGGCGGGTCCACGGCCGCGACCCCTGCCGCGCGTGCCCGACGGGTCAGCACCAGCAGCCCTCCGAAGAGGATCAGGAAGGGTACGGCCGTACGGAAGCCGGTGACGGACTCGGCGAAGGACGCGTACCCGGCCACCAGGTTCTGCAGCACCCCGAGCCCGAGTCCGCCCGCGAAGGCGAGGGGCACGGACGCGAAGCGTCCGATGACCGCCGCCGTGGCCGACACGAACAGGAACAGGGTGAAGTCGTGCGCCGACAGCCCCAGCAGTGGTGTCGCCAGCACACCCGCCAGCCCGGCGAGCCCCGACGCGATCATCCAGGCCACCGACGACAGCCGGTCGGCGCTGATCCCGCGCAGCTCGGTCAGCGAGCGGTTGTCGACGGCGGCCCGCAGCCGCAGCCCGAGCCGCGTGTGCCGCATCAGGACCCACAGGGCCACCGCCACCAGCGCCGTCACCACCCAGGTGATCAGCTGGTCGGAGTCGATGCCGACGCCGTCCGCGAGCTGCCAGGACTTCGCCGGGCTGGGTCCCACTCCCGGCAGCCCGAACTGGTTCTCCGCCGGCCGCACCGGCGCGCCCGCGTCCGCCAACAGCTCCACCACCCACAGCCCGGCGGCCGGCAGCGCCACCAGCAGCCCGATGGTGGCCACGATCTGCGCGGTCTCACCGACCCGGGCGAGCCGCCGGAACATCAGCCGGTCCAGTCCCCAGCCCAGGCCGGGGGCCAGGACGCACACCACCAGCAGGGCGGCGGGGACGGCGGGCCAGCCCAGCCCCGAGTGCAACTCGTAGAAGGTGAGCGCGCACAGGTAGGCGGTGGCCCCGTGCGCGAAGTTGAACAGTCCGGACGCCGAGTACGACAGCACCAGCCCGGTGGCGAGCAGTGCGTACAGGGCGCCGGAGACCAGACCGCTCAGTACGAAGACGAGCAGATCCCCCATGCCGCTGCCCTACTTGAAGGGGATGGGTTCGTAGCACTTGAACGGTACGGAGACCTCGTACGCGCCGTTCTTCAGCTGTACCAGAGCCCCGCAGCCGAAGCTGTCCTTCTGCCCCTTGGGTTCGGAGCGGTCGCCGACGAGCGTGCCGGTGTCCGAGAAGCCCTGCGCGGCGGCCTGGAAGGACTCGACGGTCAGGTCCTTGCCGGCCTTCCGCGCGATGGAGACGAACAGGTCGGCCGACATGTACCCGGTGAGCATGTGCATGCTGAGCGGGACGTGCTGGCCGCCCGCGGCCGCCTTGATGTCGGCCTTGAACTGCGTCATCTTCGGATCGGTCGACTCGAAGGGCTGGAACTGCAGCAGCACGTGCACCCCGTCGAGGGCCTGCTTGGTGGCGTCCTTGGCGAGCAACCCGGGGTCGTAGTCGGTCGGGTCGGAGAGCAGCCCCTGGTAGCCGCTGCGCTTGAGCGCGGTGAAGAGCCCGATGTTGTTCGGCGTCTGCATGACGGAGACGACGGCGTCGGGGGCCTTGCCGTCGTTCGCGGCGAGGATCTCCTTCACGTACGCGGACCAGTCGCTCGGCACGGCGGTGGCGGGCACGGAGGCCTTGGCGTAGGAGACCTTGAACCCGGCGCTGGCGAAGCCCTGCTGGAAGGTCCGGATGCCGAACTTGCCGGCGTCGCTGTCGTTGGCGATGATCGCGACCGATCGGCCCTGCGCCCCGCCGAGGATCTGGCCGATGCCCTCGGGCCAGGTCTGGTTGAGGGTGCCGCCGGGGGTGGGGACCAGACAGCCGTTGAAGCCGTAGATGTGCCGGGGGCCGCAGAAGGACGGCAGGGTGCCCCAGCCGAAGGTGGGGACCTTCTCCTGCTCCAGGAAGTCCGCGCCGGAGAAGGTCACCGAACTCATGGGGGCGACGGCGAAGACCTTGTCCTGCTGGACGAGTTTGCGGGCGGCCGCCAGGTTCTTTGCGGGGTCCTGACCGTCGTCCTCCGCGCCGAGGTAGTCGATCTTCCGTCCGTTGATCCCGCCCTCGGCGTTGGCCCGGAGGTAGCGGGCCTTGGCGCCGAGGTCGGTGTCCTTCTTGCTGTAACCACTGGCGCTGGTCATCGACACGATCCCGCCGACCTTGACGGAGTCGGCGGTCACCCCACGGGAGTTGCCGGGCGCGTCGCCGCCTTTGCCGGGGGAGCTGCCGTTCGTGGAGGCGGAGTTGCAGGCGGAGACGAGCGCGAGGGCCGCCGCCGCGGCGGCCAGGGTGCGGATCGGTCGCAACATGTCGGGGGATCCCCTCCGGTCGGAATCCCCGCATTCTGTGCGGGACCTGACGGATCGTCAATATTGTCGACGAGTAGAAATGACGAACCGTCAGATCCCTGTTCAGGCGGAGTACAGAGCCGCGACCTCCTTCGCGTACGCCTTCTCGATCGCCCGGCGCTTGAGCTTCAGCGACGGCGTCAACAACCCCCGCTCCTCCGTGAACTGTTCACCCAGCACCCGGAAGGTGCGGATCGCCTCCGCCTGCGAGACCAGGGTGTTCGCGGCCACCACCGCCCGCCGGACCTCCGCCGTCAGCTCGGGGTCCCCCACCAGTGCCTTCGCCGGCAACTGCGGCCGGCCGCGCATCGACAGCCAGTGCGCTATCCCGTCCATGTCCAGAGTGAGCAGCGCCGCGATGTACGGCCGGTCGTTGCCCACCAGCACGCACTGCGACACCAGCGGATGCGAACGGACCCGTTCCTCCAGCGCGGCGGGCGCGACGCTCTTGCCGTTGGAGGTCACCAGGATGTCCTTTTTGCGCCCGGTGATGGTCAGGTACCCGTCCCCGTCCAGCCGGCCCAGGTCCCCCGTGGCCAGCCACCCGCCGCGCAGGACCGCCTCCGTGGCGCGGGGGTCGTTCAGGTACCCGGAGAAGATGTGGCCGCCGTGCAGCCAGACCTCCCCGTCGTCCGCGATGTGCACCGTACTGCCCGGGATCGGCCGCCCCACCGTGCCGTATTTGGTCGCCCCCGGCGGGTTCGCCGTGGCCGCCGCGCACGACTCGGTCAGCCCGTACCCCTCGAACACCGTGATCCCGGCCCCGTCGAGGAACAGCCCCAGGCGGCGCGACATCGCCGATCCGCCCGACATGGCGTGCCGCACGCGGCCGCCCATCGCCTCGCGGACCTTCCCGTAGACGAGCCGGTCGAAGAGCTGGTGCTCCATGCGCAGCGCGGCCGAAGGTCCCGGCCCGAGGCCGAAGGCCTTGCGCTCGCGCGCCTCCGCGTACCGTACGGCCGTCTCCACCGCCCGGTCGAAGGGGCCCGTGCGTCCCTCCGCCTCCGCCTTGCGGCGCGCGGCCGCGAAGATCTTCTCGAAGACGTACGGGACGCCCAGCACGAAGGTCGGCCGGAAGGCGACGAGATCGGGCAGCAACTCGGCCGCCGCCAGCACCGGTTGATGGCCCAGCTTGACGCGTGCCCGGACGGCGGCCACCTCCACCATCCGCCCGAACACGTGCGCCAGCGGCAGGAAGAGCAGGGTGGACGGCTCCTCGCCCTGCCGGGCCTGGAAGACCGACTCCCAGCGGTTGACCAGCGTGTCGGTCTCGTACATGAAGTTGGCGTGCGTGAGCACGCACCCCTTCGGCCGGCCCGTCGTCCCCGAGGTGTAGATGACGGTGGCGGTCGCGTCGGGCGTCACGGCACCCCGGTGCCGGTGAACGACGTCCTCGGCCATCCCGCGGCCGTCGGCGACGAGCCCGTCCACCGCCCCGGCGTCGAGCTGCCACAGCCGGCGCAGGTGGGGGAGCCGGTCGATGACCGAACCCACCGTCATGGCCTGGTCCTCGTCCTCGACCACGCAGGCCGTGCAGTCGGAGTCGAACAGGATCCAGTGCACCTGATCGGCGGAGGACGTCGGATACACCGGGACGGGCTGGGCGCCGATCGCCCACAGGGCGAAGTCGAAGAGGGTCCACTCGTACCGGGTACGGGACATGATTGCGACCCGGTCCCCGAAGCGCACCCCCTGGGCCAGCAGCCCCCGGGCGAGCGCGAGCACCTCGGAGGCCAGTTCCCGGGACGTCACGTCCCGCCAGACCCCGTCGGTCTTCCGGCCGAGCACCACCCGGTCCGGCTCCTCGTGGGCGTGCTGGAAGACGATGTCGGCCAGGCCGCCGACGGGCGCGCCCGTGACAACGGGTGGGACGGTGATTTCGCGCAAGGCCCCGCTCCTCTCCGCGCGCCGCGGTGAACGTACCGCATGGTCAACAGGGGTTCACCGGCCTTTCGATAACTCCACAAGACCTCCCCAGTGATCACGGTGTTCACGCCGTTGACGTGCGACTGAGCCGGTCCGCGCCGGAGAGCACGGCCGCGGCCAACGCCTCCGCGGCCGCCGATGGACGCGGCCCCCGGAGCAGTGCGAACTCCACCGGTCCGAGCTCCGGCAGACCGCCCACGCGCACCAGCCCCGGCGGGATCAGCCCGCGCGCGTGCGCCATCACGCCGAGCCCCGCCCGGGCCGCCGCGATCAGGCCGCTCAGGCTGCCGCTCGTGCACGCGATCCGCAGGTCCCGCCCCTCCCGCTCCAGCACCTCCAGCGCCCGGGCGCGGGTGATGCCCGGCGGCGGGAAGACGATCAGCGGAACGGGGCGCTCCGGGTCCACCCGCAGCCCCTCCGCGCCGATCCACACCAGCCGGTCCCGCCACACGAGCCGGCCCCGCTCGTCCCCGGGCCCCCGCCGCTTCGCCAGCACCAGGTCCAGGCGCCCCGCGTCCAACCGTTCGTGCAACGTCCCGGAGAGCTCCACCGACAGCTCCAGATCCACCTCGGGATGCTCGTGCCGGAACCCTTCCAGGATCTCCGGGAGCCGGGTCAGCACGAAGTCCTCCGAGGCCCCGAACCGCAGCCGCCCGCGCAGCCGGGTCCCCGCGAAGAAGGCCGCCGCCCGCTCGTTCGCCTCCAGGATCGTCCGAGCGAAGCCGAGCAGCGCCTCCCCGTCCTCCGTCAGCCCCACACTGTGCGTGTCCCGGACGAACAGCGGCCGCCCCGTCGCCTCCTCCAACCGCCGCACGTGCTGGCTCACCGTGGACTGCCCCACCCCGAGCCGCCCCGCGGCCTGCGTGAAGCTGAGCGTCTGGGCGACCGTGAGGAACGTACGCAGCTGCACCGGGTCGTACATACCGCCACGGTAGCCGCTCATCACGGATCGCGATGGCAGTGAGTGCGGTGTGCTGGTTTCCCGATGAGCGCCGACCGCCGACCATGAAGGGAGCAATGCCGCACCCCCAGCACCCCGAGCACCCGGCCCCGACAGCAAGTGAGCACCCCCGCATGCGCCGCCCGTACCTCCCCGCCCGGCTGCCCCTGGACCCGTACATCCTGGCCCTGCTCGCCACCGTGGGCCTCGCCGCCCTGCTCCCGGCCCGCGGCCCGGCCGCCACCGCCGCCGACCTCGCCTCCACCGCGGCCGTGGCCCTGCTCTTCTTCCTCTACGGCGCCCGGCTCTCCACCCGCGAGGCCCTCGACGGCCTGCGCCACTGGCGGCTCCACCTCACCGTGCTCGCCTGCACCTTCGTACTCTTCCCGCTCCTCGGCCTCGCCGCCCGCGGCCTCGTCCCCGGCCTGCTCACCACCCCGCTCTACGGCGGCCTCCTCTTCCTCTGCCTGGTCCCCTCGACCGTGCAGTCCTCCATCGCCTTCACCTCGATCGCCCGCGGCAACGTCCCCGCCGCGATCTGTGCCGGCTCCTTCTCCAGCCTGGCCGGCATCGTCCTCACCCCCCTCCTCGCCGCCGGCCTGCTCGGGGGCGACGCGGGCGGCTTCTCCCTCGACTCCCTCCTGAAGATCACCGTCCAACTCCTGCTGCCGTTCCTCCTCGGACAGGCCCTGCGCCCCTGGGTCGGCCGCTTCCTCGTCCGCCACAAGCAGGTCCTCGGCTACGTCGACCGCGGCTCGATCCTGCTCGTCGTCTACTCCGCCTTCAGCGCGGGCGTGGTCGCCGGCATCTGGCACCAGGTCAGCCTCCCCAGGCTCGCCGCCCTGATGCTGGTCGAGGCCGTCCTGCTCGCCGTCATGCTCCTCGCCACCTGGTACGGCGCGGCCCGCCTCGGCTTCGGCCGCGCGGACCGCATCGCCATCCAGTTCGCCGGGTCCAAGAAGAGCCTGGCCGCCGGACTTCCCATGGCGAGCGTGCTGTTCGGGGCCCACGCCGCCCTTGCCGTGCTTCCCCTGATGCTCTTCCACCAGATGCAGCTGATGGTCTGCGCGGTCATCGCCCGGCGCCGCGCCCAGGACCCGCTGCCCGAACTCGCCGCCGACCGTGTGGCGGACGTCTCGCTCGCCCGCCAACGGCCCGCGCCCCGGGCCCGTTAACGTTCGGTGGTGACCTGGATACGCCCGCTCGCCGCCCATGCCGAACGACCCTGCACGCTGGTGGTCTGCCGAGGCTGCTGTTGCGGTGACCCCCGCAAGAACCCCGGCTCCGACCACGCCGGTCAGCTCGCCCGGCTGCGCGAGGCCGCCGCCGCTTCCGGGGGCCGCCTGGCCGTCCGTACGAGCGACTGCCTCGGCCCGTGCGCCCAGGCCAACGTCATCGTGGTCCAGCCCACCACCGAAGCCCGCCGCCGCGGCGCCCGCGCGGCCTGGTTCGGCTGGGCCCTGGACGACACCGCGACCGACGAGATCATCGCCTGGGCCGAATCCGGCGGCCCGGGCACCACCCCGCTCCCGCCCACCCTGGACCTGCACCGCATCGACCCCCCGACCCCGAAGCCGGCCAAGGACTCCCCGCGCCGCGCCCGCCGGGGGCGCTGACGTGCAGAACCTCGCGCGCACGTTGTTCGTACTGTTCGGTTTGCTGGTCGGTCTGGTGATCTGGCTGGCCCTGTCCCTCGGCCTGGTGGACGGAAAACCCTCCGCTCCGCTGACGGCGCAGGACGTCACCGGCACATGGCAGGGCGACCGCGGAACCCGGCTCGAGGTGTTGGCCGACGGCCGGGTCCGCCTCACGGACGCCGCGGGCTGGAAGTGCGTCGGGTACCCGCAGCGGGCCACGTTCACCGGCGAGGGCAGCTGGACCATCCGGCACCACTCCGACGAGGACCCGGGGATCCTGATCCTGATCAAGTCGACCGCCGACGGAGCGCCCCCGGCACAGGACTGCGACGGTTGGTTCACGCTCCACGGCACCGGCAAGGCGGGCGCCTCGGGAGACGGCAGCGACGTGTGGGCCTCGTTCCTCGGCGGCTACGAACGTGGAAGGGAGGAGTTCCGGCGTACCGCTACAGGGTGATCCGCTCCTCGCCCGCGTAGATGTTCATGTCCGGCCCCCGCAGGAAGCCGACCAGCGTCATCCCCGACTCCAGGGCCAGGTCCACCGCCAGCGAGGACGGCGCCGAGACGGCCGCCAGCACCGGGATGCCCGCCATCACCGCCTTCTGCACCAGCTCGAAGGAGGCCCGGCCCGACACCAGCAGGACCGCGCCCGCCAGCGGGAGCCTCCCGGATCGGTACGCCCGGCCCACGATCTTGTCCACCGCGTTGTGCCGGCCCACGTCCTCCCGCAGGTCGAGCAGCTCGCCCTGCGCCGTGAACAGCCCGGCGGCGTGCAGCCCGCCCGTCCGGTCGAAGACCTTCTGGGCCTCGCGCAGCCGGTCCGGCATCGCGCACAGGACCTCCGCGGGGACCCGTACCGGATCGGCGGCGAGCCCCGGGAAGCGGGTCGCCGTACGGACCGCGTCCAGGCTGGCCTTTCCGCACAGGCCGCACGAGGAGGTGGTGTAGACGTTCCGCTCCAGGGTGATGTCGGGCACCGGGACCCCGGCGGCCAGCTGGACGTTCACCACGTTGTAGGTGTTCGACCCGTCCTCCGTGGCCCCCTCGCAGTAGGTGACGGCCTGCACGTCGGAGGCGGCCGCGAGCACTCCCTCGCTGACCAGGAAGCCCACGGCCAGGGCGAAGTCGTCGCCCGGCGTACGCATCGTGATGGCCAGCGGTTTGCCGTTCAGCCGTATCTCCAGCGGCTCCTCGGCCACCAGCGTGTCCGGCCGGACACCCGCCGTGCCGTTCCGGATCCGGACGACGCGACGACGCTCGGTGACCCGTCCCATGGTGATCAGCACACCCCTTCTGTTCCCGCCCGTTTCCGACAAGCTCATTGTCGCGGTTCCGCTTCCCGCGACGCTCCCGGCAGGTGGATCCTCGGGAAGCTCCAAAATCCGGTGCCGGAATCCTGTCGGGTCACACGCACACGTACCCACCAGTAGCAGGCAAAGCTGGGTGATCCTGACTTCCGTACAAGGGGGGACCCCGCCCATGACCGGTTCACGCGTGGTGGCGCTAGGGCACTACCAGCCCGCGAAAGTGCTCACCAACGAGGACCTCTCGGCCATGGTCGACACCACCGACGAGTGGATCCGGTCCCGCGTCGGCATCCGCACGCGCCACATGGCGGGCCCGGACGAACCGGTGGACGAGCTGGCCTACCAGGCGGCGGGCAAGGCGCTGGCCGGCGCCGGCCTGACCCCGGACGACATCGACCTGGTGCTGGTCGCCACGTCGACCGCGATCGACCGTTCGCCCAACATGGCCGCGCGTGTCGCCGCCAAGCTGGGCATGGGCGGCGGCCCCGCCGTGATGGACATCAACGTCGTCTGCTCGGGCTTCACCCACGCCCTGGCCACCGCCGACCACGCCATCCGGGCCGGCTCCGCCACCCGCGCCCTGGTCATCGGCGCCGACAAGATGACCGAGATCACCGACTGGACCGACCGCACCACCTGTGTGCTCACCGGCGACGGAGCGGGCGCGGCCGTGGTCGAGGCCTGCGAGGAGCCCGGCATCGGCCCGGTCCTGTGGGGCTCCGTCCCGGAGATGGGCAACGCGGTCCGGATCGAGGGCTCGCCGCCGGTCTTCGCCCAGGAGGGCCAGTCCGTCTACCGCTGGACCACCAGCCAGCTGCCGCCGCTCGCCCGCAAGGTGTGCGAGAAGGCCGGAGTCACCCCGGAGGAACTGGCCGCGGTCGTCCTCCACCAGGCCAACCTGCGGATCATCGAGCCGCTCGCCGCGAAGATCGGCGCCGTCAACGCCGTCGTCGCCCGCGATGTAGTCGAGTCCGGCAACACCTCGGCCGCCAGCATCCCGATGGCCCTGTCGAAGCTGGTCCAGCGCGGCGAGATCCCCTCCGGCGCCCCGGTCCTGCTCTTCGGCTTCGGCGGCAACCTCTCCTACGCGGGCCAGGTCATCCACTGCCCGTGACGGCTTTCGTGGCCGCTGCCTCCTCCGCCGGTTCGGTGGGGGAGCGGCGGCCCTCGGCGGCCAGCGCCCCGACCAGGACGCACGCCAGGGCCACCAGCTGGCCGGCTCCCGTCCAGCTGGTTCCCACCGGGACGGTGGCGAGCGCGAGCACCAGGGCCGCGGCGCGGTAGCGCGCCGGTCCGATACCCAGTGCCGCGCGGAAGGCCAGGTCCCCGGCCAGATAGAGGGCGACCCCACCCGCCAGCGCGACCGCCGGGCCGGTGTGCAGGTGCTCGCCGAGGTGACCGATGGTCTTCTTCACGCCCGCCGCGAAGACGGCGATGCCCAGGAGCATCGGCAGGAAGGCGTAGTAGTAGGCGACCATCGCCAGCTTGAAACGCCGCTCCGCCGGGGTCCGCTCGAAGACCTCCTCGGCCCGGCCCTCGTCGCGCACGAAGTACATCCACCACATCGCCGACGCGATCGTCAGAGCCAGGAACGCGCCGCCCGCGATACCGAGGGACAGCGGCAGCGAGCCCACCCCGATGCCGATCGCGATCACGGACTCACCGAAGACGATGATCAGCAGCAGACCGTGCCGCTCCACCAGGTGCGCCGCGTTCATCCCGCCCAGTTGATCACCGACGGTCTGCCCGGGACCTTCGACCGTCTCGACGGTCTCGGCCACTTCGGCCGCCTCCGGCTCCGCCGCCCCGCTCGCCGCGACCCGCTGCACGACCACCGGTGTCACGAACTGCAGGAGCAGCGCCAGCATCCACAGCCCCCAGGCCGGCAGCCCGTCGAAGAAACCGGCCGCCGTCACCGACAACGCGCACAGCACGTTGGGCAGCGCGAACCACAGCACCCCGCGCCCGTGCGCCTGGGTGAACAGCGCGCCGTGGACCAGGACCACCAACAGGTACCCGAGGCCGAAGGCGATACCACCGGCCCCGAAGGCGGTCGGTACGGCCAGGGCGCAGACCAGGAACGCCCCCATGGCCAGCATCAGCAGCACCCGCCGGACCGTCCGGTCCGGCGGCACCTGGTTGGTCAGGTGCGCGTAGCCCCCGTACATCCAGAACAGGACGGTGAAGATCAGTACCACCTGCCCCGCGCCCCGCGGAGTCAGGTCGTCCGCCAGAAGCACCGTCAACTGCGTGATGGTGAAGACGAAAACGAGGTCGAAGAACAGCTCCAGCGTGCTGACGCGGTGCTCGGATTCCATGCGCGGCTCCCCCCGGACGTGTGCGCAGCCATCCGACCGCCCGGCCACCCCTGATGTCCAGCCGGTATCAGCATCCGGCGGCGAGACGATCCGTCTCGCCAAGGTCGTCGGTGCATGCGTGCAGGTCAGCCCGGCGTGGCGGATGCTCACCGCCCGGATAAGTGGTCGGAGCCGCGCCGATCCTTTGCTATTGTTGTCCATGTCGCCGCGGGAAACCGGGGCCGACCACCTGGTCCGGGTGGCGGAATGGCAGACGCGCTAGCTTGAGGTGCTAGTGCCCTTTATCGGGCGTGGGGGTTCAAGTCCCCCCTCGGACACAAGAAGCAAGAGCCCCACACATCGTGTGGGGCTCTTGCTGTTTTCCCGGTCCGGTCCGCGCTCCCGGCCGGTCACGGGCCCAGGACCACCAGGCCCGTCGGGGTGCTCAGGCTCCCCGGGGGGAGCGAGGTGAAGGTGAGGGGCAGTGACAGGCGGGGCTGGTCGGTGTCCGGGACGGCGTCGAAGAGATAGGCCGCGGCCGCCGCGGTGTCGCTGACCAGGTGCGGGCCGCCCGCCGCGGCCGAGCCTCCGGTGATCGGGGTGGGGAAGAGCCGCCGCAGGTGCCGCAAGGTCTCCGGGGTCACCGGGGCCGGCATCGGCCGGGGCCGCCCGACCGGAGCCGCCTCCTCGGCGGCGACCGCCGGGGCGTCCGGGGGGATCGCGCCCGTCAGGAGCAGGGCCAGGAGCACCGGGACGGCCTTGCGGCGCAGGGTCTCGGTGGCCGCGCCCAGCCGGTGGGCGTGGCTCGCCGGCAGCGAGAGCGCGAGGCTCCCGGCGGCGATCCCGGTGGCGATCGGCACCGCCGAGCAGACGACCCCGGGGGAGTACTCGCGCAGGTCGAACACGGGCGCGCCCGGAGCCACCGCGTCCAAGGCGCTGAACAGGACCCGACTGTCGGTGATCGTCCGCGGGGTGAGCCGCGCGGGCCGGTGCCGGGCCACGTGGTCGGCGCGCCCGTCGTGGTCGAGCTGGGTCAGCAGGCACTTGCCGACCGCGCTGGCGTGCGCGGCGGCCCGGAAGTCGACCCACTCCCGCACCGGCGGGGTCGCGGGCCCGTCCGCCATCTGCGTGATCCGGACCTCGCCGTCGGCGTACCGGCCGAGGTACACCGCGGCGCCCGCGCTGTCCCGAGCCAGGGCCAGGGTGCGCTGGAGCTGCCCGGCCAGGCCGTGCCCGCCGGGGGCGGCGAGCCGGTCCAGGGCGGGGCCGCGCCCGTAGACCCCGAGCGCCGGGCGCACCGCGTACTCCTCCTCGCACAGCATCGCGAGCAGCGGCCGCAGTTCCCCCTCGGCGAGGCCGGACTCCCGGGCGAGTTGGGCGGCCCGTACCCCCAACGGGTGGCGCTCCAGGACACGTACGACGGCCAACGCGCGGCGCGCCTGCGTCAGTGCCCGGCCCGTCTCCGCCCGGCCGGCGGTCCCGCGGTTCGCCTCCGTCAGCGCCGGGTGGCGCAGCGGGCCGGTGGCCGGGCGGAGCGAGACCACCGGCCGCGGCGCCGAGGCCGACACGGTGACGGTCTGGGGCAGGAACGCGGCCAGTACCCCGGACAGTCCGGGCCGCGGCAGCGGCACCGGGCCCAGGTCGGGATCCTCGCGCTGGTCGACGTAGCGCAGCACGGCCGCCTGCGTGCACAGCCGGACCTCCCGCAGATCCCGTCGGCCGCCCGGCCGGAAGCCGCGCCGGCCCAGCTCGCGCGCCCAGTGCCGGGCGTCGTGGTGCTCGCCGAGCCGCGAGTGGTCGAGGAAGAGGCAGTACGCGGCCGCGGCGGTCCGCGGGCTCCCGGAACCGGCGGCGAACTGCCACCAGAAGCGGGCCCCTTCGCGCAGCCCGGCCAGGTGCAGCAGACAGCCGAAGACGACGGCCCCGGCCAGGTCGGTGTGTCCGTCGGTCAGGAAGGAGTCGAGGTGCGCCCCGGCCTTGGGCGCGCACGCGGAGGCGAGGCAGACGGCCTTGAGGTCGCGCCGGGCCCGTTCGGCGTCGAGGGGGCAGTCCCGGGCGGGGTCGCTCCAGCCGTGCACCGACCGGCGACGGGCGCGGTGGCCGGAGGGCGGGTGCGGTGTGGCGCGCAGCAGCCGGGCCTCGGCGGCACCGAGGTCGTAGTGCCGGTAGCGGTCGCGGACGCCGGCCCGGGCGAGGAATTCGGCCAGGGAGCGGGGGATCGGGTCGCGGTCCTGGCGCTCCTGCCGTTCGGAGCGCCTCATGATTCGGTGGATTCGGGGGGCGCGGCCGATTCGGGTGACACGGCCGATTCGGGCGACGCGGCGGACGTGGCGAGCAGACGGGCGAGCCGCCGGTGGGCCTGTCCGAGGTGGGAGCGGATCGTGGCCTCGTCGACGCCCATCACGGAGGCGGCCTCACCGGGGGTGCACTGGAGCCCGTACCGAAGGAGTACGGCGTCACGTTGCCGCTCGGCGAGCCGGGAGACGGCGGAGTAGAAACGGATGGTGTCGGTCAGCACCTCGTACCGGTCGGCGTGGACCTCTTTCAGGGCGGCCTCGAAGGCGCTGATGTCCATCGGCTCGGGGCGCTGCTCCCAGGGGTGGCGCCATCGCTGCCGGTGGATCAGGCAGTGCTTGAGGACGGTCCAGGCGTAGGCGTCGAGGCGGTCCATGTGGAGCATCCGCAGCCACTCACCCATGATCGAGTCGAAGGTGGCGTCCACGGCCTCCTCCGCCGCCGCGTCGGAGCCCAGCTGCAGATACGCGAACCGCATGTACGCGGGCCGCCGATTGGCGTGGAAGGCCCAGTACGACAGGCGCGCCGTCGGATCCCACTGGCTCATGGGAGTCGGCCGCCGACGCCGGCTCGGTAGTCCCACGGCCCCACCGGACTCCTCCGGTCCGCCATCGTTCACCGCTCCACCTCATCCCCTGTGCGCTGAACAGGAAAGCAGCGCGGGCGCACTCGGGGGGCGCAGAGAAGAAACCTGGAAGCAATGTGTCGTGGATGATCGGCCTGTGATCGATCTCGATCACACACGGCTCCAGCCAGCACGTATGCATATGCCCGCTGCCGGTGCCATCGCCGAGCCCTCCACGGACGGACCGTCCGTAGCGGCGCCACCGCCGGCTCCCGGACACCGGTCGGGCGCCCCGCGGTACCGCTGTAACATGGGCCCGATCGCGAGGGCCGTGACGGAGAGGTCACAGCCCTCGCTTTTGCGTTACGTCCACCCAAGTACAAATGCGGCGCGTGGCCTCACGGCGGTTCGATACGATGAACCGCATTCACAATCCGTTACGTCACGTTGTACCGCACAGAGGAAATGGAGCATCCGAGGATGGCTCGACACCTGATCACCAGCGCGCTTCCCTACATCAACGGGATCAAGCACCTGGGCAACATGGTCGGGTCGATGCTTCCGGCGGATGTGTACTCCCGGTACCTCCGCCAGCGCGGCCACGACGTCCTCTACATCTGCGCCACCGACGAGCACGGCACCCCCGCCGAACTCGCCGCCAAGGAGGCCGGCGTCTCGGTCGCCGAGTTCTGCGCGCAGGCCCACGACGCCCAGAAGGCGGTCTACGACGGCTTCGAGCTGTCCTTCGACTACTTCGGCCGCAGCTCCTCCGCCCAGAACCGCGAGATCACCCAGCACTTCGCGCGCAAGCTGCAGGAGAACGGGTTCATCGAGGAGCGCGCGATCCGGCAGGTGTACTCGCCGGTCGACGGCCGCTTCCTCCCGGACCGCTACGTCGAGGGCACCTGCCCGCACTGCGGCTACGACAAGGCCCGCGGCGACCAGTGCGAGAACTGCACCCGCGTCCTCGACCCCACGGACCTGATCGAGCCCCGCTCGGCCATCTCCGGCTCCACCGAGCTGGAGGTCCGCGAGACCAAGCACCTCTTCCTCCTGCAGTCCAAGCTGCAGCACGAGGTCGAGGCCTGGGTCTCCGAGCACGAGGAGGAGTGGCCGCAGCTCGCCTCCTCCATCGCCCGCAAGTGGCTGACCGAGGGCCTGCACGACCGCGCCATCACGCGTGACCTCGACTGGGGCGTCCCGGTCCCGGCCGACACCTGGCCCGAGCTCGCCGCCGAGGGCAAGGTCTTCTACGTCTGGTTCGACGCCCCGATCGAGTACATCGGCTCGACCAAGGAGTGGGCCGACCTGGACCCGGCGAACCGCGACTACACGTCGTGGTGGTACGAGGCCGAGGACGTCCGCTACACCCAGTTCATGGCCAAGGACAACGTCCCGTTCCACACGGTGATGTTCCCCGCCACCGAACTGGCCACCCGCGAGCCGTGGAAGAAGGTCGACTACGTCAAGGCCTTCAACTGGCTGACGTACTACGGCGGCAAGTTCTCCACCTCGCAGAAGCGCGGCGTCTTCACCGACCAGGCGCTGGAGATCCTCCCGGCCGACTTCTGGCGCTACTTCCTCATCGCCAACGCACCCGAGTCCGACGACTCGTCCTTCACCTGGGAGCACTTCCAGGCCACGGTCAACAAGGACCTCGGCGGCACCCTCGGCAACTTCGTGAACCGCGTACTGACCTTCTCCCGCAAGAAGTTCGGTGACGATGTCCCCGCCGGCAGCCCCGCGGGCGAGGCCGAGGCCAAGCTGGGCGAGCAGATCGCCGAGCTGCTGGCCGAGTACGAGGGCCACATGGACGCCCTCCAGTACCGCAAGGCCGCGGCCGCGCTGCGCGCCCTGTGGTCGGCCGGAAACGCGTACCTCGACGAGAAGGCCCCCTGGCTGGAGGTCAAGACCGACCTGGAGGGCGCGGCGCTCACCCTGCGCACCGCGATGAACCTCATCCACCTCTACTCGGTGGTCTCCGAGCCGTTCATCCCGGCCTCGGCGCGCGCCATGCGCTCCTCGTTCGCGCTCGCCGACGACACGGCCACCTGGATCACCCCGGAGCAGGCCCGCTCCCTGGACGCGGTGCCGGCCGGTACCCCGTTCACCGTGCCGCCGGTGCTGTTCGCGCGGGTCACGGAGGAGGACCTGGAGTCCTACCGCGAGCGGTTCGGCGGTAACCCGGAGGCCTGAGGCCCCAGTAGGGCCCGATGACAACGGTGTGAGGGGCACGACCCGTCGGGGTCGTGCCCCTTTCGCGTGCCCCTCCCGCGTGCCCCGCACGGTAGGGAAAACCCCACCGTGGACCGTCCACCTGGCCGTGCAGACCGGGCGGGGCGGCGCGGCTGGAATGGGGTCATGACCCTTTCCCCTACCGCCCGGTGGACCACCGGCTGGCTGCTGGCCGCCGCGTGGGCGCTGTCCTTCCCCCTGTTCTCCGCGCTGGCCCCGCACCGGCTGTGGGGCTGGTGCGCCGCCGCCGGATACCTCGGGGCCGCCGCGGCCACCGCGGTCGGCCGCCGCCGCGCGGCGCTCGCCGCCGCCCTGCTGGGCGCCGTCGCCGTACCGCTGCTGTGGCTGGTCCTGACCGGCCAGGGCCAGTCGGAGGTGACCGTCATCGAACGGTCCGGCCGGCTCCTGCTGGACTCCGGCCGGCTCTACGTCGACCGGCCCGCGCACGTCGAGGAGTACACCCCCTACCTGCCCGGCATGGCTCTGCTCGGCGTACCGCGGGCGCTCCTCGGGGGCGACGGCAGCGGGGACGGCTGGGTGGTGCGGCTGCTGGGGGACGCCCGGATCTGGTGCGCGGCCGCGTTGTTCGGCTGCCTGTGGGCGGCCCGACGCCTGCTCGGGGGCGGGCCGGGCGGTGGGCGGGGCGGTGGGCGGGGCGATGGGCCGGGCCGACTGTTGCCCGTCCTGGTGGCCTCGCCGGTGGTGGCCCTGCCCCTGACGGTGAGCGGGGTCGACCTGCCGCTGGCCGGGCTCTGCTGCCTGGCCCTGGCGGCCGCCGCCTCCGGGCGGCCCGTCCTGACCGGGGCGGCCCTCGCCGGGGCGTGCGCGCTGAAGTGGACGGCACTGCCCGCGGTCGCCGTGGCCGTCGCCCTGCTCGCGGTCCTCCGCGGCGGACGGCCCGCGGTGCGCTGCGCGCTGGTGGCGGCCGGCGGTACGGCCCTGCTGGTGCTGCCGGCCGCGCTCCTCCAGCCGGCGGAGCTGTGGCGCCAGGTGTTCGCCTTCCCCACCGGGCGGGCGCCGGTGCCGACCCCGGCGAGCAGCCCGCTGCCCGGGCGACTGCTGACCGAACTGGGCCCCTGGGGCTGGTACCTCGCGATGGGCCTGCTGCTGTCGGGAGGCCTCGCGGTCGGCCTCTCCCTGCTCGCCCGACCGCCGCGTACGGTGGTGGCCGCGGCCGACCGTCTCGCCCTCGGCCTCACGCTGGCCTTCCTCCTGGCCCCGGCGGGCCGCTTCGGCTACCTGGCGCTGCCGGTCCTCCTGGCGGTCTGGGCCCGCTCGGTGACCGTACCGGGCGTCTCGCGCGTGGTGACCGGCTCCTTCCGGCTCCGGCCGTCCGACGGCGGGCGGCCGACGGCGCGGAACGAGCGGCCGGGAGGGCATTTCGCCTGATGGCCCCCGCACATCGGATCGTTGAAATACTCTTCCGCTCGTGGATCAGCTGATCGCCGAGGACCCGAGCCGTATCGGACCGTACCGCCTGATCGCCCGGCTGGGCGCGGGTGGCATGGGCCTGGTCTATCTGGGTCGCTCCGAGGGCGGCCGTACCGTCGCCGTGAAGGTCGTCCAGGCGGAGTTCGCCGGGAACCCCGAATTCCGCAGGAGGTTCGCCCGCGAGGTGGCCGCCGCGCGGCGGGTGGGCGGCAGTTGGACGGCGGCGGTGCTCGACGCCGACACCGAGGCCGCCGTGCCCTGGGTGGCGACGCAGTACATCCCGGGACCCGACCTGCAGACCGTCGTCGCCCGGCAGTTCGGCCCGCTGCCCGAGGACTCGGTACGCACCCTCGCCAACCGGCTCGCCCTCGCCCTGCGGGCCGTGCACGAGGCGGGCCTGATCCACCGCGACCTGAAGCCGTCCAACGTCCTCGTCACCGTCGACGGACCCCGCGTCATCGACTTCGGCATCGCGCGGGCGATGGACAGCCTGACCGGGGACAGCCTGCACACCCGCACCGGCATGCTGATCGGCTCGCCGGGGTTCATGTCCCCGGAACAGGTCCGCGGCCTCGAACTGAGCCCCGCCAGCGATGTCTTCTGCCTCGGCGCGGTCCTCGTGTACGCCGCCACGGGACGCATGCTCTTCGGCGCCACGGACACCGGGCTGAACGCCCACCTCTTCCGGATCGCCGAGGAGGAGGCGGACCTGACCGGGGTCCCGGAGCCACTGGTCGAACTCGTCGGCGCCTGCCTGCACAAGGACCCGGCCCGGCGCCCCACCCCCGAGGAGGTGGCGGCGCGTACGGCGGCGGACGCCGCCGGGGAATGGCTCCCGGGCGCGGTCCTGGCCGAACTGGGCCGCCATGCGGCGCGGTTGCTGGACTACGCCCCGGCGTCACCCGTAGGGGTCGGCGGCGGGGCCGGAGCGGGCGATGCCCCGACCGGGGACACGCCCGCCGGTCCGCCGGACCCCCGCCTCGTACCGGCACAGTCCCGGCAGGACGCCTCCCCGTACGGGACACCGCCCCCGCCGCCCGCGTACGCCCCCACGGCCCCCGGCCGCTTCGGCCCCGCGGACGGCTTCGGCCCGCCCCCGGGCCCCGTACCCGGCGACCCGTCCGTCGCCCCCGCGACCCCGCACCCCAGGCGATGGTGGGGCCTGGCGGTCCTCGCCCTGACACAGCTGTCGGTGCTGGTCGAAGCGGCGCAGTTCAGCCTGCAGGGGCCGCAGATCCAAGCCGATCTCGGCCTCGGCGCCGACGCCTTGAACCCGGTCTTCAGCGTCTACCTCGTCGCCCTCGCCGGACTCCTGCTGCTCGGCGGGCACCTCACCGACCTGCTCGGGGCCCGCCGGATGCTGGTGGCCGGACTGATCGGTCTCGCGGCGACCGCCGTGTTCGGCGGCGCGGCCTCCGGGGCGGGGCCGCTGATCGCCTCCCGCGCCCTGCAGGGGGCCTTCGCGGCCCTGCTGGTCCCGGCCGCGCTGTCCCTGGTGGTCACCGGATTCACCGACCCCCGGGAGCGCGGCCGAGCCTTCGGGATCTACGCGGCCGTCGCCGCCGGCGGCAGCGCGCTCGGCGTGTTCACGGGCGGGTGGCTCGCCGAGACCCTGGCCTGGCCCTGGGCCCTGTGGTCGGTCGTGCCGCTCGCCGTACTCGCCCTGATCGGCGCGCTCACCCTGCTGCCCGACCGTCCGGGCCGCACCGGGGCCCGCTTCGACGGACCCGGCGTACTCCTCGGCACGGCGGGCTCCGCCGCCCTGGCCTACGGCCTCGCCGAGGTCGAGACGGCGGGCTGGGGCGCCGTCCGGAGCCTGGCGCTGTTCGTGGGCGGCATCGCGCTGCTCGCCGCCTTCCTGTGGTGGCAGAGGCGGACCTCCGGCCCGCTGCTCCCCGCCCACGTCCTCGCCGACCGGAACCGCCTCGCCTCCCTCCTGGTCGTCCTCTTCACCGGCGCGGCCCTGGTCGCCCTCCTCCCCGCCCTCGGCTTCTTCGCCCAGCAGATCCGCGGCGAGGGACCGGCCGCCTCCGGGACGGCCCACCTGCCGCTCGTCGCCGCCGCCCTCGTGACCGCCACCCAGGTCTCCGCCCGCCTGCTGCCCCGCATCGCCCCCCGCACCCTGATCCTGCCGGGCCTCGCGGTCACGGCCCTCGGCCTGGCGCTGTTGGCCGGTGCGGGAGGTGCGGCCGGCTACGCGACCGGGGTACTGCCCGGCATGCTGCTCACCGGCATCGGTCTGGGCCTGGCCCTCGTCCCGCTCTACGCCACCGCGACCGCCGGGGTGTCCCCGCAGCACGCCGGCGGGGCCTCGGCAGCCCTCGGCGCGGCCCACCACCTCGGGCAGTCCATCGGCGGAGCCGTGCTCGGCACCGTCCTGGTGAGCCGCCTGGACCGGATCTCGCAGGACACGGACGTGTTCGCCCGGCTGCTGGACGCCTACACCACCACCCTGTGGTGCGCGGTCGGCGGCCTCGTGCTCGCGGCCCTGCCGATCGCTTTGCTGATCAGGTCCCGGGCCGCGCGGCGGGACGCCAACCAGGCCGTCCCGTACTGATGGTGCGCCGTTCGTCATACTTACGGGATGGACAGCGGAGCGGTGGAGGCGGCGCGGCATTGGCTGGCCGAACAGGGCGTCGCCCAGGTGCACGACGGGTGGGTGCGCCACGAGCAGCCGGACGTGCTGCTCACGGCCAACGACGTGGCGCACACCTGGGCCGGCGACGTGTTCGCCGAAGACCTGGACGCCGCCGGCCGGCTGCGGCTGGCCTTCGGGCTGCTGGACCTCCTGGACGAGTACTGGGTCACCTGCGCGATCCGGTTCGCGGACGACAGCTCCGAAGGCCCTCTGCCCGCCGACCTCCTGTGGGACGGCTACCGCCGACGCCTGGAGGCGGACAAGGAGGTCGAGGCCGTCACCTACTCGCTGTGGGTGGACTGGTTCGAGGACCGCGCCACCTCCGCGACGGCCTTCGCCGAGGTGCTCGGCAACGACATCGAGCACGTGGTGACCGACCCGTCGCAAGCCCCGCTCCGGCGGGCCCGCCGCGTCCTGGAGTGCTCGGGCCCGGTGCCCTGGTCCGTGAAGGAGCCGACGTACCGCACCGCCCTACGGCTGCCCGCCCTGCACCCGGCCCTCTTCCGCGGCCTCCGGGCGAGTTTCCACGACGTGTACGGCGACCTGGACCCTGCCGCCGCGCTCGCCCTCCTGGACCGGTTGGACCTCCCGGCGGACACCCCGCACCTCGCCGAGCTGCGCCAGGTGCTCGCCGCAGGACACACGAACCACTACCGCAGCCCCGGCGCCTGGGACGACGCGGTGCGCTCCTACTCCTGAGGAGGACACCCCCTACGCCTCGGCCTCCTGGCCCGACAGGTGGGCCAGGACCGCAAGCACCCGGCGGTTGCCCTCGGTGGCGTCCAGGTCGAGCTTCATGAAGATGCTCGACGCGTGCTTGACCACGGCGGCCTCGGTGATGAACAGCCGCGCCGCCAAAGCCTGGTTGTTGAGGCCCGAGGCCATCAAGGTCAGCACCTCCCGCTCGCGCGGGGTCAGCCGCGCCAGCGGCCGCTGCTCCGACTGCCGGCTGAGCAGGACCCGTACCACCTCCGGATCGATGACCGTACGCCCCTCGGCGACCTGCTGGAGGGCGTCGAGGAACTCGGCCACCTCCCCGACCCGGTCCTTGAGGAGATAACCCAACCCGGCCGCCGAAGCCCCCGTGAGCAACTGGGTGGCGTACGCCGTGGCCACGTACTGCGAGAGCACGAGCACGGGCAACGAGGAGTCCCTGGAACGCAGTTCGAGCGCGGCGCGCAGCCCCTCGTCGCGGAAGTCGGGCGGCATCCGCACATCGGTCACGACGGCGTCCGGCCGCTGCGCCTCCACCGCCCGCACCAGCTCCTCGGCGCTCCCGACGGCGGCGAGGACCTGATGCCCGCCACGGGTGAGGAGCTCCGTCAACCCGGCGCGCAACAGTACGGAGTCCTCGGCGAGGATCAGCCGGAGCACGGGACCTCCACCCGGAGTCGGGTCGGTCCGCCCACCGGACTGGACACCACCAGCCTGCCCTTCAACATCGCCACCCTGTCCGCGAGTCCCGCCAGTCCCGCTCCCGCGCCCGGATCGGCGCCGCCACGGCCGTCGTCGGTGACGGTGAGAGTGAGCCGGTCGCCCTCGACCTTACCGACGACGGCGACGTGCGAAGCGCCGCTGTGCTTGGCCGCGTTGGCGAGCGCCTCGGTGACCGTGAAGTAGGCCGTGATCTCGACCGATTCGGCCAGCCGTGGCACGTCGAGGTCCACGGACACCGGCACGGGATGGCGCAGGGCCACTTCGGCGACGGCCGCCGCGAGCCCGTGGTCGGTGAGGACCTGCGGATGGATACCCCGGACGAGGTCGCGCAGTTGCTCCAGGGCGACCTTGGCCTCGCCGCGCCCCCGGGCCACCAGGGCGGCCGCCCCGGCCGCCTGCGGGATCCCGCGCAGCTCCAGCTCGGCGAGGCCCAGGGTCATGCTGAGGGCGACCAGCTGCTGCTGCGCGCCGTCGTGCAGGTCCCGCTCGATACGCCGCCGTTCGGCTTCGAAGGCGTCGACCAGGCGCACCCGGGAGCGGGTCAGTTCCAGGATCCGGTCGGCCTCCACGCGCGGCCCGAGGAGCAGGCGGGCCGTCCTCACCTGGGCCCCGGCGAGCAGGGCGCCCGCGTACGCCGCCACCGTCATCGCCACCAGCCCGACGGCCGTGCCGCCCAGGGCCTCCAGCGGTCCGGAGACCTGCCGGCCGGGGATCAGCATCACGTGGTCCGGGGCGATGGCCCAGACGATCACCGGGGTCGCGACGAGGATCAGGGCGAAGGCCAGCAGGGCGATCACGGCGAACCCGGCCGCCCCGAAGACGGGCCCGAGCAGGGTGGCGTACGCGAACTCCCGCCAGGTGGCCCGCTCCCGCAGCCGGGTCCGCAGCCAGGCCGCCGGTCCGGCCCCGGCGAGGGAGGTGTGCGGGTCCGGCACGGGCACGGGCTCCACGCACCGCAGCCGCCACCGCTCCAGCGCCGCCAGCGGCACCCCGGCGGCGACGGCGCCGACCAGCATCAGCAGCCCGATCCCGACCACCGCCAGGGCCACGCCGAGCCCGAGGAGCACCACGAGGGCGATCAGTACGGGGTAGCCGATGAGGAACCCGCTGCCCAGGTACGCCCAGCACCGCCAGGGCCACCACGAGCCCAGGAAACGCAGCGGTCGGCGTATCGCCGTCAGGACGGCGACGGGCGCGGGGCCGTCCCGTTCGGGGAGGGGGAGGGAGTCGGACATGTGTCCCCAGCTTAGGGGGTGTCCTGCCGGTCGGTCCGGAGCGGGGCCGGCGCCCGTACAGGCCCTTGACGGGGCATCACATCGCCGCACCCAGCGCCAGGAAGCCGCAGATCAGCACGAGGAGGATGGCCAACAGGGGCCAGACGAAGCGCAGATACTTGTCGTAGCCGACCTTGGCCAGGGCGACACCGCCGATCGTCACCGCCGAGGTGGGGACCCACAGGTTCATCCACCCGCTGGCCGACTGCCAGGCCGTGACGACCAACGCGCGGGAGACGCCCGCGAAGTCGGCGAGCGGGGCCAGGATGGGCATGACGAGGGTGGCGTGGCCGGAGGTGGAGGGGATCAGGAAGGCCAGCGGGAGATTGACCAGGAAGACGATCACCGCGAAGAGCGTCGACGAGGTGCCCTGCACCGCGCCCTCGATGGAGTGCAGGACGGTGTCGGTGATCCGGGAGTTGTTCATGATGACGGTGACCCCGCGCGCCAGCATGATGACCAGGGCCGGAGAGATGAAGTCGGCGGCGCCCCGGACGATCGTGGCGCTGATCTTCGCCTCGCCCATCCCTGCCACGAGTCCCACGAGCACCGAGGCGCACAGGAACAGCGCCGAGAGTTCCGGGAAGGACCAGCCCAGCTCCCAGGCGTACGGGGCGGCGTCCGCCTCGCCGGTGAGCGCGCCGGCCCAGGGGACCACCGAGAAGATCATGAAGCCGAAGACCACGGTGACCAGCACCAGCACCAGCTTGTGCAGTCGGGTCAGTTCCGGAGCCACCTCCTCGGCGCCGGTCGCCTTCTGCTCGCGGTCACCGGGGAGGAACCCGCACACGGACCTGGCCGGGTCCTTCTCGACGCGCTTCGCGTACCGGACGACGTAGAGGATGGTCACGGCCGTCAGGACCACCCACATCACGAAGCGCAGCGCGATGCCGTCACCCAGCGAGATGTCGGCGGCCGCCGAGGCCACGCCCGTCGCGAAGGGGTTCACGGTGGAGCACAGGACCCCGATCCCCGCGCCCAGGATGGCCGTGCCGACGGCGACCATCCGGTCGTAGCCGAGGGCCAGCATCATCGGCACCAGCAGCCCGTAGAAGCCGAGGGTCTCCTCCGCGAAGCCCTCCACGGTGCCGAGGACGGAGAACACCAGCATCACGGCGGCGATCAGCAGGGCGCCGCGGTCGCGCAGTCGATGGGCGAGGCGGGCGATCCCGCGGTCGAGGGCGCCGGTGGCGAAGACGACGGTGATGAACGCGCCGATGGCGAGGACGAAGAGGAAGACGCCGGCGCTGCCGTACAGCTCGCCGCTGAAGGTGGGCCCGACCTCGCCGGTCTTCTCGTCCCGGATGCCGTAGAGGCCGTTCACGGGGGCCAGGAAGAGGTCGTTCAGCCGGTCGACGAAGCTCTGGGTGTCCGGGACCCGGTGGTAGGTGCCGGAGATGGGCGCGCCGTCCTCGTCGCGGTCGTACCGGCCGGCCGGGACGAGGAAGGCCAGCAGCCACACGCCCACCGTGACCGCGGCCAGAACGGTCAGCGCGCTCGGAAAGCGGAACCCCTTGCCGGCGGGCTCCTCCGGAGCGGGCGAGGAGGCCGGATCGGCGGGGGTCGGGGGCGCGGGGGGAGCCGGGGGAGTCGCGCTCAACGGGTGCCTCGGCTGTCCGGTTCCATCCGCCACCATCCCTGAGAGGGTCCGCTCCTCCGATCATGGAGCGGTGCGGTGGCGGGTGCCGTGGTGGGCTGCGCCTGCCGGGTGAACGGCGGCGTGGCGGGGGTCAGCCCCCGGTGCGTACGAAGGTCGACACCGCGGTGTCGAAGTAGCCGCGGGCCTCGTCGGCCTGGCGGACCGGTGAGGACACCCACACGTCGTACAGCCGACCGTCCTCCTCCCAGCACAGGTCACGGGTGTGTCGGGGGCCCTCGGCCGGGGAGAAGCCGTCCCAGGTGAACAACCAGAGGGCCCCCTGCCGGCCGTTCTGCGAGGTGATCTCGACCTCGGCGTCCCGGTAACCGGGGTTGGTGCCCGGCCCCTTGGCGTGGGCGCGCTGATGGACGGCGAGCGGGCCGCCCGACTCGGGCTCCGCGATCTTGATGCCGATACGGAAGGTCTCACCGGGTGACATGTAGAAGATCCGCGGACCTTCCACCTTGCGGGTGAAGCCGAGGGGGACGGCGAGCGAGAAACCCTCCGGGTCGGTGACGACGTGGTAGCCGGCGGGCGCGGGCCTGTCGTCGGACGAGGGGGAGACCGTGTCGGTCCGCTCGCCGGGGGTGGCGGAGGCGGGTGCCGACGGTTGGCCGGCCGCCCCGCTCGTGGAGGTCCGCCCACCGCGCTCGCCGTCGTCCGTGAGCAGCGCCGCGGACACGCCCGCCCCGGCGATCGCGGCCACCAGCAGAGCGGCGATCAGCGCCACCCCCGGGCGCCGCTTCCCCGGCGCGCTCACGGGGGCGGCCGCCGCCACCGGAGCCGGTACGGGGGCCGATACGGGTGTCGGCGCGGCCACCGGGGCCGCGCCGGGGTGCGTCGGGCCGTGCGGAACGGCCGCGCGGGGCGTGGGGGCAGGCGCGGCCGGCGCCTGCGGGGCGGGGCTCGGCGTGGCCGGGGCCGCGGGGGCGGACCGCGTCGGGGTGTACGGCGCCGCGGCCGCCTCCGCGCAGGCCCGCAGCATCTGCTCGGCCCGCTCCGCGCCGAGCCGCCCGGCGGGGTCCCGTTCCAGCAGTCCCCGCACCACCGGCAGCAGCGGTCCGCACGCCTCCGGCGGCCGGATCTCGTCGAAGACCACCGCGTGCAGGATCCCGCCGAGGGAGTCCCGCCGGAAGGGCGAGGTACCGCTGAGGGCCGCGCACAGCAGGGCGCCCAGCGACCACAGATCGGCCTCGGGCCCCGCCGGCGTCTGCCCCGACATCCGCTCGGGCGCGGTGTATTCGGGGGAACCGACGAAGGACCCGGTGGTGGTCAGCGTCGTGGCACCCGACACCTGGGCGATGCCGAAGTCGGTGAGCACGGCCCGCCCGCCCGGGGCCTCCAGAAGGACGTTCGCCGGCTTGATGTCCCGGTGCAGCACTCCGGCCGCGTGTGCCGTGCGCAGTGCGCCGACCAACGCGATCCCGATCCGGGCCGCCTCCGCGACATCCACCGGGCCGGTTCGGGAGAGCCGGTCGGCGAGGGATCCGCCCTCGACCAGTTCCATGACGATGTAGGGGAGTTCGCCGTCCTCGACGATGTCGTGCACCACGATGATGTGCGGGTGCTTGAGCTGCGCGGCCGCCCGCGCCTCGCGGAGCGTGCGCTCACGCTGGTGCCGGGCCTCCTCCTCGGACAGTGCCGGGTCGAGCGCGACCTCCTTGACGGCGACGTTCCGGCCGAGCAACTGGTCGGTGGCGCGCCACACGATGCCCATGCCGCCGCGTCCGAGCTTGGCGTCCAACCGGTAGCGCCCTGCGATCAGCCGGGCGTTCGCCCCCTCGGTCCCCATGGCGACATCATGCCGCATCCGCGATATGCACCCGTCCGCGGCGTGTCGAAGCCGCCCCTTGATCGTTTCTTCACCGGTAGCCCTTACTTCTGCTGCGGATTTCGGGAGGCGTGCGGTGACCGCTTGGCAGTACTTCGCCGGGGCGGGCCTGGTGGCCGCGCTCTGCCCGCTGCAGGGCCATGTGGCGGTCGCGGGCGAGGACGACGGCGACGGCTACGGGGCCCGCGTCGACCTGTGCGTGCCGGCGGGGCGGCCGGAGCGGCCGGTCTTCCGGCCACCGTCCGGACTGCCCTCGGTACGGGTGGTCGTACCCGGCGCCGAGCGGCCGACCGTGCGTCACCCGGGGCGGCCCGCCGGGTCCGCCACCCCCGCGGAGCGGCCCGTGCGGCCGGCCGATCCCGCGCCGCCGAGCCCGCCGGGCGGTGCTGTGGTGCCTTCCGCGGAGGCGAGGGCCGGGGGGTCGCAGCCGCCGGAGCCCGCGGCGGGTCCCGAGGATCCCTCCGCGCCGGCGCCGGCCGACGCACCCGCCCCGCCCGCGGCCGGAGCCGCCGTCGCACGGGTGAGCTCCTTCCACGTGCGTCCGTACCGCTCGGTGGCCCTGGAGCGGCGCGGCCCGGGCGGGATGTCCACCGTGACGCTCATGGTCGTCGTCACCACCCCGGCCGTACTGGCCGCCGCCGCCCTGCGCCCCCGCTCCAAGAGCCGCGGCTGACCGACGCCGCCGTTCCCCCTTCACCCATCGACCCACACCGGGAGAATCCACGTGTCCGAATGGCTGGTCCTGGCCATCGCCATGGCGCTCGTCTGCGCCCTCGTCCTCGCCATCACCGCGATCCGGCACCGCCGGGTCGCCGACGACGAGGACACCAGCGAAACCCCCGATGTCATCGAGTACATGACGATGATGGTGGGCGTGGTCTACGCGATCGTGCTGGGCCTGGCCATCGCGGGCGTCTGGGAGGCGCGCGGCGCCGCCGAGGACAGCGTGCGCCGTGAGGCCCAGGCCCTGTACGAGGTCACCCAGCGCGCCGACGTCTACCCGGCGGCCGTCCGCGACCGGATCCGGGGCGAGGTGGACGCGTACGTCTCCCACACCGTCGCCGTGGACTGGCCGCTGTTGACCTCCGGCGACGGCGCCTCGGCCGAGGGCGCCGTGCTGCTCGGCAAGCTGCGCACCGATGTCACGCACCAGAGCCCGGCGAACGAGCTCCAGGCGCAGGCCTACCAGCCGCTGCTGGACCACATCGCGGCCGCCGACGACGCGCGGCACTCGCGGACGCAGAGCTCCGAGTCCACCCTGCCGGGGGTGGTGTGGTTCGGGCTGCTGGTCGGCGGGCTGGTCACCATCGGGCTGATCTTCACCCTGCAGATCCGCCGCTCCGGGCGGGAGTTGCTGCTCGCCGGGCTGTTCAGCGCGCTGATCGTGTTCCTGCTCTTCATGGTGTGGAGCTTCGACGCGCCGTACGGTCGGGAGGGCATCGATTCGGCGGCGCCGTTCCAGGATCTGTTCCCGGTGAGCGCGACGGCGGCCGTGGCCTCCCGCTGAGCGGTGGCGACGGCCGGCGGGTCGTCGCCGCTACACGCTCACCTCGCGCCGGACCGCCTGCACCACCGGTGAGTGCCGCAGCGCGTGGGAGATCCGGAGCAGGTCGCGTGGGCCGTCGGCGGTGTCGAGGACGGTCTCCTCGTCCTCTCCGATGATCTTTCCGTCGGGGTCGGCGGAGCGGGCCCGTACGGCGGCCGCGACCATGGCGGCCTCGGCGACGGCGCGGGCCGTCTCCTCGTCGGCGCCCTCGGCGACGGCGCTGTCGTAGGCGCCGTCGCGCAGCCCCTTGTCGAAGTACGGCCCGAGGTGCAGGAAGCCGTCGTGGATGTCCGACTCGCGCTGGATCACCCGCAGTTCCGCCGCGGACCACCAGGCCATCTGCACGGAGGGCGTGCCGCTGGGCGCGGAGATCTGCACCTCGTGCCAGAGCGGGCCGAGCCGGCGGTACGTCGCCCAGATCTGCCAGTGGTCCGACAGCCGCTGGCAGACGAGCGGGACCACGAAGCCCATCGCGCTGATCAGGGCCCCGAGGGAGGCGAGCGGCGGAGCGGCGTAGGTGCTGAGGCCGTCGAGGTCGTGACCGGTCCAGCGGGCGACGACCGCGGTCATCTTGGTGGCGTCGTAGGCGAGGTTGAAGATGTAGCCGATGACGATGATCACCAGGCCGACCCGCAGCCAGCCGCGGACCTGGAGCGACCAGCGCCAGCACAGGACCACCATCACCACCGCGGCCACGCAGTGCGCCAGCAGGTAGAGCGCGATCATGTGGCCGATGTAGGGCGTGTTCGCGTAATAGGTGTCGAAGTCGCGCAGTCGCTCCTGCGGGGCCTCACCGAGGGCGAAGAGCACGACCAGGGCGACGACCACCGCGCTGTAGCCCTGGATCCAGCGGCGCGAGATGCCTTGGGTCCGTTCGGCCGGTCCGCCCCGCCAGTTGACCATCAGGACCAGGCAGGAGGCGCTGAAGGCGGTGATCAGGCAGTAGACGAGGGGGGCCGAGACGTTGACGATCCCGGTCCAGCGGTTGACCGCCGCGATGGTGGGCGGGGCGGCGAAGGTGAACACCGCGCCGGCGAGGGTCAGCAGGGCGACGACCGACCGCAGGAGCGGGTCGCGCCAGTTGTGCCGCAGGGCCGGCAGCTTGAAGGCGAGTGAGACCGCCATCGCGGCCGCCGGTATGTAGTAGTCCTGGCCGTTCAACGCTCGTTCCTGTGCCCCCGGTAGCCCAGCGAAGCCTCGATCCGGCCCGCCAATTGATCGCGCTGGACCGGAGCGCGGTGGCTCGCCGATCCGGCCAGCCAGTTCCGACACCGACTACCGAGCAGTAAGCCGAAGGTCTCGGCCTCGGTCTCCTCCTGGACGTCGGCGCGGGTGCGCGCGGCGACGCGGCGCACGGTCTCGCCGATGTCGGCCTCGTCGGTCAGCAGCCGCGCGGCGACGGCGGCGCCGTCGACGTGGTGACTGCAGTGGCCCGCCTTCATGTGCCACAGCTCGTGGCCCAGGATCACCAGTTGGTGGTCCGGGGCGGTGCGTTCCTCGATGACCACGAGATCGCGGTCCGCCATGTCGAGCCACAGGCCGCTGGCCGTCCGCGGTGGGAACGCGGCCATCCGGAAGTCCACCCGGCGGCCGCGGTGTCTGCTCATGCCCTCGCAGAGGGCAGCGTAGAGGTCCATGGGTTCCACGGGGGCGGTCAGCCGGATGCCGGCCACCAGCTCCCCGCACAACCGCCGCTGCTCTCTGCCTATGCTCACCGTTCTCCCCGTCGGCGCGGATCCGGATCAGGACTCAAGGATCAGACCCAGACTTTCGACTGGGTCAGGATTCGTTCGGTTTGACGCTTTCGAGGAGCATGTCCAGCCATTCGGTCACCTTGTCCCGGTGCTTGTCGCTGGGCAGTTGGGCGGCGCGCCAGGCGATGCCCCGTACACCGTGGTTCTGGAGAAGTCTTGCCAGTGGATCGCCCGCCGATGCGCCCGAGGCCGGTACGGTTTCCCGCGCCCGGCCCGCGAAGTCCTGGAGCAGCTGTTGCTCCGTCCGCTGGAGCGCGTCGGTGAGGGCGTCGGCGTCGTGCGCCGTGAGGAACCCGGCGTGCACTCCGAAGAACCGCTGGATCGCGTCGCAGTGTTCCATGGTGGGACGCCGGTCGCCGTTGATCAGTGCCCCGGCCTGCTGCCGCGACATGCCGGCGCCGTCCGCGATCTCCTGCTGGGTGTAGCGGCGGCCGTTCGGTTTGACACGGGTCCGCCGCAGCAGGTCGAGACGCTGGAGGAAGCGGGTCTGCAGATCGGGTTCGCCGGCCGGCCTGCCGTCGAGCAGGGTCCTGACCACGTCCGTGGGTACGCCGGAGGCCTCGGAGAGCCGCCGCAGGTCGAAGACCTGGTTACGGTCGCGGCCCATCTTGCCCGCGAGTTCGGCGACACGCGTGATGGTGGCTGCCAGGGGTGCGTCGGCCACCGCGACGGGAGCCGGGAAGCCGTCTGTCACCAGTGGTTCTCCTAGATCGCGCGAAGTCGGTATGGGCACATGGTCGGCTTCTGGAATCTAGCCGCTCTCGCCCGTAAGGGCTAGAACGTGCCACAGCTGTGGCGGGAATGAGCTGTCAAGAGGCTGGAATTGCCACAATAGTTGACACTCGAATGAAGTCGGTAGCAGGATCGCCACACGGAAATGAAGATCCAGACCGGAGGAGGGGGAGCTCTCAGTGCCACATCTCGCAGCGGTGGGCCCGTCCGATGGACTCGCCCGAGCCGTTGAAGAGCGCCTGACGGGCGAAGAACCCGCCCGCGGTGCCGTGCGGTCGGAGCGACGCAAGGAGATTTTGCGCCAGCGCCGCGAGGAGCTGGGCCTGAGTCAGGAAGACCTCGCCGCCCGACTGCGCATCAGTGTGCGCGCGTACGGGAATTGGGAAAGAGGTCTGGTCAAGGAGTGGACGGACCGCAAACTGCTCGCCCTGGCCGAGGCCTTGGAAATGAGCGAGCGGCAATGCTTCTGGCTGTTCCGCGTCATGGTGGACCGCGATCCGCCGCCCACGTGGCGGGCCGCCGAGGAGAACCGGCTGCCCGACGATCCGGCGCAGCGTGACTACCTGTGCGACTACGCCGCCCTCATGGAGTCCGTGCCGTACCCGAGCTTCCTGGTGGACCACCGCTGGGACGTGGCCCTGACCAACTCGGCCTTCGACCAGCTCTTCCGGTCGGTGAGACCCCACCCGACGGCCCTGCCGGACGACAACTTCCTGCGCTTCGTGCTGTTCCACCCGGACGCGGCGGCCGTGCTGGAGGACCACGAACCGGCCTGGTGCGTACCGCTGCTGGCCCAGTTCGCGACCGCGCTGGCCGGCGACCCCGAGGACGAGGGGCTGCGCAGCATCCGCCAGGAGGTGGCCCGTGACCCGTTCATGGAGGCGGCCTACCGGTACGGCGTGCCGCACTGGCTGAGTACCCACGGGACCGACGCCGCCGAGCTCGACGGGGCGGTGCGCACCGTGCGCCACCCCGACCCGCGGTGGGGGCTGGTGCGGTGCCGGATGGTGGCCGAGACCAGTCGGATGCTGGGCGAGATGGGACTGACCCGGATCACCCTGATCCTGTCGACGCCCACGGGCGCACCGAGCGGCCCCGTCCGCGGCGGCGGCTTCACCCAGCAGCAGGGCGCCAGACTGCGCGCCGTGCCGTCGCCGGTGGAGTGACCGACCGGGGCAGACTGGTGCCCGCGGACGTGTGCCGTGGCTTCCGTGCCGTCGATCGTGTCACCGATCGTGGCATCGGCCGTCACGGCGGCGGCGTCGGCGACGGGATCTGCACTGGCGAAAGGCGGTAGGGGCGTGCGGCTGACGATCCTCGGCGGAGGCGGCTTCCGGGTCCCGCTCGTCTACGGGGCACTGCTCGGCGACCGCGCCGAGGGCAGGGTGTCCCAGGTGACGCTGTACGACGAGGACCCGGCGCGGCTCACCGCCATGGCCCGGGTGCTCCGTGACCAGGCCGCGGCCGCGTCGGCGGCCGACCCGACGGTGGACGCCCCGACCGTGACGGTCACCGGGGAGCTCGACGAGGCCCTGCGCGGGGCCGATTTCGTCTTCTCCGCCATCCGCGTCGGTGGCCTGGAAGGGCGCGCCGCGGACGAGCGGATCGCCCTGGCGGAGGGTGTCCTCGGCCAGGAGACCGTGGGCGCGGGCGGGATCGCGTACGGCCTGCGGACCGTGCCGGTGGCGCGCGAGATCGCCCGCAGGATCGCCCGCCACGCCCCCGAGGCATGGGTCATCAACTTCACCAATCCGGCCGGGCTGGTCACCGAGGCCATGGCCGAGGTGCTCGGTCGGCGGGTGATCGGCATCTGTGATTCCCCCGTGGGCCTCGGCCGGCGCATCGCCCGGGTGCTGGGCGCCCGGCCGCAGGACGCCTGGATCGACTACGTCGGCCTCAACCACCTGGGCTGGGTGCGCGGGCTGCGCGTCGGCGGTCGCGACGAGCTGCCGCGGCTGCTGGCCGACACCGAGGCCCTGGAGTCCTTCGAGGAGGGCCGGCTCTTCGGTGCCGAATGGCTGCGCTCGCTCGGCGCGATCCCCAACGAGTACCTGCACTACTACTACTTCAACCGTGACACCGTACGGGCGTACCAGGAGGCCGAGCAGACCCGCGGGGCCTTCCTGCGCGACCAGCAGCGCGGCTTCTACGCCGAGGCCGCCCGGGCCGGGGCGCCGGCCGGGGCGGCGCTGGCCGCCTGGGACCGTACCCGGGCCGAGCGCGAAGCCACGTACATGGCCGAGAACCGCGAGGCGGCGGGTGCCCCGGAGCGCGAGGAGAGCGACCTCGAATCCGGTGGCTACGAGAAGGTCGCGCTCGCGCTGATGCGGGCCATCGCCCGGGACGAACGGGCCACACTGATCCTGAACGTCCCCAACGGCTCGACGCTGTCCGTCCTCGACGCCGAGGCCGTCATCGAGGTGCCCTGCCTGGTCGACGCGAACGGCGCCCACCCGGTGGGCGTCGCACCCCTGCCCCTGCACGCGGTGGGGCTGGTGACGGCGGTCAAGGCCGTCGAACGGGAGATCCTGGCGGCGGCCGCGAGCGGATCGCGGACCGACGCGGTCAAGGCCTTCGCGCTCCACCCGCTCATCGACTCGGTGGGCGTGGCCCGACGCCTGCTCGACGGGTACGCGGCGGCGCACCCGGGCCTCGCCCACCTGCGCTGATCCCGGCGCGCGCGTCCCCCGTACGGCTCACCGCCGCATGCGCCCGGGCGGGCGCGCTGTGACAGTGCGAGGGTGACCACTGCCCCCGCCGAAGCCGCCGCGCCCCCCGTGATCGACCGGCGGCGGCGCAACATCATCTTCGGCACGATCATGCTCGGTGTGCTGCTCGCGGCACTCGACCAGACGATCGTCGGGACCGCGCTGCCCACGATCGTGGGGGACCTGGGCGGCGGCGACCACATGTCGTGGGTGGTCACCTCGTACCTGCTCGCCGAGACCGTGGCGACGGTCCTGGTCGGTAAGTTCGGTGACCTCTTCGGCCGAAAACTGATCTTCCAGATCTCCGCCATCGTCTTCATCAGCGGCTCCTTCCTGTGCGGCCTGTCCGGCAACATGACCTTCCTGATCGTGTGGCGCGGCGTCCAGGGCGTCGGGGCCGGCGGCCTGATGGTCACCGCGATGGCGCTGATCGCCGATGTGGTGCCCCTGCGCGAACGCGGCAAGTACCAGGGCATGATCGGCGCCGTCTTCGGGGTCGCCACGGTGATCGGACCGCTGCTCGGCGGATTCTTCACCGACCAGCTGACCTGGCGGTGGTGCTTCTACGTCAACGTCCCGATCGCGATCCTCGTCGTCGTCGCGGCTGCGAAGACCATCCCGGCGGTCCGCGCCTCGGGCCGGCCGGTCATCGACTACCTGGGCATCGCGCTGGTCGCGGTCGGCGCCAGCGCGCTGATCCTGGCCACCAGTTGGGGCGGGAACGAGTACGCCTGGACCTCGCCGGTCATCATCGGCCTGTTCGCGGGCGGCGCGGTCGCGCTGGCGTTGTTCTGCCTGGCCGAGACGCGCGCCGCGGAACCGATGCTGCCGATGCGGCTCTTCCGCAACCCGGTCTTCTCCGTGTGCTCGATCCTGAGCTTCGTCGTCGGTTTCGCGATGCTCGGCGCGATGACCTTCCTGCCGACCTACCTCCAGTACGTCGACGGGGACTCGGCCACGATCTCGGGCGTCCGCACCCTGCCCATGGTCATCGGCCTGCTGATCGCCTCCGTGTTCAGCGGCAACGTGGTGAGCAGGACCGGCCGGTACCGGATCTTCCCGATCGTCGGTAACGCGGTCATGGGCGTCGGCCTGTACCTGCTGTCGCTGATGGGTCCCGGGACCGGCACCCTGCTGGAATCGCTGTACATGTTCGTGCTCGGCACCGGCATCGGCCTGTCCATGCAGGTGCTGACCATCGCCGTGCAGAACACCGTCGACTACGCCGACCTCGGCACCGCCACCTCGGGCGTCACCTTCTTCCGTACGCTCGGCAGCGCCTTCGGGACCGCGGTCTTCGGGACGATCTACGCGAACCACCTGGGGCCCGAGCTGCAGGCCGCGTACGTGGAGGCGGCGCGCCTCACCGGGCAGGATCCGGAGCAACTGGCCAAGGCGGCGTCCACCCCGGAAGGGGTGCACCGGCTCCCCCCGGAAGCCGCCGCCCCGGTGATCGACGCGTACGCGCAGGCCCTGCAGACCGTTTTCGTCTACACCGTTCCGGTCGCCGTGTTCGGTTTCGTCGTGGCGCTCTTCCTCAAGCAGGTGCGGCTGCGCGACAGCGCCCGCGCCGGTTCCACGGACATGGGCGACGGCTTCGGCTCGCCGGCCACGGCCTCGGGGGATTCGGCCAAACTGCTGGAGCTGGCCGTCGGCAAACTCGTACGGAACATGGGCGCGGAAACGGCGCGGGGGATCGTCGAAGGCTCCGACACCCGGCTGGACATCGCGGGCGCCTGGGCGGTGATGCAGGTGGACCTGCTGACCCGGACCATCGGCCATGCCGGCATCGGAGTGATCGCCGGCCGCCGGTCCCTGCCGCCGGAGGTGCTGGTCCCCGTCTACGAGCGGATGGAGGACGAGGGCTTCCTCAGCCGCGAGGGCAGCTTCTTCACGCTCACGGCGGCCGGGCAGCGGGAGGCCGACGTCATCTCGAAGGCGTGGGCCGAATGGCTCAAGGACCAGTTGGAGAAGGACCGGGGGCGGCCGCGGAGCGCCGAACTGCGGGTCGCGGCGGACGCGATCGCCAAGCGGTTGCTCGCGGAGGATCTGGGGGAGGGCAACTTCGCGCCAAAGGTGGTGGTGCGCCACTAGATCCGGGTCTGGAACGGAACCCCCCGGGGGCGCCCGTCGTCCTCCCCTTCGAGGCGGTCGGACAGCCGGACCGGTAGCCGGACGACGGACGAGGGGGCGCTCGTGAGCATCACACTGGCCGAGGAGATCATGCTGCTGTCCCTGGACGACGAGTCCGGGGCGGCGCGGCAGCGCCAGTCGGCGGGTTGGGCCGTGGCGGGCGCGCTGCTGCTCGAACTCGTCCTGGCGGAGCGGGTGTCGGTGGCGGGCAAATACCTGGAGCTCAGCAGCACCGAGCCGACGGGGGAGGAACTGCTCGACGGACGGATCCGGTTGCTGGAGACCTGGCTCCGGGGGCGCGGGAAGCGCCGGGTGACGGACTGGCTGACGAAGGACCAGCCCAAGGCGGTCGGAGCCACCCTGGAGAGGCTCGGTGAGCGCGGGCTGGTGGTCGCCCAGGTGCACAAGGTGTTCGGGGTGTTTCCGCAGCGCCGCTACCCGGAGGCGGACGGCACCGTCGAGAGGGCCCTGCGCGAGCGGCTCCGCGAGGTGGTCCTCGAAGGCGCCGAGCCGGACGAGCGCACCGCCGGGGTGATCGCCCTGATCCACTCGGCCAAGCTGCACCGGCTCGCCTTCCCCGACCGGCAGCCCGACGAGGTGACCGCCCGGATGGCGGAGATAGCCGCCGGCCGGTGGGCGGCCGAGAGCGTCCGGGCCGCCATCCGTGACATGCAGGCCGCGATGGTGGCGGTGACCGTCGTGACGGTCCTGACGGCCACGTCCTGACGGCCGTCTCCGCAGGGCCGCCCTCCGTGGGCCGTCTCCTGAGGGTTTCGGCCGCTCAGGCGCCCGGTGGGCTCGCGACCGGGTAGGCGTACGAGGGGACGGGCGGCAGCGTCGTGAGGTCCGGGCGCCAGGCGCGCAGCACGGCCGCCGAGGGGGCGTAGAGGGCCGAGGGGATCTCGGCGGGGGCGAACCACTGCCAGCGGGCGATCTTGTGCGGCTCGGTGACGGTCGGGACGCCCTCCGCCGAGGTGGTGACGGCGGCCGCCGTCAGCCGGGTCATCCCGGCCTGCGCGTCGATCTGCACGGACAGGATCCGGATCGCCTCGGGGGTCGCCCGCAGGTCCGTCTCCTCGGCGAGTTCCCGGGCGGCGGCTCGCTCGAAGCCCTCCCCGGGGTCGACCTTGCCGCCGGGCAGCTCCCAGCGGCCGTCGTGCGCCTGGCCGAGCAGCACCCGGCCGTCCGCCGCCAGGACGACCAGTCCGACGCCGACGACGGCATGGGGCTGCGGCACGGCGCGCTCTGGGCGTTCGCCGGTGGTGGTCATGGACGTCCTTCCGATGGAGGGGTGGGCCGGGCCCGGACATGGATCCGCTCGCCCTGGGGGCCGAACAGGCTGAGGAACTCCGCGGGTTGCGGACCCGCGTTGAAGAAGGCGTGCGGGGTGCGCGTGTCGAACTCGGCGGCCTCACCCGGACCGAGCACGAGGTCGTGCCCGCCGAGCAGCAGCCGGATGCGTCCGGCGAGCACGTACAGCCACTCGTAGCCCTCGTGCACCTGCAGTTCGGGCTCGGGCGGCGGGCCTTCGAGGGGCGGGAGGATCTGCTTGAAGGCGTGCACCCCGCTGAATTTCCGCGTCAGCGGCACATAGGTGCTGCCGTGCCGGACGAAAGGGCGCGGCCGGATCCGGGGGTCCCCGGTCTCCGGGGCGCCGACCAACTCGTCGAGCGCCACCCGGTGCGCCCTGGCCAGCGGGAGCAGCAGCTCCAGCGTCGGCCTGCGCTGTCCGGACTCCAGCCGGGAGAGGGTCGAGAGCGAGATACCGGTGGTCTCGCTGAGCTGGGCCAACGTGGTGCCGCGCTGTCGGCGCAGGGCACGCAGCCGCGGCCCCACGGCGGTGAGCACGTCGGCGAGTTCCTCGTCCTGTCCCTCGGTGGCCATGGATCCATTTGCCGCTTCGGCAAGAACATTTGTCAAGCGGGCCGACGTGGGCGGACCCTCGAAGGCATGGACAACGCAAGCGAGACCTCCTTCGACGTGGTGGTCGTGGGCGGCGGGGCCGCCGGGCTGGCCGGCGCCCTGACCCTGGTGCGGGCCCGCCGTTCGGTACTGGTCATCGACTCCGGCAGCCCGCGCAACGCCCCGGCCGCGCACATGCACGGATACCTCGGGCAGGACGGGCGGAGCCCCGCCGGGCTGTTGGCCGAGGGCCGCGCGGAGGTGACCGGGTACGGCGGGGAGATCCGGCCCGGCACGGCCGTGGCCGCGGACCGGCTGCCCGACGGGAGCTTCCTGGTGCGCTGCGGGGACGGCACGACCGTCCGGGCCCGCCGGCTGCTGGTCGCCACCGGCCTGGTGGACGAGCTGCCCGCCGTGCCGGGCCTCGGGGCGCGCTGGGGGCGGGACGTGCTGCACTGCCCTTACTGCCACGGCTGGGAGGTCCGGGACCGGTCGATCGCGGTGCTGGCCGACGGGCCCCTCGCCGTGCACCAGGCCCAGCTCTGGCGGCAGTGGAGCGGGCGGATCACCCTGCTGGCGCACACCTGGCGGCTCACCGACGAGGACCGGGAACTGCTCGCCGCCCTCGCGGTCCCGGTCGTCGAGGGCGAGGTGACCGGCCTCGCGGTCCGGGAGGGCCGGCTGACCGGCGTGACCCTGGCGGGTGGCGCGGTGGAGGAGTGCGAGGCGCTGGTGGTCGCCCCGCGGTTCACCGCCCGCTCGGGCGTGCTCGGTAGCCTCGGCCTGCCGACCGTCGTCATGGAGCGGGACGGTGCGGCGATCGGCACCTGCGTCGCGTCCGATCCGGACACCGGGGCCACCGCCCTGCACGGGGTCTGGGTCGCGGGCAATGTGACCTCCCCGCTGGAGAAGGTGCCGGGCGCGGCCGCCCAAGGGGTGCGGGCGGCGGTGGCCGTCAACACCGACCTGATCGAGGCGAAGACCCGGCGGGCGCTGGAGGCCCACCGCGCCGGCGCCGGCGTGTGAGGGGGAGTGAGCGGAGACGGGAGAGGTGACCGCCTGAGCTGTTCTCGGACATCTGTGCGGGTTTCGGTCGCCTCCCGTTCGCGCAGGCTCTGGGCGGTGTGATCGTCGTACGGTCCAACGGCTCGGGGGGACGCTCCATGGCACATGTGCTGGTCATCGGCGGAGGTGTCGCGGGGGCCGCCACCGCCCTGCTCGCGGCGCGGCACGGACACACGGCGGAGGTCTTCGAGCGCGATGCGCGGGCCCCGGGCACGGCGCTCGACCGTGACTTCTTCGGCTGGCGGCGGCCGACCGTACCGCAGGCCGCCCAGCCGCACGTGCTGCTCGGAGCCGCCCGCAACGTCCTGCGCGGCGATCTGCCCGACGTCCACGCGGAGATGCTCCGGCTCGGAGCCCGCGAACGGAACGAGCTCGACTGGTTCGACGTACGTCCGCCCGCGTGGCCCGGCGACGACGACCTCGTGATGCTCCAGGCCCGGCGCATCGTGCTGGAAAGTGCCCTGGCCACGGCGCTGCGCGCGGAACCGGGGGTCGTCGTCCGGTACGGGGAACCGGTCAACGGGCTGATCACGGCCCCGGGCTCGCCCGAGGGTGCCGGGATCCAGGTGACGGGAGTGACCACCGAGACCGGGAGCTACCCGGGGGACCTCGTCGTGGACGCCGGCGGGCGGCGCGGCGGCACCGAACGCAGGCTGGCCGAGGCCGGCTGCAGGCCACCCGTCGTGGAACGGCACCGCACCGGGCTCGCCTACTTCTGCCGCTGGTACCGACTGCCCGACGGGGTGGACGAGGGGCCGCGCCGGCCGTGGGCGGTGACCGGCGGGCCCTTCGCCGGGTGCGCCGTCTTCCCGGCCGACAACCGGGTGTTCGCCGTGACGCTGTTCGTGCACACCACGGACACCACGCGCTCGGCACTGCGCGACCCCGCCGTCTTCGAGGCGGCGGCACGCGCCTTCCCGCCCGGCGCGGCCTGGCTGGGGCCGGGCGCCGAGCCGCTGTCGGGTGTCCTGGCCACGGCGAGCCTGGACAACCGGTGGAGCGCGCTGGTCGACGAGGCGGGGCCGGTGGTGACCGGGCTGGTGCCGGTCGGGGACTCGATCACGCACACCAACCCGACCCTCGGACAGGGCACCTCGCTCGCGCTGTGGGCGGCGCGCAGGGTGGCCCGTACGGCCCACCGGGACCCGGGATCGGCGCGGTACGCCGCAGATCACCACGCCTGGGCGGAACGCACCCTGAAGCCGTGGTTCGACTTCCAGGTCGTCGCGGACGCGGCGATCGGCGAGCGCTTCGCGACCCGGGCGGTGCGCGGCGGGACGGCGCGCGAGGTGTCCGCGCTGTTCGACTGCGCGCTGGAGGACCCGGTGGTGATGCGGGCGCGGGCGAGGGTCCGGCACCTGGTCGAGCCGCCGGAGCGGGCGTACGCGGATCCGGAGATCCGCGCCCGGGTGACGCGCTGGCTGGCGGATCGGCCGCACTACGCGCCGAACGCGGCGGGGCCGGACCGGGAGGAGTGGGAGAAACTGACGGCGGGCTGAGGCGAGGCGGCGGCCGCTCAGTCGGATGCGGGGTCGGCGGTGGGACCGGTGGTGGGGCCGAGCACCTCGGCGAGGTCGTAGCCGACGACCTCCTCCAACTGGGTGTAGGTGCAACTCTCGGGGGTCCGGTCGTCCCGCCAGCGGTGGAACTGGGCGGTGTGGCGGAAGCGGTCGCCCTCCATGTGGTCGTACTTCACCTCCACGACCCGCTCGGGTCGCAGCGGCACCCAGGACAGGTCCTTCTTGCCGGTCCAGCGGCTCTGCGCGCCGGGCAGCCGGGCGCTCTCGTGGGCGGACTCCTCGGCCCAGGCGGCCCACGGGTGGCCGGTCGGGTCGGGCATCCGCAGGGGTTCGAGTTCCTCCACCAACTCGGCGCGGCGCTTCATGGGGAAGGCGGCACACACGCCCACGTGTTGGAGGGCGCCGTGGGCGTCGTACAGGCCGAGCAGCAGCGATCCGACAATCGGACCGCTCTTGTGGAAACGGAATCCTGCGACGACGACGTCGGCCGTACGTTGGTGTTTGACCTTGAACATGAGGCGGGCATCGGGCCGGTAGCGGAGATCGAGCGGTTTGGCGATCACCCCGTCGAGCCCGGCGCCCTCGAACCGCTCGAACCACTCCTGCGCGAGCGCGGGATCGGTGGTCGCGGGCGCGAGATGAACGGGGGGCCGAGCGGTGGAGAGGGAACGGACGAGGGCGGCACGGCGGTCGGCGAGCGGGCTGTCGAGCAGCGAGTCGTCGCCGAGGGCGAGCAGGTCGAAGGCGACGAAGCCGGCGGGCGTGGTCTCGGCCAGCAGGGCGACGCGGGACTGCGCGGGATGGATCCGCTCGGTCAGCCGGTCGAAATCGAGGCGCCCGCCATGAACGATGACGATCTCGCCGTCCATGACGCAACGGCTCGGCAGGTTGTCCTTCAGGGCCTCCACCAGCTCGGGAAAATACCTGGTCAGGGACTTTCCGGTGCGGCTGCCCAGCTCGACCTCGTCGCCGTCGCGATACACGATGGCCCGGAAGCCGTCCCACTTGGCCTCGTACTGCATCCCGGGCGGGATCTTCGCCACGGACTTGGCGAGCATCGGCTTCACGGGCGGCATCACTGGCAGATCCATGCCTCCGATTCTGCGGTGGTACGTCCGGACCCGCCCGGTATGCGCGCATGACCGGGCCCGCCTACCGTGGCGCACATGGGTGCTGCCGGTAATGCGATCGAGCTGGAAGCGGGCGGGCGGACGGTACGACTGTCCAGCCCGGACAAGGTCTACTTCCCGGAGCGCGGCCTCACCAAGAGGAATGTGGCCGAGTACTACCTGGCGGTGGCACCCGGCATCACGCGCGCGCTGCGCAACCGGCCGACGACCCTGGAGCGCTTCCCGGACGGGGTGGAGGGCGAGTCCTTCTTCCAGAAGCGGGCCCCGAAGAACCTTCCCGACTGGATCCCCACCGCCCACATCGCGTTCCCGAGCGGCCGCACGGCCGACGAGATCTGCCCGACCGAACCGGCCGCCGTCCTGTGGGCGGCCAACCTGGGGTGCCTCACCTTCCACCCGTGGCCGGTGCGGCGCGAGGACACCGACCGCCCCGACGAGCTCCGGATCGACCTGGACCCGCAGCCGGGAACGGACTACCACCACGCGGTGGCGGCCGCCCATGAACTGCGCGCCCTGCTGGAGGAACTGGGTCTGCGGGGCTGGCCCAAGACCTCGGGCGGTCGAGGGCTGCACGTCTTCGTGCCGATCGAGCCGCGCTGGACCTTCACCGAGGTCCGCCGGTGCGCCATCGCCCTCGGTCGGGAACTGGAGCGCCGAATGCCGGGCAAGGTCACGACCGCCTGGTGGAAGGAGGAGCGAGGCGAGCGGATCTTCGTCGACTACAACCAGACGGCACGCGACCGCACGATCGCCTCCGCCTACTCCGTCCGCCCCCGCCCGCACGCCCCGGTATCAGCGCCGCTGCGCTGGGACGAGGTGGACGACGCGGAACCCCGCGACTTCGACATCGTGACGATGCCGGCCCGCTTCGCCGAACTGGGGGACCTGCACGCGGACATGGACGAGCACGCCTTCGCCCTGGACGCCGTACTGGAACTCGCGGCCCGCGACGAACACGAGCACGGCCTGGGGGACATGCCCTACCCCCCGGACTACCCGAAGATGCCGGGCGAGCCCAAGCGCGTCCAGCCCAGCCGGGCGAAGCACGAGGACTGACGGGCGGCCGGTGACACACCGCCCGGGACGAGGCGGAACCATAAAACAACACGAACGATCGTGCTAATATCTCCGCGTTGGCTGCCTCGGCATCTGGCCGCCCTGAGGAGAATTCCGGAGAACCCGCACATGCACCCCATGGCTTCACTCCTGAGCACCACCCTCAACATCACCAGCCGGCTCGCCCCGGGCCTGGCCGGTCCCCGGGTCTTCGCGCTCTTCGTCAAGCCTCTCGGGCGCGCGCGACCAAGGCCCGAGGAGGCGGAGGTCATGGCACGGGCGGAGACCGGGCGGATGGTGGTGCGCGGCACGGCCGTGACCACCTACCGGTGGGGGAACGGGGGTCGGCCCGTGCTGATCGTGCACGGCTGGTCCTCGCGCGCCTCACGCTTCGCCGCCTTCGTCGAGGCCCTGCGCGCCCAGGGCCGCACCGTGATCGCCTTCGACGCGCCGGGGCACGGGGAGTCGGACGGCCGGTTCTCCACGATCCTCGACTACCGCGCCATCATCGGCCGACTGCACGCGGAGCACGGTGACTTCTCGGCCGTCGTGGCCCACTCCTTCGGCGTGGTCGCCACCTTCTCCATGCTGAACGACGGCATACCGGCCGATCGCGTCATCGGCATCGGAGGCGTGGCCCACTTCGACTATCTCGTCGAGCGGTTCCGGGCCGGGCTGAACCTCGGCGAGGGAGTCGGCCGCGTCCTGCGCACCCATGTCGAGCGCCGACTCTTCCCCGGCGATCCCGACATCTGGCAGCGCCTCGACGCCCGCCGTCGCCTTCCCGGCACACCGGCGCCGATCCTCCTCTTCCACGACACGGAGGACGACGTGATCGACCCCGCCCAGTCCCGCGCGATCGCCGCCGCGTACGGCCCGCAGGCCCGCCTGATCGAGACCACGGGCCTCGGCCACCGCCGCATCCTGTCCGACCCCGCCGTCATCGCGACCACGGTCGATTTCGTGCTCTCCGAGCCGGCGCCCGAGCCCGCCACCGCGACCGTGCGGCGAGCATGAAGGCGGAGGTCAGGAGGGCGAAGTGAACGCGGGCGGCCGCTCCGGGAGTTCATCCGGATCGGCCGCCACCGCGCGCAGCCGGCGCAGGATCCCCCGGCCGGCCCGCTCGTACGCCAGCGGGTCGCCGTGCAGTACGGAATGCGCGTTGGCCAGTTCCATCAGGGCCGTCAACTCGAAGGTGACCTGAGGTACCTCGTCCGCGTCGGACGCGTCCCGGAACCCGCCCGTCAGTCGCGCCTCGTCCAGGAGCCGCTCGATGTACCGCGTCCAGTCGGCCCGCGCCGCGGCGATCTCGTCCCGTACCGGGCCGGGGCGGGCATCGAACTCCGCGGAGACGGAGTAGAAGAAGCATCCGCCGGGGAACACCCGGCGCCCGGAGTAGTCGAGCCAGCGCTCGCACAGCCGCCACACCTTGGCGAGACCGTCGGGGTCCCGGTGCACCGGCCGCACCACCTCGTCCTTGAACACGTCCACAGCGGCACGCACGGTGGCGAGCTGCAGGTCCTCCTTGGAACCGAAGAGCGCGAAAACCCCACTCTTGCTCAGGCCGAGATCCGCGGCGATCTTCCCCAGGGACAGGCCTTCCAGGCCGTCCACGGAAGCGATGTTCATCGTGCGGTCGAGAACGACCCGCCGCGTCTGGTTGCCGCGTTCCACACGTCCGTCAGCCATGGCGCCATCTTACCGAACGCACGGTCGTTCACTCTGTGCCGAACGGTCTCGATGTCAGTGGCGGATGCGATGCTCCGGAGGACGAGGTAGGGCGGGAAGGGGGCCGGTTCGACCTGGTGCCGAGGGAAGAAATCGGCCGGTGGTCGGCGTACCTGTGCGCGGGGATGACAGCGTGTTGATCAGTCGTTGATCGGACGTCCATCTGCGGCGGCCAGGATCACCGGCATGTCGATTAACACCACCACCGCAACCACTGACACCGCTTGGTACGACCTCGCCCTGTGCGCCCAGACGGGCCCCGGCTTCTTCTTCCCGGAGCCCGGCTCCTCCCTGCGTGACGCGAAGCGACTGTGCGGGGCGTGCGAGGGGCGGGCTGCGTGCTTGGAGTACGCCCTGGCCAACGACGAGCGGTTCGGCGTCTGGGGCGGCCTCTCGGAGTCCGAGCGACAGGCCCTGCGCCGCCGCTGATCAGGTGCGCGTCGCCTTCCCACTCCCGCGCACCAACCCCACCCGCCGCGCGAGCTCGAACCCCTCGCCACCGCACTCCTCCCGGCGCGGCGTGTGGGGGACGACGCGCACGGGGTAGTGCCCCCCGACGGGCGACACGACGCCGCCGAAGCGGGGGTCGCCCGCGAACCAGATCCTGTCCGGGTGGCTGTCTTCCAGCAGGGCGAGCGGCACGGGGAACGGGATGATCCGGAACATGGCCGTGAAGTCCTCGCGGAACGGGATGGCGACGGTTGCAGGGCTGCCGTTCACTCGGCGCTGGTGCCGGCACGGGAGCTCGTTCCAGGGGTACGCCTGCAGTACCGCGGCGACGCGACGCCGACGGAGGTAGGCGATGACCACCCAGGGGAAGAGGGGGGCCGCGAGTACGGCCGTGAGGGCAAAGACCAGTCCGGCATACGGGATGAAACCAGTGCAGGCCATGGCAGTCATGGGTGGGCCGCCAAGGCTCAGTACCCATCCGAGGCGGCGGAGAGCCAACTTTCTGTAGCCGACAACTGTCGGAGCGTGGTCCCAGGCGGCCTTGGTGAGCGTGACGCTCATAGGAGTACCTCCAGGATGCGTGAGGTCCCGGCGGCCTTCGGCACACTCGGTTCGGGGTTGGTGAACTGGAGGGTGTGCGCAACGGCCTCGAGGATGTCCGTGTAAGCATCGGCGTGTTGGGTCGAGGCGCTGGTCAGATCGAGCACGAGCAGGTGGAGCCCATCTGGATGTGCGGTCGCGACTCTGGCCTGAAACAAGTGATGTTCAACATCAGGCACGGAAATGACCCCGGACACCAGACAGCACGGTAGGGCTGACGGCAGCTCGATGAATCTGCGGACGGCACTGGTCCACAGCGGTGAGCGGGCGATGGCCAGAGCTGTGCGTGCAACGAAGAGCCGAGAGTTGGGCTGCTTACCCCGCTGGATTGTCAGGGAGAACAATGAAGTGGCGGCCCCGACCGGCTCTTCGGGGTGGAAGCCAAGTGCGGTGTGCACAACGTCGTGCGCCGCAAGGTTCTCCAGTCGGTCTACGAGCTGGGACAGTTCCCGTTGGGCGGCGGGGCTGCCCAAGGCGTCAGCGTACGAATCCAGGGCTGCGGCGTCCTCGGGGCCGATGTCATGAAAGCCCGGGGGGAGGCGGAACCAGACCTGAGGCAGGCCACCCTGATATGTCATGGCCTCAGCGCCGTCCAGACGTGGCCTGATTTCCTGATCGCCGAAGGAGTGTCCTCCAGGACCCCGCGGGTGCCGTCCACCGCAGTGGAGCTCTGTTCGACTGTTTCGTTGTCCGGGGTGTAGTCCAGCGCGGCAGTCAGCGCGCCGGTACCTGCGACCGCCACGCCCGCTCGTTCTCTGGCGTCCGGAGTCGATGACCGCATGGCCCACCCTGTCAGGGGGCTTTCCAGCTGCCGGAGCTCGTCCGACGTGGACCAGGCCGACTGGCGGAACGCGGTGGCCCCGGGCGCCAGCCCCACTACCGCGCTGCCTTCTGGAGCTGCCGCCATCGCCGCCCGGGCGGCCGCCGTGCCCGCCTTGGCGCCGGAGGCGACCGCCGCCACGCCCGGGACCGTGCCGACGGTGTCGCCGAGGAGCGTCACGCTGCTTTTCCAGAAGTCCGCGTCGAACTGGCCCTTCGTGAAGCCGTCGGACAGGGACTTGCGGAACTTCGGGTCCGAGGTGTGCATGGCCAGGGCCGCCAAGGACAGGCCGCTACCGACGAGCATGATCGCCAGCCCTGCCGGCGGGCAGGCCAGAGCCACCAACGCGCCGACGAATCCGAGCATCGCCGACGCGTTCGACATCGCGTCCGCCGGGTCTTCGACGATCTTGTTCCAGATCGAGGCCAGGAGGCCCGGTTCCTTCGGGGCCAGTCGGTCCGTCGCCGCGTTCAGGGTCTGTGCCACCCGGCGGGCGGCCGTGCCGTGCTCGGAGGCGAGTTCGCGGGCCAGGCGGCGGGCATCGGTGACGGCCTCCTCCGTCTTCGCCGCCGCGGCCCGGGCCTCGTACTGCTGGGCCAGCGTGCGGTGGGCGACCAGGGTGTCGTGCCAGCCCGTGAGCCGGCGGGCCGCCTCCGCGAGGGAGGTGTGGGCCGCGCCGAGGTAGCGGGGGAGGTCCTGCGAGAGGGAGGCGCGGAAGGCGGTGGCGGCCTCGCCCTGCCAGGCCGAACTGTGGGAGACCAGGTCCTTCAGCACCCGGGAGGCCTCCCCGAGGGAGGTGGCCGAGGCGCTGAGCTTCTTGGCCAGGGCCAGGACCGACGCGGGATCACCGGGGGCCGGGTCGAAGCCCAGCGTCGCGTACTCAGTCACGTGCGGCCGCCGCCCGGAGGAAGGCCGCACGCACGGCCTGATCCAGCTCCGCGTACTCCGAGGCGCTGCGGTCCACGCCCTCCCGGAGGTCCTTGACGCGTTTGGTCAGCTCCCGCGTGCCGTAGGCCCAGCGTTCCTGGAAGCCGTCACACGCCGCGTCGAGGTCCGCCGTACCCAGCTGATCGGGCCGTACGTGGTCCAGGGCGCGCCGGGCCTCCCGAAGGGAGACCAGCGAGGAGTCCAGGGCGCGCGTCAGACGGGTCAGCTGGTCGATGTCCACCTGGAGCGAGGTCATGACGCGAAACCCTGGCAGAGCGCGGCTCTGCCAGGGCAATCGGCGTCACTCGCCCGAGCGAGCGGAAATCGGTCAGCCCTTGCGTGCGGCGAGGCGGGCGGCGCGGGCGGCCAGCTTCTCGTCGAACTTGCGGGCCTCGGAGTCCAGGCCGTTCATGAACAGACCGAGCTCCTCCTGGGCCTTCTGGCCCTCCGGGCCGAGGCCGTCGATGTCCATGATCTTGAGGAAGCGGATCACGGGGCTCAGCACGTCGTCGTGGTGGATCCGCAGGTTGTAGACCCCGCCGATGGCCATCTGTGCGGCCATCCGCTCGAAGCCGGGCATGCCGTGTCCGGGCATCCGGAAGTTGACGACGACGTCGCGCACGGCCTGCATGGTCAGGTCCGGGGCGAGCTCGAAGGCCGCGCCCAGCAGGTTGCGGTAGAAGACCATGTGCAGGTTCTCGTCCTGCGCGATGCGGGCCAGCATCCGGTCGCAGACCGGGTCACCGGACTGGTGGCCGGTGTTGCGGTGCGAGATGCGGGTCGCGAGTTCCTGGAAGGCCACGTACGCCACCGAGTGCAGCATCGAGTGGCGGTTGTCGGACTCGAACCCCTCCGACATGTGCTGCATGCGGAACGCTTCGAGCTTGTCCGGGTCCACGGCGCGCGAGGCCAGCAGGTAGTCGCGCATCACGATGCCGTGGCGGCCCTCCTCGGCGGTCCAACGGTGCACCCAGGTGCCCCAGGCGCCGTTGCGGCCGAAGAGCGACGCGATCTCGTGGTGGTAGCTCGGGAGGTTGTCCTCGGTCAGCAGGTTCACGACCAGCGCGATCTTGCCGATGTCGGTGACCTTGGACTGCTGCGGGTCCCAGGCTTCGCCGTCCTCGAAGAAGCCGGGGAAGTTCCGGCCCTCGCTCCACGGGACGTACTCGTGGGGCATCCAGTCCTTGGTGACCTTCAGATGGCGGTTGAGCTCCTTTTCGACCACTTCTTCCAGCGCGAACAGCAGCTTGGCGTCCGTCCACGCCTCCGAGCTGCCGAGGTGGGGAGAGGTGATCGTCACGGGTACTCCTGGGTGTAAAGCGAACTACCTACGGTTCCGTAGCCTACGGAGTCGTAGGTTAAGCGTGACATCAAGGCCAGCCAACCCCCCGGTAGGTGTATGTCCGGTTACATCCAGCTATCTATGCAGTTTATGAGCGGCCTGAGCGGGGTTCGAAGGGCCGAAATCACGCCGGCAGGTGGTTCGCGAGCCCCGTTCCGACGCGAGAAATTTGATTCCGCTTGACCGGCCGGCCGGCCGGTCGGCCGGCCCGCGCCGCCCACACGCCGGCAGGCCGGCGGGTCCGGTGTCGGACCCACCGGCGACGCCGACGCCGACGCCGACGAGCTGTCACTCACCCGACCACAGGGTTTCCCGGACCTCCTCGGCCGTGGTCGGGCGCAGCTCGCCGTCCAGCAGGAGCCATCGTGTGATGCCGATCGACTCCAGGAACGGCACGTCGTGGCTCGCCACCACGAGCGCGCCCTCGTACGACTCCAGCGCGTCGGTCAGCTGCCGCACGCTCGACAGGTCCAGGTTGTTCGTCGGCTCGTCCAGCATGAGCAGCTGCGGAGCCGGCTCCGCCAGCAGCAGGGCCGCCAGTGTCGCCCGGAAGCGTTCGCCGCCCGACAGCGTGCCGGCCGGACGGTCCGCCCGGGCGCCGCGGAACAGGAAGTGCGCGAGCCGGGCCCGGATCAGGTTGTTCGTGGCCTGCGGGGCGAACCGCGCCACGTTCTCCACCACCGAACGGCTCTCGTCCAGCACGTCGAGCCGCTGCGGCAGGAACCGCGTCGTCACGTGCGCCACCACCGCCCCGGACTCCGGCGCGAGCTGCCCCGCGATCGTGCGCAGCAGGGTGGTCTTGCCCGAGCCGTTGCGGCCCACCAGGGCGATCCGCTCCGGACCCCGCAGTTCCCACTCGCCCCGCACGGCGGCCCCGTGGGCCAGGCGCAGGTCGCTCAGCGTCAGGACCTGCCGTCCCGGCGGGACCTGGGTGGCGGGCAGTTGGATCCGGATCTCGTCGTCGTCGCGCACCGCCTCCACCGCGTGGTCCAGGCGCTCCTTCGCCTGCGCCAGTTTCTCGGTGTGCATGATCCGGTGCTTGCCCGCCGACTCCTGGGCCGCGCGCTTGCGCGCGCCCATCACGATCTTCGGCTCGCGCTTGGTGTCGTACATCTTCTGTCCGTACCGTTTGCGCCGCGCCAATTTGACCTGCGCGTCCGCCAGTTCGCGCTTCTGCCGCTGTACGTCGGCCTCCGCGACCCGGACCATCCGCTCGGCCGACTCCTGCTCGGCGGCGAGCATCTCCTCGTAGTCCGTGAAGTTGCCCCCGTACCAGCGCACTTCGCCGTCGCGCAGGTCGGCGATCTGGTCGACCCGCTCCAGCAGTTCCCGGTCGTGGCTGACCAGGAGCATCACCCCGGACCAGGACTCGACCGCCGCGTACAGCCGGCTACGGGCCCGTAGGTCCAGGTTGTTGGTGGGCTCGTCCAGCAGCAGGACGTCGGGGCGGGCGAGCAGCAGGGCGGCCAGCCGCAGCAGTACGGACTCACCGCCCGACAGTTCGCCGACGGTGCGGTCCAGGCCGATCCGGGCGAGACCGAGCTGGTCGAGCGTGGCCAGGGCCCGCTCCTCCACGTCCCAGTCGTCGCCGACGGCCGTGAAGTTCGCCTCGGTGGCCTCGCCCGCCTCGATGGCGTGGAGTGCGGCGCGGGTGGTGTGGATACCGAGTGCCTCGTCCACGCGCAACGCGGTGTCGAGGGTGATGTTCTGCGGGAGGTATCCGACCGAGCCGGCGACGGAGGACTGGCCCTCGGTCGGGGTCAGTTCGCCGGCGATCAGCTTCAGCAGGGTGGACTTCCCGCAGCCGTTGAGCCCGATCAGGCCGGTGCGGCCGGGGCCCACAGTGAGTTGGAACCCGTCGAAGACGGGGGTGCCGTCGGGCCAGTCGAAGGACAGGGCGGAGCAGGTGATGAAAGCAGGGGCATGACTCATGGAGGCCTCCAGGTTGCGTGAGTGGTGCGTGCAACGCGGGGAGACAGCCGACGGTTCAGCCGTAGGGCGTGGTGGTCGGTGTCTCGAACCTCAGACGAGCAATGTCCTGCTCCGTTTCGACGGGGATGGGCCGTCTTCGAAGCTACGGGCGGCCGTCGCCGCCCGCAAACGAATTACTCAGCAGGTGTCTCTCATCAGCTCGGCCAGGCTGTGGTCCATGTCCAGGTAGAGGTGTTCGAGGCCGGGCGGCACCACCGTCGCCGCCCGCTCCAGGAAGCGGTGCAGCTCCGCCGTCAGCATCAGCACGATCGCGACGCCCTCGGTCGCGTGGAACTCGATGGTGGTCCGGTCGCCGTCGTACGGGCGCACCCGTACGTCGCCGTAGCCCGACGGGCGGTCCAACCCGGACTCCAACAGCTCGCGCGAGAAGGTCCACGAGACCTCGACGCCCTCCAGCGTGGCGGGGGCGGGGAAGGCCATGCGCACGGCGAACGGATCCGCGCGGTCGTAGCAGAGGGTGACGGGCACGGTCTCGACCTTCGGCGCGGTGGCGACCAGACGGGCCTGTGCGGCCTGCTCGATGACAGTGATCAAGGCTCACTCCCTTGCGGCGGATCTGCTGCCGGGCTGTTGGTGGGGCCCGGCAACCCGATAGACGCCGGAATCGGCAAATCCGTGCATGGGCCGTTGCGTGAGCTGTGTCACCGATTGGCTGGAACCACCCTGTGTGATCGCACAGAGTGACCGGACGGGCGATGTGCCCGAAGGTGGCCCCGCGCCGCGACGGGTCCGGGGCGCCTCCGAGAAGGGCCGGTAACCGATCACTCCACAGGCGTAAGGGTCCGGGCCGAGGCCGCGTAGAGGGCGGCGGAGACGGTCATGCCGACCGGCAGGGAGAGGTCGATGCCGCCCAGGGCCGAGGCGATCGGCCCGGTGTAGAGGGTGTTGACGCACAGAGCGGCCGCGCCCACCCCGGCCACGAGCGCGAGGGCACCGGCGAGATGGACGCCCCCGGTGTACCAGAAGGGGCTGCCGGTGCTCTCGTCGGCCAGCGCCCTGCCGTCGTAGCGGAAGCGGCGCAGCAGGATGTCGGTCGCGTAGATCGCCATGACCGGGCCGATCAGGACGACGATCAGCTGCAGCGAGTTGCTGACGGTGTCCAGGAGGTTGGAGACGAGCAGCCCGTACAGGGTCAGCGCGACGGCGACGGCCCCGTCGAACAGGACGCTGACGGAGCGTCGGATGCGGATCCCGACGGCCTGCAGGGCGAGCCCGGCGCTGTAGGCGGTCAGGGCGTTGACGGAGATCGTGCCGAGGATCAGGGCGAGCAGGAAGACCGGGTGGAACCACCCGGGCAGGACCTTCTGCAGCGCGGCCTGGGGATCGCTCATGTCGACCGCGGTCGCCGCGAAGGCGCCCAGCGAACAGACGACGGCGCTGGGGACGAAGGCTCCGAAGGCCGTCCAGCCGATGATCGCCCTCCGTGAGGACGAGCGGGGCAGGTAGCGGGAGAAGTCGGCGCTGGTGGTGTAGGAGAGCGGGCCCGAGGCGACGAGTGTGGTGCCGGCGAGCAGCACCGCCCCGAGGTCGACGCCGGTCAGGGGCGGGTCGGGCCGGTAGGCGAAGTCGGTGTGCCCGAGCACGGCGACGGCGACGACGGCGAAGGCGGCGGCCAGGACCAGGGTCATCGGAAGGTAGAGCTTCATGATCATCGCGTGTCCGTAGACGCTGATGGCCAGGGTGAACGCGGCGATGGTCACGATGACGGCGGCCTTGATCCCGGTGTTCGTCGTGATGCCGGCCCGCTCCACGAGGGCGAAGGCCGCGGCCGCCGCCGCGGCCAGGTTCAGGGCGAAGTAGCAGACGGAGACCAGCCAGCCGCCGACCGCGTTCATCACCCGGTTGCCGATGACCCCGTACATGGCCCGGGTGATCACCTCGCTGGGTGCGCCGGCCGCCGGGCCCGAGGTGGCGAGCAGGCCGGTGAGCAGCCAGAACAGATTGCCGATCACGATCACGGCGACGGACTGCCACAGGCTCAGCCCCATGAGGACCAGCGCGCCGCCGATCACCAGGCTGAGGTAGTTGACGTTCGCCGCGGCCCAGACGGAGAAGAGGTCCCGGGGGCGGCCGTGGCGCTCGGAGTCGGGGATGTGGTCGATGCCGTGGGCCTCGATGCGGGTGGCCCGTTCCGAGGTCGGCGCGGCCGGGCCGAGTGCTCCGGGGGCCGGGTGCGAGCCGGGAGGCGAGTCAGGGATCGGGGACGCCATGAGGGACCTCCGGGTGCTGGGCGTGTCCGCCTCGCTTGCTTATTGGTCGCACACTCAATAGCATCCTCGGTATGTCGTCAAGCGTCCAGCGCAAGCGAATTCGCAAGTCCCCGGAGGCCCGCAGGGCCGAGATCGTCGAGACGGCCGCCGCGGTCGCCCTGGCCGAGGGGCTGGAGTGCCTCACGCTGCGCCGGATCGCCGACGAGCTCGACGTCCGGCCCGGACTGATCAGTCACTACTTCCCCTCGGTGGAGGACCTGGTCGCCGAGGCGTTCGGGACGGCCGCCGGGGCCGAGCTGGAGGTCCTGCTGCCGGCCGGAACGCAGGCACCCACCGCCACGGCCGCGGCGACAGGGCCCGCGGGAGCGGCGGCGCTCGCAGGGTCCGCAGGGCTCACGGGGCCCGCAGGGGCGGGCGCCGGCGCGGGCGCCGGTGCGGACGCGTCGACCGCGACCGAGCGGCTGGAGCGGTTCTTCGGTCGCACCTCCGGAGAGGCCTACGACGCCATCAGTCGGCTCTGGATCAACGCCCGCCACCTCAGCCGCTACCGGCCGCTCCTGCGTGACCGGGTCGCCGAGCAGGAGGCCGCCTGGCGAGGCCGGCTGGAAGACGTGATCCGCGAGGGCGTCGAGCACGGCGAGTTCCGTACGCGGGACCCGTACGTGACGGCCATTCAGATCCTCGTCGTCCTCGACGGCCTCGGCGCCCACGCCAACACCGAGGACCGCGACCGTCCCGACGCGGTGACCCGGATGGCGGTCACCACCGCGGAGCGCGAACTCGGCCTGCCCCACGGCGCCCTCACCCGCGACACCTGATCCCTTCCCCTGCCGGTCCCGTCGCCCTCACCTCCTTTGCCCCCTTGCGTCCCCCTTGCGTCCCCCTTGGCCCCGCCCGACGCTCCCCACCCCCGCCCCCGCTGGAGGCTCCGTGCGCACCTCGCTCGTCCTGCTCAACGCCCGTCTGCTCGACCCGGCCACGGGCGGGTTCCTGCCGGACACCGCCCTGGCCGCGGCCGACGGACGGATCACGGCGCTCGGCGACGACCACCACGTCCGAGCGCTCGCCGACGCCTCGACCACGGTGGTCGACCTCAAGGGGGCCGTCGTGACCCCCGGCCTGGTCGACGGCCACATCCACCCCGTCTCGGGCGCCGAACTGACCCATGGCCTCGACCTGTCCGGCTGCAGCGACCTGGACCAGCTCCGCGAGACGCTCGCCGCCGGCGTGCGCGGACTCGCCCGCGGTGCCTGGCTGACCGGCTGGGGCCTGGACCCGAACGCCTTCGGGGACCGGCCCGTCGAGATCGCCCCCTTCGACTCCGTCCTCGACGGCGTGCCCGCCACCCTCCTGCTCTTCGACGCGCACTCCATGCTGGCCAGCCGGCGCGCCCTCGAACTCGCCGGTGTGGACGGGCCGCGGACCTTCGACCAGGCCTCCGCCGAGGTGGTCTGCGACGCGGAGGGCCGGCCCACCGGCCTGCTCCTGGAGGACGCCGCCTGCGAACTCGTCGAACGCGTCGCCCCGCAGCCCACCCGCGAGGAGCGCCGCGACCGGCTGGCCGTCGCACTGCGTGCGATGGCCGCCGCCGGGCTGACCGGCGGCCACGCCATGGACGCGAACGGGGACAGCCTCGCCTTCTACGCCGAACTCGACGACGCCGGTCGACTGCCGCTGCGCCTGCGCGTCGCGCCCTGGTGCCAGCCCGGCTCCGACGCCGAGGCCGTGCACGCGCTCATCGCCGGGCAGGGCGTCGGCGGCCGGCTGTGGCGCACCGAAGGCGTGAAGATCTTCATGGACGGCACGATCGACAACGGCACCGCCTGGCTGGAACAACCGGACCGCAACGGCGAGTCCACACACGCCTTCTGGCCCGACCCGGAGGTCTACACGAGGATCGTCGGCCAGTTCCACCGGGCCGGCGTGCCCGTCGCCACCCACGCCATCGGCGACGCCGCCGTACGGCACGTGCTCGACGCGATCGAGAAGGCCCGGGCCTCCGACGGGCTCGGGTCCGGGTCCGGGTCCCGGGTGCGCCATCGGGTCGAGCACATCGAGACCGTCCCCGACGACACCCTGCGCCGCTTCGCCGAGCTCGACGTCATCGCCTCCGTACAGCCCACCCACTGCTGCGACTTCACCCGTGCCGATCACACCGACAACTGGTCCCGCCGGCTCGGCGAGGAGCGCGCCTCACGCGCCTGGCGCTGCCGCGACCTGTGGGACTCCGGAGCCACCGTGGTCCTCGGTTCGGACTGGCCGATCGCCCCGTACCCGCCGCTCGGCGTGATGGGCGGCGCCCGCCACCGCCGACCCAGCCGCGACCTCACCCAGGCCCCGCACGGTCCCGAGCAGGCCCTCACCGCGCTCCAGGCCCTCCAGGGCATGACCGTCAACGCCGCCCGTGCCGCCGGCGAGGAGGATCTGGCGGGCCGGATCGCCCTCGGCCACCGCGCCGACCTGACGGTCCTCGCCGACGACCCGCTCACCGTCGCCGCCACCGAACTGCCGCAGCTGCCCGTGCTCCTCACCGTCCTCGACGGCGGCGTGACCCACCGCGACGCGAGCCTGTGACCCGGCCACGGGGGCTGGGGCAGGTGCGACGGCAGGGGCCGGAAGGCGCTCTGGACGGCGCATCCCGGGTGCGTTAGCTTCCGGCGCCATGAGACTTCTGGAACTCGGAATCGGCATGTGCGCGGCAGCCCTGGTCGTGGGGGTACTGGCCGCCCCCGCCCAGGCCGATGCGGCCCCGGCCACCGACCCGGCCCCGGTGGCACAGGACTTACGCGGCGCCGGCTGGGCCCTGAAGGACACCGGGAAGAGCGACGTACGCTTCCGCGGACTCGCGGCGGTCACCCGGACCACGGCCTGGGTGGCCGGTTCCAAGGGGACCGTGCTGCGCACGGTGGACGGTGGCCGCAGCTGGCGTGACGTCTCGCCACCCGGCGCGGTCGCGGAGGGTCTGGAGTTCCGCGACATCGAGGCCTTCGACGCACGGCGCGCGGTGGCCCTGTCCATCGGGGAGGGCGAGGCATCCCGCGTCCTGCGCACCGAGGACGGCGGAGCCACCTGGACCGAGGCCTTCCGCAACCCCGACCCGCGCGCCTTCTACGACTGCCTCACCTTCTTCGACGCCCGCCACGGCCTGGCCATGAGCGATCCGGTGGACGGGAAGTTCCACATCCTGGCCACCGACGACGGCGGCCGCACCTGGCGGGTCCTGCCGAACGAGGGCATGCCCGAGGCGCTGCCGGGCGAGGCGGGCTTCGCCGCGAGCGGCCAGTGCCTGGTGAGCTCCGGCCCGCGCGACGTGTGGCTGGCCACCGGCGGCGGGGCGCAGGCCCGCGTGCTGCACTCCGCTGACCGCGGCCTGACCTGGCGGGTCGCCGAATCCACCGTCCCGGCGGGCGATCCGGCGCGCGGGGTCTTCGCCCTCGCCTTCCGGGACCGTACGAGGGGACTCGCGGTCGGCGGTGACTACCGCACCGGGCAGGCCTCCCCGCAGGCCGCGGCCGTGTCCGCGGACGGGGGACGCACCTGGCGCCAGGCCGCGACACCGCCGCCGGCCTACCGCTCGGGCGCGGCCTGGTTCCCGTACAGCCGGGGGACGGCGCTCGCGGTCGGGCCCACCGGCACCGATGTGACCACGGACGGGGGTCGCGGCTGGCGGTCCCTGGAGGCGGGCTCCTTCGACACGGTCGACTGCGCGACGGACACCGGATGCTGGGCGGCGGGGGAGAAGGGACGCGTGGCGCGGCTGGAACGGCGCCGCTGATCAGCCGGCCGGGGCAGGCGGGGCCGGCGCGGCCGGGGGCGCGGGCGGCGCCGGGGTGGTGACGAGGTCCATGCCCGGGTAGCGCCCGGCGGTGAAGCCCGCGGCCCGGTAGACGGGCTCGCCGTCCGGGCTCGCGTGCAGCTGCACGTAGTGGATGTCGACGCTGCCGAGCCAGGCGACCAACGCGTCGACGATCCGGCGGCCGTGACCCCGCCCACGGGCGGGCGCGTCGGTGACGATCCCGTCGAGGTAGCCGCGCCGGCCGTCGGTCCACAGCGGACCGGGCAGGTGGTAGGTGACCCAGGCCATGCCGGTGGCGAGCAGCGGTTCGCCGGGGGCTCCGCCGACGACCAGGCAGCGTACGTGGGGGCGGTCGCCGACGCGTTCGAGGAACCAGGTGCGGGCGACCTGTCGCCAGGCGGCGTCGGCGGGCCCGGGGTCGACCCCGAGGGCGTCGAGCGCGGCGGCGCGCAGGCGTATGAGCTCGGGGACGTCGGCGGGAACGGCGAGGCGCGGCTGCATGAACACTCCGGTGGGTGAGGGCGGTCGAGGGGTTCTGGGGGACGTCCGGTCGGTCGGGCCGGATCAGGGAGCGGAGTCCGGTGCGAGGGGTCCCCGGGCACGCCACGGCCGAAGGGAAAGCGTCGCCAGGTGGACCGTGGAGCTTGCGCGGAGCCCGGACGAACGGGACAGCCTCGGGCCCGGAGGGGGTTCGGGGCAGGGGACGCCCGCGTGCCCGACCCGCACGGCACGGCACCGGACGCCCCGGGTTCGACCGGCAGGATCCACGAGCGACGGCCCAAGGGGCCGTCCCGTCCCGGCGCGGACGTAGTCCCATGTTCCGACACCTCGGTGCGGCGCCGACGGGCCGTGCGACCCGGTGAACGCTGCCGGTCACCGCGCCGGGCGGGCTCGTCCGGACCCTCCGCCTTGCGATGCTGCCCCTCGGCCCTGTGGGCCTGGGGAGACGCCATGGCACCGACCGCCCGGGCTCGACCGGCACCATCCGGAAGAGAGGGCCTACGTGACCGGGTTCTCCCGCACCGTCGACAGGTCCGCGGAGGTCTTCGTGGCGATGAACTCGGTGATGGTGTAGGCGCAGACACCCGCCACCGCGAAGGGGTCCTCGGCCGCGATCCGCTCGATCTCCGCCCGGGACACCCCACCGGCCAGGATCACGCCGCCGTCGCGCGGGACCTTGCGCCCCGACGCGAGGAACACGCCGGCGGCGTAGTAGCCGTCCAGCCAGGCGATGTGAGCGTCCATCTGCTCTTCGACGGACTCGAGAGGGGCGGTGTAGCTGAGCTCCATGACGAACATGATCGCCAGGCTACTCTCGCTCCATCATGACGAGTGTGAAGACCCCCGCCGACGAGGCCGAGGCCCGGGCGATACAGGACGAACTACGCCATCAGGTCGTGCTCACCGAGCCCGGCCCGCCACCCGGCCGCGGCCTCGTCACGGGCGTGGACGTCGCCTACGACGACGCGCGCGACCTGGTCGCCGCCGCGGCCGTGGTGCTCGACGCCGCCACCCTGGAGGTCGTCGAGGAAGCCACCGCCGTCGGGCATGTCAGCTTCCCCTACGTGCCCGGGCTGCTCGCCTTCCGCGAGCTGCCGACCGTACTGGCCGCCCTCGACTCCCTGAAGACCGGGCCCGGCCTCGTCGTCTGCGACGGCTACGGTCTCGCGCACCCCCGCGGCTTCGGCCTCGCCTGCCACCTCGGGGTGGTCACCGGACACCCGACCATCGGCATCGCGAAGAACCCGTTCACCTTCACCTACGAGGAACCGGGCGCCCGGCGGGGCGACAGCGCCGCGCTCCTCGCGGCCGACGGGACCGAGGTCGGGCGGGCGCTGCGCACACAGGACGGGATCAAGCCGGTCTACGTGTCCGTCGGGCACCGGGTCTCGCTGGACAACGCCTGCGCACACGCCCTGGCCCTGAGCCCGCGCTTCCGGATCCCCGAGACCACCCGCCACGCCGACTCCCTGTGCCGCCGAGCGCTGCGGGAGGCCTCCTGAGGCACCCGGTGCGGGTGCCCCGGCCGGCCGGCGGGCGACCGGCCGACCGTGCGTCAGCGGGCGTCCGCCACCCGGAAGGTGATCCCGGCCTTCTGGAGGCGGGCGATCAGGGCGTCGCCCATCGCCACGGCCGTCGTCAGCTGTCCGGCCACCTCCGGCAGGGCGTCGTGGGCCAGGCACAGCGCCGACTCGGCCAGCATCTTCGCCGTCTCCCCGTAACCGGGGTCGCCGCCCGCGACCTCCGTGAACACCCGCCGGCCGCCGCCCTCGCCCACGAACCGCACGGTGAACCAGCTGCGCGCACGGCGCTCCGCGTCCGGCCCCTGGCCCGGTTCCCAGCGGTTCATCAGCCACCGCCGGGCCGGCGGCACCTGCGCCAGGGCCACCGTCGCCCCCAGCGCCGCCGTACCGCCCACCGCGACGGGCAGGTGCTTGACGGAGGCGTAGTGCCGGTAGCGGAAGTCCGGGCCGTAGCGCTCCAGCGCGGCCGCCGACCGGGCCACGATCCGCGGGTCCAGCGAGGGCAACGGCATCGCCCACGTCCCGGTCTCCCGGCTGAACCGCGGCACCCCCACCGGACCGCGGGCCCGCCGCCCCAGCAGCCGGGGCTCGTGCAGCCGGCGCTCACGCGCCGCGGCCAGGGTCTGGGGGCCACGGCTCAGGGCCGTCAGCGCGGAGGCCAGGGTGCCGCCGGAGAAGAAGGCGTTGGACCGCATGAACCCGTCGACCGCCAGCGGGACCCCCCGTGGCAGCTGCCGGACCGTGAAGTACGCCCCGAGGTCGGCCGGGATCGAGTCGAAGCCACAGGCGTGCACGATCCGCGCCCCGGTCTCCCGGGCCCGTGCGTCGTGCTCGACGTACATGCGGTCCACGAACTCCGGCTCGCCCGTGAGGTCCACGTAGTCCGTGCCCGCCTCGGCGCAGGCGGCCACCAGCTCCGCCCCGTACCAGATGTACGGGCCCACGGTCGTGGCCAGCACCCGGGTGGACGCGGCCAGCTCCCTTACGGCCGCGGGGTCCTGGGCGTCGGCCCGCAGCAGCGGCAGCCGGGCGCACGCCGGGTCGATCGAGGCCAGCCGTTCACGCAGCCGCTCCAGCTTCGCGGTGTCCCGGCCGGCCAGCGCCCACCGGCAGCCGGCGGGCGCGTGCGCGGCGAGGTACTCGGCGGTGAGCGCGCCCACGAACCCGGTGGCGCCGAACAGCACGACGTCGTAGGCGCGTTCCGGCCGGTCGTGCGGGACAGTTGCGTTCATGAACGGCTCCTCCCAGGGGGTTTCGGTGGCCGAGGCTAGCGTGATGCTCGGCCGCCGGTACGAGCGGGTACGCCGCGCCGGGCGGGGGAGAGCGGCGCGCGGAGCCAGGCGGTCCCTCTCGGCTTGCCGAGCGGGCCGGGCCCGGCAAGATCCGAAAGGGACGGCCCGGACGCTCCGGGGTCGGACGATCCCCCGGGCGCCCCGCCCGGGGGCTTGTGTTCGATGGAACACGTTCCTAGCATCACTGGTGTTACATCAGTTGTGTCACATAGCCGCACACCACGCACACCATGCACACCAGAGCCGCTGGGGGCCCGATGGCAGTGACAGGGAACGGGAACCGGGACGCGAGCGGGCCCGGCCCGCTCGCCGGGGTGCGCGTCGTCGAACTGGCGGGCATCGGCCCCGGACCGTTCGCCGCCATGCTCCTCGCCGACCTGGGCGCCGACGTCGTACGGGTGGACCGGCCCGGTGGTGGCGGGCTCGCGGTCGATCCGGCCTACGACATCACCAACCGCGGCAAGCGGTCCGTCCTCCTCGACCTCAAGTCCGCCGACGGACCCGCCCGGGTCCTCGACCTGGTCGAGCGGGCCGACGTGCTCCTCGAAGGGTTCCGGCCGGGGGTCGCCGAGCGCCTCGGGGTCGGACCGGCCGAGTGCCACGCCCGCAATCCGAAGCTCGTCTACGGCCGGATGACCGGCTGGGGCCAGGACGGCCCGCTCGCCGAGACCGCCGGGCACGACATCGCGTACATCGCCGTCACCGGCGCACTCGGCATGATCGGGAAGCCGGGGGAGCCGCCGGCCGTCCCCGCCAACCTGGTCGGGGACTACGCGGGCGGCTCGCTCTACCTGGTCATCGGGGTCCTCGCCGCCCTGCACCACGCCCGCGCCACCGGCACCGGCCAGGTCGTCGACGCGGCGATCGTCGACGGCACCGCCCACCTCACCGCCATGATCCACGGAATGATGGCGGCGGGCGGCTGGCAGGACCGCCGCGGCGCCAACCTCCTCGACGGTGGCTGTCCCTTCTACGGCACCTACGAGACCTCCGACGGCGGGTACATGGCGGTCGGCGCGCTGGAGCAGCAGTTCTACGACACCTTCGTGGAGCTCCTCGGCATCGAGGACCAGGCCCCGGCCCGCAAGGACCTCGCCCGCTGGGGCGAGCTGCGGGAGGTCGTCGCCGCACGCTTCAGGACCCGTACGCGCGCGCAGTGGACGGCCGTGTTCGAGGGCAGCGACGCCTGCGTGGCGCCCGTGCTCTCGCTGCGCGAGGCCCCGGAGCATCCGCACCTCGCCGCCCGCGGGACCTTCACCGACCTCGGCGGGATCGTCCAGCCCGCGCCCGCGCCGCGCTTCTCGACGACCCCGGGTGCCCTCACCACAGGACCGGCGCAGCCGGGCGCGCACACGGAGTCGGTCGCGGCCGACTGGGACGTACCGGCCCTGCTCGCGCAGGAGGAGGAGAACTGATGGAACTGTCCATGATGCTCGACTACGCCGGGGACCCGCGCCGGGCCGCCGACCAGGCCGCCGCGCTGGAGTCGGCCGGGCTCGACGCCGTATGGGTGGCCGAGGCCTGGGGCTTCGACTCCCCGACGATCATGGGCTACCTCGCCGCCCGCACCGAGCGGCTGAAGATCGGCTCGGCCATCCTCAACGTCTACTCGCGCACCCCCGGCCTCATCGCCCAGACCGCCGCCGGCCTGGACGCGCTCTCCGGCGGCCGGGCGCTGCTGGGTCTGGGTGCCTCCGGCCCGCAGGTCGTCGAGGGCTGGCACGGGATGCCGTACGACAAGCCGCTCGGCCGGACCCGGGAGACGGTCGAGCTGTGCCGGCGCATCTGGCGCCGCGAGACGATCGACCACCACGGCATCACCGACATGCCGCTGCCGCCCGAGAAGGGCGGCCGGCACGGCAAGCCGCTGAAGATCCTCACCCGCCCGGTGCGCCCCGCGATCCCCGTCTACATCGCCTCGCTCGGCCCGGCCAACGTCCGGATGACCGCCGAGATCGCGGACGGCTGGCTGCCCACGCTCTTCATCCCGGAGAAGGCCGCCGCGGTGTGGGGCGGCCCGCTCGCCGAGGGCGCCGCCAAGCGCTCGCCGGAGCTCGGCCCGCTGCAGACCGTCGCGGGCGGCCTGCTCGCCATCGGCGACGACGCGGCCGCCGCACGGGACCTCGCGCGCCCGCAGATCGCCCTGTACGTCGGCGGGATGGGCGCGGTCGGCAAGAACTTCTACAACGACCTGGCCGTCGCCTACGGGTACGAGGAAGAGGCCCGGCGGATCCAGGAGCTGTACCTCGCCGGACGCAAGCGCGACGCAGCCGCCGCCGTCCCGGACGAGTTCTGCGAGCTGATGACGCTGTGCGGGCCCGAGGGGTACGTACGCGAGCGCGTCGAGGCCTTCCGCGAGGCGGGCGTCACCATGCTCAACGTCACACCGGTCGGCCCCGACCCGGCCAAGCTGATCGAAACCGTCAAGAGCTGGCTCTAGGGGGCCCCGATGCAACGCCGCATCTTCGACGCCGACCACGAGGCGTTCCGCGAGACCGTACGCACCTTCCTCAGCAAGGAGGTGCTGCCGCACTACGAACAATGGGAGAAGGACGGCATCGTCAGCCGCGAGGCCTGGCGGGCCGCGGGCCGCCAGGGGCTGCTGGGCCTTGCCGTCCCCGAGGAGTACGGCGGCGGCGGGAACACCGACTTCCGCTACGCCGCCGTGATCGCCGAGGAATTCACCCGCGCGGGGGCCCCGGGGCTGGCCATCGGCCTGCACAACGACATCATCGGGCCCTACCTGACCTCGCTCGCCACCGAGGAGCAGAAGCGCCGCTGGCTGCCCGGCTTCTGCTCCGGCGAGACCATCACCGCCATCGCGATGACCGAGCCGGGCGCGGGCTCCGACCTCCAGGGGATCCGGACCACCGCCGAGGACCACGGCGACCACTGGGTGCTGAACGGCTCCAAGACCTTCATCTCCAACGGGATCCTCGCCGACCTGGTGATCGTGGTCGCCAAGACCACCCCCGAGGGCGGGGCGCACGGACTGTCGCTGCTGGTCGTCGAGCGTGGTGCGGAGGGCTTCGAGCGCGGCCGCAACCTCGACAAGATCGGCCAGAAGTCCCAGGACACCGCCGAGCTGTTCTTCGACGACGTACGCGTCCCGAAGGAGAACCTGCTCGGCGAGCTGAACGGCGCCTTCGTCCACCTGATGACCAATCTCGCGCAGGAGCGGATGGGCATCGCGATGGCCGGCATCGCCGCCGCCGAACACCTGCTGGAGATCACCACCCAGTACGTGAAGGAGCGCGAGGCCTTCGGCCGTCCGCTGGCCAAGCTGCAGCACATCCGGTTCGAGATAGCGGAGATGGCCACCGAGGTCGCCGTCACCCGGACCTTCCTCGACCGCTGCATCACCGACCACTCCAACGGCGAACTGGACCATGTGCACGCCTCGATGGCCAAGTGGTGGGCCACCGAACTGCAGAAGCGCGTCGCCGACCGCTGCCTGCAACTCCACGGCGGCTACGGCTACATGAGCGAATACCGGGTCGCCCGAGCCTTCATCGACGGTCGTATCCAGACCATCTACGGCGGCACGACCGAGATCATGAAGGAGATCATCGGCCGTTCCCTGCTCGGCTGACCTCCCTCTTCCTTCCTCCCCCCTGGACACCTCCGAAAGGCTTGACCAGTGAGCACCGAAGCTTACGTATACGACGCGATCCGTACCCCGCGCGGCCGCGGCAAGGCCAATGGCGCCCTGCACGGCACCAAGCCGATCGACCTGGTCGTCGGACTCATCGACGCCCTGCGCGAGCGCAACCCGGGCCTCGACCCCGGCACCATCGACGACATCGTGCTCGGCGTCGTCGGCCCGGTCGGCGACCAGGGTTCCGACATCGCCCGGATCGCGGCCATCGCTGCCGGCCTCCCGGACACCGTCGCCGGTGTACAGGAGAACCGCTTCTGCGCCTCCGGCCTGGAGGCCGTCAACCTGGCCGCCGCGAAGGTCCGCTCCGGCTGGGAGGACCTGGTCCTCGCGGGCGGCGTGGAGTCCATGTCCCGCGTCCCGATGGCCTCCGACGGCGGCGCCTGGTTCGCCGACCCGATGACCAACTGGGACACCGGCTTCGTCCCGCAGGGCATCGGCGCCGACCTGATCGCCACCATCGAGGGCTTCTCCCGGCGCGACGTCGACGAGTACGCGGCCCTCTCCCAGGAGCGTGCCGCCGCCGCCATCAAGGACGGCCGCTTCGCGAAGTCCGTGGTCCCGGTCACCGACCGCAACGGTCTGATCGTCCTGGACCACGACGAGTTCGTCCGCCCCGGCACCACCGCCGACACCCTCGCCAAGCTGAAGCCCTCCTTCGCCGACATCGGCGAGCTCGGCGGCTTCGACGCGGTCGCGCTGCAGAAGTACCACTGGGTCGAGAAGATCGACCACGTCCACCACGCCGGCAACTCCTCCGGCATCGTCGACGGCGCCTCCCTCGTCGCCATCGGCTCCCGCGAGGCCGGAGAGCGGGGCGGGCTGACCCCGCGCGCCCGGATCGTCTCGGCGGCCGTCTCCGGCTCCGAGCCCACCATCATGCTCACCGGCCCCGCCCCCGCCACCCGCAAGGCCCTCGCCAAGGCCGGCCTGACCATCGACGACATCGACCTCGTCGAGATCAACGAGGCCTTCGCGGGCGTCGTCCTGCGCTTCGTCAAGGACATGGGCCTGTCCCTCGACAAGGTCAACGTCAACGGCGGCGCCATCGCGCTCGGCCACCCCCTCGGCGCCACCGGCGCGATGATCCTCGGCACGATCGTCGACGAGCTGGAGCGCCAGGACAAGCGCTACGGCCTCGTCACCCTCTGCGTCGGCGGCGGCATGGGCGTCGCCACCATCGTCGAACGCCTCTGATCCGTCCTGTTCCCCCTGCCCACCGGACCTTCCGAAACGAAAGCAGTGACCATGAGCGAGTCCACCACGATCCGCTGGGAACAGGACGAGACCGGCGTCGTCACCCTGATCCTCGACGACCCCGACCAGTCCGCCAACACGATGAACCAGGCCTTCAAGGACTCCATCGCGGCCGTCGCCGACCGCGCCGAGGCCGAGAAGGACTCCATCCGCGGCATCGTCTTCACCTCCGCCAAGAAGACCTTCTTCGCGGGCGGCGACCTCAAGGACATGATCCGACTGCGCCCCGAGCACGCGCAGATCGCCTTCGACACCGGCACCGAGATCAAGCGCTCCCTGCGCCGGATCGAGACCCTCGGCAAGCCCGTCGTCGCCGCCATCAACGGCGCGGCCCTCGGCGGCGGCTACGAGATCGCCCTCGCCTGTCACCACCGCGTCGCCCTCGACGCGCCCGGCTCCAAGATCGGCCTGCCCGAGGTCACCCTGGGCCTCCTCCCCGCCGGTGGCGGTGTCACCCGTACCGTGCGCCTGATGGGCATCGCCGACGCGCTGCTCAAGGTGCTGCTCCAGGGCACCCAGTACACCCCGCAGCGCGCCCTGGACAGCGGCCTCGTGCACGAACTGGCCGCCACCCCCGAGGAGATGCTGACCAAGGCCCGCGCCTTCATCGACGCGCACCCCGAGTCGAAGCAGCCCTGGGACGTACCCGGCTACAAGATCCCGGGCGGTACGCCGTCCAACCCGCGGTTCGCCGCCAACCTCCCGGCCTTCCCGGCCAACCTGAAGAAGCAGCTGAACGGGGCCCCGTACCCGGCGCCGCGCAACATCCTGGCCTGCGCCGTCGAGGGCTCCCAGGTGGACTTCGAGACCGCGCTGACCATCGAGGCCCGCTACTTCACCGAGCTGGTCACCGGCCAGACCGCCAAGAACATGATCCAGGCGTTCTTCTTCGACCTCCAGGCCGTCAACGCGGGCCGCAGCCGCCCGCAGGGCGTGGAGCCCCGCAAGGTCCGCAAGGTCGCCGTCCTCGGCGCCGGGATGATGGGCGCGGGCATCGCCTACTCCTGCGCCCGTGCGGGCATCGAGGTGGTGCTGAAGGACGTCACCGCCGAGGCCGCCGCCAAGGGCAAGGCGTACTCCGAGAAGCTGCTCGACAAGGCGCTCTCCCGGGGCCGGACCACCGAGGCGGGGCGCGCCGAGCTGCTCGCCCGGATCACCCCGACCGCCGACGTGGCCGACCTCGCGGGCTGCGACGCCGTCATCGAGGCCGTCTTCGAGGACACCTCCCTCAAGCACAAGGTGTTCCAGGAGATCCAGGACGTCATCGAGCCGGACGCGCTGCTGTGCTCGAACACCTCCACGCTGCCCATCACGGGCCTCGCGGAAGGTGTCGCGCGGCCGGTCGACTTCATCGGGCTGCACTTCTTCTCGCCCGTCGACAAGATGCCGCTCGTGGAGATCATCAAGGGGGAGCGGACCGGCGACGAGGCCATCGCCCGCGCCTTCGACCTGGTCCGCCAGATCAACAAGACGCCGATCGTGGTCAACGACTCGCGCGGCTTCTTCACCTCGCGCGTCATCGGCCAGTTCATCAACGAGGGCGTGGCGATGGTCGGCGAGGGGGCCGAGCCCGCGTCGATCGAACAGGCCGCCGCCCAGGCCGGTTACCCGGCCAAGGTGCTCTCCCTGATGGACGAGCTCACCCTCACCCTGCCGCGCAAGATCCGCAACGAGAGCCGAAAGGCCTTCGAAGCCGAGGGCAAGGCGTGGACCGAACACCCCGCCGACGCGGTCATCGACCGCATGGTGGACGAGTTCGAGCGTCCCGGCCGCAGCGGTGGGGCGGGCTTCTACGAGTACGACGAAGCCGGCAAGCGCGCCCGCATCTGGCCGGGCCTGCGCGAGCACTTCGCCAAGCCCGGGTACGAGATCCCGTTCGAGGACATGAAGGAGCGGATGCTCTTCGCCGAGGCCCTGGACACCGTCCGCTGCCTCGACGAGGGCGTCCTCACCTCGATCGCCGACGCCAACATCGGCTCCATCATGGGCATCGGCTTCCCGGCCTGGACGGGCGGCGTGATCCAGTACATCAACGGCTACGAGGGCGGCCTGCCCGGCTTCGTGGCCCGGGCCCGCGACCTCGCCGACACCTACGGCGAGCGCTTCACCCCGCCGGCCTCGCTGGTCGCGAAGGCCGAGCGCGGCGAGACCTACGCCGACTGATCCGGTGACGGCCTCGGGCCCGCCCCTGGGGGCGGGCCCGAGGTGTTCCTCCGGTCAGTCCTCGGACACGGCCAGGTGGGCGAACAGACCGTGCCGCCGGGTCCCGTCCGGGGCGGACCAGCCGGCCAGTACCCGTCGTCCCGCGCCGTCACCGGCGGGAGCGGGACGCAGTACCCGGCACACGGTCATGGTCGACACGGGGCCCTCCTCCATCATCGGGCCCACGGTGACGAGGCTCGCCTCGGCGGTGTCCGTCACGGTCCCGGGGCCGGTCAGGCCCGCCGGCACCCCGGCCCCCTCGGCAGGGACCTCGACCGTCGGGTCGGGGGTGTCGTCCACGTTCTGGTCCTGGGCCGTCGTCCGGCCCGCCAGCAGAGCCAGCAACTGCTCGACCAGGACGGGGTCGTGGGCCCCGTCGTAGATCCAGCGACGGCCCAGCACACCATGCTCGGACGTGCCGATCAGGCCGTCCTCGGCGCCCTTGAGCGGAGCGCCGCGGTAGGTCAGCGGGACCAGGTAGGTCACCGGATCGTCCCCGACGGCGTCGGTGACCACCATGAACTCGATGCCCACCTCGCCCTCGGGGTCGTCGAGCCGGAAACCACCGGCCTTGGAGAGCTGAGGACCACCCGAGCCACCCCGGTACCAGGGGCGCAAGGGCAGCCAGCCGGCGAGGAGTTCGAGCTTGCCGGGCGACATGGTCGTGCGATGGATGACTGCCATGATCGGCAACCTACCCGGACGGCGGGGGTGCCCGCCTGCCGTCCGGCCCGCCGTCCCTCGCCGGTCGTGTCGCCGGTCATGCCTCCGGTTCCGAGGCGAACGCCGCCCGTAGTTCCTCCCGTAGCGACCGCTGGAAGGCCGTCACCAGCGCCTGGACCACCATCGGCTGCATGTGCGCCGACAGCGCCTTCATCGATTCCACCCGCTCCGGATCGCTCTCGCCCTGCGTGAACGGCCCCCACACCTCGTCCCGGAACAGCGCCGTCAGCTCGTGCGCCGCCGACCGGGTGTGCTCGATCAGCACTCCGCGCGCCGCCAGGATCGTCTCGTGGGCGATCGGTACGTCGAGCAGCGCGACCCCGAGCCTCAGCAGCCCCACGTCCACCCGGAAACCGTCCCCCGCGGCGGCGAGCACGTTCATCGCCGTCAGCCGCCGGACATCGGTGTCCGACAGGCTCCGCCCCGCCCGCTTCTCCAGCTCCTCCCGCGACACCTCCTGAGCCGCGTCCGGAGCCCAACTGGCCACCATCGCACGGTGGATCGCCAGGTCGTGGGCGCTCAGGTCGTCCGGCAGCGCGTCCAGATAGCGCTCGATGGCGGACAGGGTCATGCCCTGGTGCTGCAGCTCCTCGATCAGCGCCAGCCGCGACAGGTGTTCCGGCCCGTAGTGCCCCACCCGACGAGGGCCGATCACGGGAGGGGGCAAAAGCCCGCGGGTGCTGTAGAAACGAACGGTGCGCACGGTGACGCCCGCCCGGGCCGCCAGCTCGTCGACGGTGAGCATCGGCTCGGGTGCCTGGTCGGCCATCGTCTGCGCCTCGCTCTCTGCTCCACAGCTTGGGTTCAACAGTATTGCTGTCGCACCAACGATGTGAAACGGCCAGGAGCTGCCCATGACCACGAACCTGCGACTGCCCGGACGACCCGAAGAGATCACCCTGCCGGCCCTGCTGGCCCGCAACGCCGCCGAGTACGGGGAGCTCCCCGCCCTCTCCTGGCGGGCCGGCCCCGACGCCGCCGAGTGGACGACCCTCACCTGGGGCGAGGTGCGCCGCAAGGTCGCCGTCCTCGCCTGCGGATACGCCGCCCTCGGCGTCGAGCGCGGCGAACACGTGCTGATGATGATGGGCAACCGCCCCGAGCACTGGCTCAGCGACCTCGCCCTCGTCCACCTCGGCGCCGTGCCCGTCACCGTGTACGGGACCTCCGCGCCCGAGCAGATCGCCCACATCGCCCGGCACAGCCGGGCCCGGATCGCCGTCGTCGAGGGCGCCCGCGAACTCCTGCGGTGGGAACCGCTGCTGACCGACCCGAACGTGCCCCTGGAGCGGCTCGTCGTGGCCGAGGCCGCCGAGGCCGGCAGCCACTCCACCTACGGCTCCGTGTACTCCGGCGGGGCCCGGCTGCACCGCGCCGACGCCTTCGAGAAGGCCTGGCGGGAGACCCGCCCCGAGGACCCGCTGACGGTCGTCTACACCTCAGGGACCACCGGGGACCCGAAGGGCGTACGGCTGACCCACCACAACCTCATGCTCCAGGCGATCCGCCTCGACCGGCACGTGGACCTGCCCGAGCACGCCGAGCACATCTGCTACCTGCCCTTCGCGCACATAGCAGAGCGGGTCCTCGGCATCTACCTGCCCCTGCTCCGGGCCTCCCACGTACGGCTGTGCGCGGACCCCGCCGCCGTGTCGGGGGCGGTCCGGGAGCTGCACCCGGTGCAGTTCTTCGGCGTGCCCCGGGTGTGGGAGAAGCTCGCCGCCTCGGTCCGCGCGGTTCTCGCCCAGCTCCCCGAGGCGCAGCGCGCGGCCATCGAGGCCGCGAACGACCTGGGCCGCGCCCGGGCCGCCCACCGGGAGCGCGGCGAGGAGGTGCCGGCCGCGCTCGAAGCCTCGTACGCCCGGGCCAAGGAGCAGGTGCTGGACCCGCTGCTGGGGCTGGCGGGCATGGACCGGCTGATGTGGACGGCCAGCGCCACCGCGCCGATGCCGATCGACGTGGTCCGCTTCTGGGCCGGCTGGGGCATCACCATCATGGACGCCTGGGGGCTGACCGAGACCTCGGGCGTGTGCACGGTCAACAGCCCGGACGGCTTCCGCCTCGGCTCGGTGGGCCGTCCGATCGAGGGGCTGGAGCTGAGGCTGGCCGAGGACGGGGAGATCCTCACCCGGGGGGCGACCGTCTTCGGCGGCTATCTGCGGCCGGACGGATCGGTGGAGAGCGCCGCGGACACCGAGGGCTGGTTCCCGACGGGGGACATCGGCCGCCTCGACGAGGACGGCTACCTCTGGCTGACCGACCGCAAGAAGGAACTGATCATCACCTCGAACGGCAAGAACGTCTCGCCCGCCCTGGTGGAGAACACGGTCAAGGAGCACCCGTTGATCGGCCAGGCCCTGGTGCACGGGGACGGCCGCTCCTACCTGGTCGCGCTGCTGGTCCTGGACCCGGAGCTGGCGCCGGTCTGGGCCGCCGCCCGCGGCATCGAGGCGGCCTCCCCGGCCGAGCTCGCCGCGCACCCCGCCGTCCGGGCGGAGATCGCCCGCGCGGTGGAGGCGGCCAACGCCCGGCTCAACCGGACCGAGCAGATCAAGCGGTACCGGCTGCTGACGCAGGAGTGGGGCCCCGAGACCGGGGAACTCACGCCTTCGCTCAAGCTCCGCCGCCGGGTGGTGCGTGACAAGTACGGCGCGCTGATCGACGGCCTGTACGACGACCCGTACGAAGAGCCCTACGGGGAGCCGTCCGAGGAGCCGTCCGCGTCCGCGTAGCCCGGACGGACCGGTGCGGTGGGCGGGATCGTGCCCATCGCACCGGCGCCGCGGAACGGGAACCGCCGCGCGGCCGCCCTGCGACCCTCATCGGTCGATATGGGCTTAAATGTGAAATGCGTGATGCTCTGTCACGATGTGTGGTTCCAGCCCTTCGGGGAAGGGGGCTTCGTTGCCGGCCGATCAGCCTTCCCGCACGGACAAGGTGGTCTTCGGGGTCACCGCGGGCCTGACCCTCGCCTTCGTCCTCTGGGGCGCCGTGGCGACGGACTCGCTGGAGAGCGTGTCGAGCAGCCTGCTCGAAGGGCTCATCCACAACGGCGGCTGGGCCTTCATGCTCGCCGCCAGCGGCTTCGTCGTGTTCGCCCTCTGGCTGGCGATCAGCCGCTACGGCCGGATCCGCCTCGGCCACGAGGACGAGGTCCCGGAGTTCCGCACCGTCTCCTGGGTCGCCATGATGTTCAGCGCCGGCATGGGCATCGGGCTCATGTTCTACGGCGTCAGCGAACCCCTGGCGCACTACGGCACGCCCCCGCCCGGCACGCATCCGGTCGACTCCGCCGAGCGGATGCAGACGGCGATGGCCACCACCCTGTTCCACTGGACGCTCCATCCGTGGGCCATCTACGCGGTCGTCGGGCTCGCCATCGCGTACAGCACCTTCCGACGCGACCGCCGCCAGACGATCAGCGCCGTGTTCGAGCCGCTGATCGGCGCCCGGCACGCCCACGGGGGCGCCGGCCGGGTCATCGACATCGTGGCGATCTTCGCGACCCTCTTCGGCTCCGCCGCCTCGCTGGGCCTCGGGGCTCTCCAGATCGGCAGCGGATTCCAGGAGCTGGGGTGGATGGACTCGGTCGGCACCGCGCTGCTCGTGGGCATCATCGCCGTCCTGACCGTTGCCTTCGTCGCCTCCGCGGTCTCCGGCGTGGAGCGGGGCATCCAGTGGCTGTCGAACATCAACATGGTGCTCGCCCTGCTGCTGGTCGTCTTCGTGTTCATCGCCGGGCCGACCATCATCGTGCTCGACCTGCTGCCCACCTCCCTGGGCGCCTACCTCGGCGACCTCCCCCAGCTCATCGGCCGTACCGAGGCCACCGGCGCCGGCGAGGTCGCCGAGTGGCTGGGCAGCTGGACGGTCTTCTACTGGGCCTGGTGGATCTCCTGGACCCCGTTCGTCGGCATGTTCATCGCCCGGATCAGCCGCGGCCGCACCATCCGGCAGTTCATCGGCGGCGTCATCCTCGTACCGAGCACGGTCAGCCTGGTGTGGTTCTGCGTCTTCGGCGGCACGGCCATGAAACTCCAGGAGAGCGGCGACCTCCCCAAGGAGAGCACGCCGGAGGGACAACTCTTCGGGCTGCTCCAGCAGTTCCCCGCGGCCACCGTCATGAGCCTGCTGGTGATGGTCCTCGTCGCGATCTTCTTCGTCTCCGGCGCGGACGCCGCCTCCATCGTGATGGGGACGCTCTCCCAGAAGGGTGTCCTCGAACCGTCCCGGCCGGTGGTCGTCTTCTGGGGCGTGGTCACCGGCGCCGTCGCGGCCGTCATGCTGCTCATCGGCAACGGCGAGGGCGACGCGCTCGCCGGACTGCAGAACCTGACGATCCTCGTGGCGGCGCCGTTCACCGTGGTCATGATCGGTATGTGCGTGGCACTCATGCGCGACCTGCGCCGGGACCCGCTCATCATCCAGGGCGAACAGGGCGAGGAAGCCGTGGCCGTGGCCGTCGCCGCGGGCCACGAGGAGTACGGCGGCGAGTTCGAGATCCGCATCGGCCCCTCCGGCGACCCGGAGGCGGACACGGGCACGACGGGCACGGACGCGGCCCGGCCGCCCTCGGCGTCCCCGCGACCAGACGGCCGTCCCTGACGGGCGGGGCTGTCGGGCGGGGCTGTCGGGCGGGGCCGTCGGGTCGGGCCGTACCGACCCGACCCGACGGCGATGCTCAGCGTCCGATCAGCGGGTAGTGGTCCGAGAGGTTGGTGTACGTGTAGGAGGTGCCCCAGCTGGAGACCGTCCAGGGCGCCGACTGCTCCTTGACCACGTTGTTCTCCCAGCCCGCCGGGCGGGCGTTGCCCTTGCGGTAGAGGACGTAGTCCAAGTCCTCGCGCGGGTCGGTCGGGTAGCGGTACTTCGCTATGGAGTTCAGCGCGGTGTCGAAGGAGTACGGGTGCCCCGTACGGCTGTCGGCGTCCGCCAGGTCGGCGTTCGCCAGCAGGCTCGCGTACTCCGGGGTGCGCGAGTCGACGTTCAGGTCGCCCGCCACGATGACCTGCTCGTTCGCCGGGATGTTCTTCCCGTCCAGGAAGGCGTCCACGGCGCGGAACTGACGGGCGCGCATCTCCGCGGCCTCGCCCGCGCCGCAGCCCGGGTCGGTGGACTGCGCGTGCGTACCGACCACGTGCACCTTGGTGCCGTTCACGTTCAGCACGACGTAGGCGAAGCCCTTGTTGGACCACCAGTCGGCGCCGCAGGCGTCCTTGTAGACGACCTGCTCCTTGCGCAGGATCGGCCACTTGCTGAGGATCGTGACCCCGCCGTCCTCCGGGGTGGTGGCGGAGTACGCGCCGCCCGTGGCGTCCCAGCCGCTCTTGCTGCGGCCGACGACCGGGGTCTGGTACGGGTACTGCGCGGCGGAGTTCGCCTTCAGCGCGTCCGAGGAGCTGTTGTCGAAGGCCTCCTGGAGCACGACCACGTCGTGGCCCTGGTAGAAGGAGGTCCTGGGGATCTCGGCGGCCCGGTGGTCCTGGCCCCAGTTCGGGTACAGGTTCTTGCTCATCAGGAACACGTTGTACGACAGGACGCTGAGCCGCGGCGCGGAGGCGGTCTCCGCCGCCGAGGCGGCGGGCGCGGTGGTGGCGGCCAGCGCGCCTGCGGCGACCGCGGCGACGGCCGTGGCGGCGGCGCGGCGCGAGCGGGGCGAGGAAAGCAGCATGGAGGTCTCCATCATTCCTGCGGGGGAAGATCGACGCCGTCATACAAGCAGCAGCAGTTACCTCTGGGTAACACCCGTGCAGAGACTTTCTGTCCGTAGGACGGCCGTCCGGTGCTCGCATACTTGTCATATGACGAAGACGGACCCCGTACACCCCGCCGGACCTGCGGCCGCGCGCCGCACCGACCCCGAGCCGCCGCCGCCCGGCGGGGTGCTGTGGACCATCGCCGGTGACGTCCGGGCCCTGCTGATGCTGCCCGCCGCCTTCACCATGCAGGTCGCCCACCCCGCCATCGCGGCCGGCGTCGACCAGTACTCCGTCTTCCGCACCGACCCCTGGGGCCGCGGCGAGCGCTCCCTGCGCTCGGTCCAGCTGTGGGTGTACGGCGGGGAGGAGGCCGCCGAGGAAGGCCGCCGGGTGCGCCGCCTGCACAAGGACATCCAGGGCACCGACACCCGCGGCCGCCGCTACCACTCCCTGGACCCCGCCTGCTACGCCTGGGTCCACGCCACCGGCTTCCCAGTCTACCTCTACGCCGGGCGCTACCTGCTGCGCCGCTTCACCCCCGCCCAGGAGCGGCAGCTCTACCAGGAGTGGCTCCAGGTGGGGCGCATCCTCGGCCTGCGCGATCGGGACATGCCGCAGAGCATCGAGGAGTACTGGACGTACTGGGGCCGGATGCTGGCCGAGGAGATCGAGTCCACCGCGGTCGCCCGCGAGCTGATCTCCACCGAGGTGAAGCTGCCCCGACCGGAGGCCGGCTCGCCCGCCGTGCGCCTGCTGCTGAGGCTGACCTGGCCGGTGCTGCGGGCCGCCTTCCTGCGCCTACGGGCCTTCGTCACCGTCGGCTACATGCCGCCCGAGGCCCGCGCCGCGATCGGGCTGGAGTGGAGCCCGGCCCAGGAGCGCACGCTCCGGCGGTTCAGCACGGCCGTACGGCTCCTCGTACCGCTGCTGCCCGAGCGGCTGCGGTACCTGCCGATCGCCTACCGGGCGCGGGCCGCGTGGCATGCGGGCCGCCGCTGACGGCCCCCGGTGCGCACGCGGCCCCCGCCGGATGCGGGGGCCGCGTGCGGTACGGACTCAGTGCCGGTGGCCGGGCCCGGAGCCGTGCTCGGTGTCGTGGATCGTGTTCGTCTCCGCGATCTTCTTCCAGGACTTCGGCTCCGCGGTGGGCTTCGCCGCGGCGGACTGCTGCGACGAGCGGGCCGACGGCTTGGCCGCCGACGGGTTGAGGGCCGAGGCCTCGGGCTTGCCCGGGGTGTACAGCCAGGTCTCGAAGAGCTGCGCGAGCGGCTTCTTCGAGACCTTCTCGGCGTACCGGACGAAGTCCCCGACCTTGGCGTTGCCGTAGGCCCGCTCGGTCGGCCAACCCTTGAGGATCTCGAAGAACTTCTCGTCGCCGATCTCGTTGCGCAGGGCCTGCAGGGCGATGGCCCCACGGTCGTAGACGGCCCCGTGGAACTGGTTCTCCGGACCCGGGTCACCCGGCTTGACCTGCCAGAACGCGTCCTCGGCCGGGCGCAGGGCGTAGGCCCAGTCGGCCAGCTCCTGCGCCGTGCCCTCGCCCTCCTTCTCCGACCACAGCCACTGGCTGTAGCGGGCGAAGCCCTCGTTGATCCAGATGTCCTTCCAGCCCTCGACGGACACGCTGTCGCCGTACCACTGGTGCGCCAGCTCGTGCACGACCACCGAGACGTTGGCGCCGTTACGGAACTGTCCGGGGCCGTAGAACGGTCGCGTCTGGGTCTCCAGGGCGAAGCCGGCGGTCACGTTCGGCACGTAGCCACCCAGCGCGTTGAAGGGATACGGCCCGAAGACCCCCTCCAGCCACTCGGCGACCTCGCCGGTCCGCTCCACGCTCGCGCGCGCCGCGCCCGCGTTGTCGCCGAGGTCCTTGCTGTACGCGTTGAGGATCGGCAGCCCGCTCGCCGTCTTGTCGGTGGTGATGTCGAACTTGCCGACGGCCAGGGTGGCCAGGTAGGTGGCCTGCGGCTTGTTGGAACGCCAGTTGTACCGGGTCCAGCCGAGCCGCGAGGTCTGGGACTGCAGCACGCCGTTGCTGATGGCCTGGGTGCCGTCGGGCACGTTGATCGAGACGTCGAAGGTGGCCTTGTCCAGCGGGTGGTCGTTGCTCGGGAACCACCAGACCGCCGAGTCGGGCTCCTGCGCCGCGACCCCGCCGTCGGGCGTACGCTGCCACGCGGTCCAGCCGTCCACCTTGAACTCGGAGGGCTTCCCGGCGTACTTGACGACGACGGACAGCGGGGTGTTGCGCGCCAGCGGCTTCGCCGGGGTGACCTCCAGCTCGTGGGAGCCGGACGTGGCGAACTTCGCCTTGACCCCGTTGACCCGGATCTCGCTGACCTGGAGGCCGAAGTCCAGGTTGAAGCGGGACAGGTCCTGCTTGGCGGTGGCCAACAGGGTGGCCGTGCCCTCCAACAGGTCCGTCTTCGGCTGGTACTGCAGGCGCAGGTCGTAGTGCGACACGTCGTATCCGCCGTTGCCGCTGGCCGGGTAGTAGGGATCGCCGATACCCGGGGCGCCCGAACCCGAACCCGCCGCCGACGCCGGGATCACCAGCAGGAGGGAAGCGGCGAGCACGCTCGGGGCGATGACTTTGCGGTGCACGAATGGCTCCAAGTGGTAGGGGAGACAGATCGGTTCACAGAGTGGTCCAAGGCCTTGTCGCTCGACCGTATTCACCCTTGACCGCTCAGGTCATGTCCATGGCCCCTGCTGTCACACGATCGCCATTCGGCCGTCACGCGTCCGCGCGCGGGACGGTGCCGCGACCGACCGCGGGGGTACCGCCCACCCCGGCACACCCGCCCCGGCCTGCGCACCGACCGCCCGGAGCCCCCTTCCCGAACCCGCCACCGCCCGCCCGACCCCGCCCACGGGAACGTCCGGATCGCCACGACGCCCCCTTGCCACCCACCCGCCCCTGTGAACGCCCGATCACCCCGGAGCCCGGCCGGCGGTGTGGGGCGACCCCGCGCGGGGAACGGGGATCGTGGGGATCGGCCGGAGGGGGACGCGATGGAGATCGCGGCGTTGGTGGTGTCGTTGGTGGCGCTCGGCATATCGGGCGCGGTGTCGTGGCGACAGCTGCGCCTCACGGAGCATGCCAACACGCTGCCCGTGGTGGTGGACCTGTTCAGAGAGCACCGCAGCGTACGGCTGGCACGGGCGCGCAGCTTCGTGTACGAGGAACTGCCCGGCTGCGACCTGTCGCTGGGGCTGGCGGGCCTTCCCGCCGAAGGGCAGGAGCTCGTCCGCGAACTGGCTTGGTACTACGACAACCTCGGCGCTCTCGTGACGCACGGCGTGGTGGAGATCGAGCCCGTCTCCGGATACCTGGGCGGATCGGTGGTCACCGTGTGGGAGAAGATGGAGCCGCTGGTGGCGGTGGAACGGGCCCGGCGCGCACGGAACTCCCTGCCGGACCCCAATCGGTGGCAGGAGTATTTCGAGAACCTCTACCACCTCGTCCGGGAGGTGCCCCCCGAGCGGGCGCGCGCGGAGAGCCGGTCCTGGCGGCTGATCGGTCGCTGACGCGCACCCTGCCCGACGGCCCCCGCGGGCAGCCCTGTCCGGCGTACCGGATAGTCGGTACCGTGCCGCGCATGACCCTTCACCCGCGCGCCGCGCGACGCTGTTGGCACGCCGCCGTCAATCCGCTGCACTCCACCGTCTACTTCTCGCCGGAGATCGCCGAAGAGTTCGCCGGCCTCGGGATAACCGATCCGGTCGCCGTCAACCTGGCGCACCGCTCCGCCGCGATGGGCGCCGTCGGGGCCGGTGCGGTCACCGCCACCTTCTACAACTACCGGCACGACCTCGTCGCCCGGCACCTGCCCGCCGTCTGGGACACCGTCACCCCCGAGCAGGCCCTCGCCGCCCGGCTGCGCGCCGCCGACGCCGCCCTGACCCGGCTGCTCGGCGCCGAGACCGTGAAGTCCCCCGAGGTGGCCGAGGCGGCCGACCTGGCGATGCGGGCCACCGAGCGCTGCACCCGGCACGCCCGCACCCTGTACGCGGCCCACGCCGACCTCCCCGTACCCGCGGAGCCGCACCTGCGGCTGTGGCACGCCACCACCCTGCTGCGCGAGCACCGCGGCGACGGCCACCTCGCCGCCCTGCTCCTCGCGGGCCTGGACCCGGTGGAGGCCCTGGTCAGCCACACCGCCACCGGCAAGGGCATGACCCCGAAGTGGCTCAAGGCCATGCGGGGCTGGACGCAGGACGACCTCGACGCCGCAGCCGGCAGGCTGCGCGAGCGCGGAGTCCTCGACGCCGCCGGCGAGCTGACCGAGGAGGGCACGGCCCTGCGCGAGCGACTGGAGAGCGACACCGACCGCCTCGACGCCGCGCCCTACGAGCACCTCGGCGCGGACGGCCTGGCCCGCCTCACCGAGCTCGGCGGCGCCCTCGTCCTCAAGGCCGTGACCGCCGGGGCCTTCCCGCGGGACCTCATGGGCAGGGCCTGACGGGCAGGGCTCCGCCCGTCAGGGACCGCCACCTGCCACAATTGGCAGCCTTCCAGTGCAAACGAAGGCAGGCGGGACCCGATCGTGACGACGTCCATCGAAGGCAGGATCGCCGAGGAGCTCGGCGTACGGGAGCGGCAGGTCAAGGCCGCCGTCGAGCTGCTCGACGGCGGCTCCACCGTGCCGTTCATCGCGCGCTACCGCAAGGAAGCGACCGAGATGCTCGACGACGCCCAGCTGCGCACCCTCGAGGAGCGGCTGAGGTACCTGCGGGAGCTGGAGGACCGCCGCGCGGCGGTCCTGGATTCCGTACGGGAGCAGGGCAAGCTCACCGACGAACTGGCGGCGCGGATCGCCGCGGCCGACACCAAGGCCCGGCTGGAGGACATCTACCTGCCCTTCAAGCCCAAGCGGCGCACCAAGGCGCAGATCGCCCGCGAGGCCGGTCTGGAGCCGCTCGCCGAAGGCCTGCTGGCCGACCCGTCCGTCGAGCCGGTCGCCGCCGCGGCCGCGTTCGTCGACGCCGACAAGGGCGTCGCCGACCCGGCGGCCGCCCTGGAGGGTGCCCGGGCCATCCTCACCGAGCGGTTCGGCGAGGACGCCGACCTGATCGGCGAGCTGCGCGAGCGCATGTGGGGCCGCGGCCGGCTCGCGGCGAAGGTCCGTGAGGGCAAGGAGGAGGCGGGCGCCAAGTTCGCCGACTACTTCGACTTCGCCGAGCCGTTCACCGCGCTGCCCTCGCACCGCGTCCTCGCCATGCTGCGCGGCGAGAAGGAGGACGTCCTCGACCTCGTCCTGGAGCCGGAGGACCGCGAAGACACAGCGACGCCCGGCCCGTCCACCTACGAGGGCATGATCGCGCGCCGCTTCGGTGTCGCCGACCGCGACCGTCCCGGCGACAAGTGGCTGGCCGACACGGTCCGCTGGGCCTGGCGTACGAAGATCCAGGTGCACCTCGGCATCGACCTGCGGACGCGGCTGCGCCAGGCCGCCGAGGACGAGGCCGTACGGGTCTTCGCCTCGAACCTGCGCGACCTGCTGCTCGCGGCCCCCGCCGGCACCCGGGCGACCCTCGGCCTCGACCCTGGCTTCCGTACCGGTGTGAAGGTCGCCGTCGTGGACGCGACCGGCAAGGTCGTGGCCACGGACGTGATCTATCCGCACGTCCCCGCGAACAAGTGGGACGAGTCCCTCGCCAAGCTCGCCCGCCTGGCGAAGGAACACGCCGTCGAGCTGGTCGCCATCGGCAACGGCACGGCCTCCCGCGAGACCGACAAGCTGGCCGGGGACCTCATCACGCGCCACCCGGAGCTGAAGCTCACCAAGGTGATGGTCTCGGAGGCGGGCGCCTCCGTGTACTCGGCCTCCGCCTTCGCCTCGCAGGAACTGCCGGACATGGACGTGTCGCTGCGCGGCGCCGTCTCCATCGCCCGCCGCCTGCAGGACCCGCTCGCCGAACTCGTCAAGATCGACCCGAAGTCGATCGGTGTCGGCCAGTACCAGCACGACCTGTCCGAGGTGAAGCTCTCGCGCTCGCTCGACGCGGTCGTCGAGGACTGTGTGAACGGCGTCGGCGTGGACGTCAACACCGCCTCCGCGCCGCTGCTCTCGCGGGTGTCGGGCATCAGCGGCGGTCTCGCCGAGAACATCGTGGCCCACCGCGACGCCAACGGCCCCTTCCGCAGCCGCAAGGGCCTCAAGGACGTGGCCCGGCTCGGCCCGAAGGCGTACGAGCAGTGCGCGGGCTTCCTGCGGATCCGCGGCGGGGACGACCCGCTGGACTTCTCCAGCGTGCACCCCGAGGCCTATCCGGTGGTCCGGGGCATGGCCAAGACCGCGGGCAGCGAGGTGGCGGCCCTGATCGGCAACTCCGGTGTGCTGCGCTCGCTGCGGCCGGAGCAGTTCGTCACCGAGGCCTTCGGTCTGCCCACCGTCACGGACATCCTGCGCGAGCTGGAGAAGCCGGGCCGAGACCCGCGCCCGGCCTTCAAGACGGCGACCTTCAAGGAGGGCGTCGAGAAGATCGGCGACCTGGCCCCCGGGATGATCCTGGAGGGCGTCGTCACCAACGTGGCCGCTTTCGGTGCCTTCATCGACATCGGCGTCCACCAGGACGGGCTCGCGCACGTCTCGGCGCTGTCGAAGAACTTCGTCAAGGACCCCCGGGACGTGGTCAAGCCGGGCGACATCGTCCGGGTCAAGATCATGGACGTGGACATCCCCCGCAAGCGGATCTCGCTGACCCTGCGCCTTGAGGACGAGGCCGGAGCGGAGCGCGGCGCGGGCGCGCCCCGGCAGCGCGAGGACCGACGAGGCGGCGGTGGCGGCGGTGGCCGGCCGCCGCAGCAGCGCGGCGGGTCCGGTAACCGCGAGGGCGGCCGGAACCAGGGCCAGGGCGAGCGCGGCCAGGGCGGTCAGGGCCGTCGGCAGGGCGGCGGCAACGCCCCCGCCCCCGCCAACAGCGCGATGGCGGACGCCCTGCGTCGCGCGGGCCTCACCGCACCCGAGGAGCGCCGCAAGAAGTAGCCCCCGTCAAGGGTGTCTTGCGGCCACCCGACAGGCGCGGGCCCGCGTACGGAGTGGCCGAATAGCTTCCCCACCTGGGGACTTGCCTTGCCAACTCGCGTACAAGATCTGTAGGCATGGTGGAACGCCCGTTCGTCACTCGGCGGACGGGCTTCCGCGTTTTCCCCTCAGGACCGTATTCCCCGAGGCCGCCTCGAAGGCACAGGACGTCATGCCCATGCCCACACACGCCTACCACCGTTGCCCCGGAAAGGGTCCGAAGAGGGATCACATGCCCCACCGGCAACTCAGCATTCGCAAGAGGTGCGAGCAGATTCTCGGCCATCTGGATCTGACCCATCCGTTCTCCCTCGACGACCTGTGCCGCCGGATCGCGGAGCGGCGCGGCCGCCCCATCCGGCTCCACCCGCTCCCCAAGGAGGCGGCCGAGTCAGGAGTCTGCGGATTGTGGGTGGGCACGGCCAGCGTCGACTACGTCTTCTACGAGGCGCAGACCACCCCTCTGCACCGGGAGCACATCGTCCTCCACGAGCTGGGCCACATCCTCTTCGGCCACCACTCCCTGGAAGGGGAGGAGACCGACGGGCACGCCCCCGTGGTGCTCGGGCGCACCAACTACACCACCCGGCAGGAGCAGGAGGCGGAGATGCTCGCCAGCATGATCCGCATCCGCACGGCGAACCTCGCACCCCGGTCCGCGAACGGCGCACGCGGCACCCTGGCCCGGCTGGAGTCGGCCATGGGGTACGAGCGGGGCACCGATGGCCACTGACCTGACCGACCTCGGCAATTGGCTCGCCGTCCCCGGCGTGGTGTGCCTGTGGGCCGCCGTCCTGCTCCGCGCCCCCGGAGCCCTGCGCTCCCCGCAACAGCGCGGCCTGTGGCTGGCCGTCGCCACCGCCGCCGCCGCGATGACCCTCAACCTCCCGGACGTGGTCGCGTACGCGATGAGCCGCGGCCCCGGCTACGCCCACACCATCGGCCTCGTCCGCAACCTCATCGGCGTGCTGTCGGCCGGCGCCGTGCTCTACTTCGTCGCCGCCACCACCCGCGGCCGCAAGCTCCAACTCACCGCCTGCGTAGCCACCGTGGCCTGGCTCACCACCCTCGTCGCCCTGGACGCGGCGGCGCCCGACCACGGCACGCACACCATGCCCCCGGTCGGCGACCCGGTGCCCTCCCTCGCCTACTGGCTCGTGCTGATCTCCGCCCATGTGGTCGCCAACATCGTCTGCGTGGCACTGTGTTGGCGCTACAGCCGGCGTACCGAGAGCCGGGGCCTGGCCGCAGGTCTGCGGCTCTTCGGCCTCGGAACCGCCCTCGCCGGACTGTTCTGGCTGGCCTACCTGCTCAAGGCCCTCTTCGGCAGCACCTGGGCGATGCCCGCCCTCCCGCTGCTCATGAACCTGCACGGCCTGCTGCGCGCCGCCGCGATCCTCGTGCCCACCCTGTTCACGCTCCGCCGCACCTGCGCCGACATCGCCACGACCTGGCGGCTGTGGCCGCTGTGGCGCGACCTGGTCGAAGCGGTGCCGCACGTGGCCCTCAACAAGCCGCGCGCCTGGCGGGTGATGGAGCTGCTGTGGCCGCCGGTCCCGCGCAACCTGCTCGTGTACCGCAAGGTCATCGAGACCCGCGACGCGATCCTCATCCTGGGCGAGTACGTGGCCCCGGGCGCCATGGAAGAGGCCCGCGGGCAGGTCACCGGACGCGGGGTCCCCGAGCAGCGGGCCACCGCCGCCGCGCTGGCCCGCGTACTGAAGGAGGCCCGGCAGGCCAAGCTCGACGGAGCGCCCGGGCAGCCGGGCGAGGCGGCCGCGCTGGAACTGCCCGCCGCGATCCACACCTCGCAGGAGGGCGGGGACCTGGCGGACGAGGCCCGGTTCCTCGTCGACGTCGCCCAGGCGTACGCCGCGCCCGCCACCACAAGGAAGTGAAACACGTCGTGACCACCGTACTGATCACCGGCGCCAGTGCCGGACTGGGCGCGGCATTCGCCCGGGGCTTCGCCGCCAAGGGCTGCGACCTGGTCCTCGTCGCCCGCGACAAGGACCGGCTCGACGCCGTCGCCGCCGAACTGGCCCGGGAATACGGCACCGCGTCCGAGGTGCTGCCCGCCGACCTGCTGGACCCGACGGACTGCGCGCTCGTCACCGAGCGGCTCGCCGCGTCGGCCCGGCCGGTGGACATCCTGGTCAACAACGCGGGCTTCGGGCTGCCCGCGCCCTTCCCGTACAGCCCGGTCGAGGACGAGGAGCGGATGCTCGACCTCCTGGTCAAGGTCCCGCTCCGGCTCACCCACGCCCTCCTGCCGGGCCTGCGCGCCCGCCGCCGGGGCGCGGTCCTCAACGTCTCCTCGGTCGCCGGACTCCTGCCGACCGGGACCTACGGCGCCGCCAAGGCCTGGATCACCGCCTTCAGCGAGTCGCTCCGGGTGGACATGGCACCGTACGGGGTCCGGGTGCTGGCCGTGGTCCCCGGCTTCACCCGCACCGAGTTCCAGCAACGGGCCGGGATGGACGTCAGCGCGCTGCGCGACGCGGTCTGGCTGGAGCCGGAGGCCGTGGTCGCCCAGGCCCTGAAGGATCTCGCCCTGCGCCGCCCGGTCAGCGTCACCGGCCTCCGCTACCGCGCCTACGCCCTCGCCGTCCGGCACCTCCCGCGCACCTTCGTGGCCGCCAGGATGGCCCGCAAGCGCCGGGCCCCGGCGGACCCGACCGCATGAGAACGACCGTGGAGCGGGCCCGCGAGGCCCTGGCATCGGGGCTGCCGCCCACCTCGGTGTACGCCGCACTCGCGGTCGGCGCCGACTTCCAGGACACCGCCCTGGTCGTGTGCGACGCGCTCGGCATCCCACGCGCCGACGCGGAGCAGCGACTGCGCGGCGCCGAGGAACTGTGGGGCGACTTCGCCCCCGGGGACGAGGAGCTCCTCGGGGAACTCCTCGACCTCATCGGAGCGTTCGACGTCCACGTGGCGCTGGACGAGCCCGGCGAGCGGGTCCGCCGGCTCCTGGGCCGGTCCATGGGCGCCCTGGGCGGCATCGCGAGCGGGGCGGCCTTCAGCATCGGCCGGAAGTTGGACACCGGCCGCCTGCCCGAGGCGTACACCGTCCTCGTCGGCCTGCCGGTCCGCGAGCGCGGGGACCCGGCCCGCTACCGGGCGGAGCTGATCGCGGCCGGCGAGCTGCTCGCCACCTGGCTGCCGCCCGACGACCAGGAGGCCGCCGGGCGGGTACGCGAGGCACGCGAACGCTGTGCCCGGCGGGACGCCTCGGGGAGTCGGCCTAGAGCTCGGTGACCTTGCCGCCGGAGACCTCCAGGCGGCGGGTCACGTGCACCGCGTCCAACATCCGGCGGTCGTGCGTGACCAGCAGGAGGGTGCCCTCGTAGGCGTCGAGCGCGGCCTCCAGCTGCTCGATCGCCGGAAGGTCGAGGTGGTTCGTCGGCTCGTCCAGGACCAGCAGGTTCACCCCGCGCCCCTGGAGCAGGGCCAGCGCCGCCCGGGTGCGCTCACCCGGCGAGAGGGTGCCCGCCGGGCGCAGGACGTGCGCCGCCTTGAGGCCGAACTTGGCCAGCAGGGTGCGGACCTCGGCAGGCTCGGTCTCGGGGACCGCCGCGCAGAAGGCTTCGAGCAGCGGTTCGTCGCCGAGGAACAGGCCGCGCGCCTGGTCCACCTCGCCGACCAGGACACCGGAGCCGAGGGTGGCGGACCCGGAGTCCGGTGCCAGCCGGCCCAGCAGGACGGCGAGGAGCGTGGACTTGCCGGCGCCGTTGGCCCCGGTGATCGCCACCCGGTCCGCCCAGTCGATCTGCAGGCTCGCCGGGCCGAAGGAGAAGTCCCCGCGGCGGACGGCCGCCTCGCGCAGGGTGGCCACCACGGACCCCGAGCGCGGGGCCGCCGCGATCTCCATGCGCAGCTCCCACTCCTTGCGGGGCTCGTCGACGACCTCCAGCCGCTCGATCGCCCGGGCGGTCTGGCGGGCCTTGGCGGCCTGCTTCTCGCTGGACTCGCCGCGCAGGTTCTTTCCGATCTTGTCGTTGTCGGAGGCCTTGCGGCGGGCGTTGCGCACACCCTTGTCCATCCAGTTGCGCTGCATCTGGGCCCGGCCTTCGAGCGCCGACTTCTTGCCCGCGTACTCCTCGAACTCCTCGCGGGCGTGGCTGCGGGCGCGCTCGCGCTCCTCCAGGTAGGAGTCGTAGCCGCCGCCGTAGAGATTGATCTGCTGCTGGGCGAGGTCGAGTTCGAGGACCTTGGTGACCGTCCGGGTGAGGAACTCGCGGTCGTGGCTGATGACGACCGTGCCGGACCGCAGCCCCTTGACGAACCGCTCCAGCCGCTCCAGACCGTCCAGGTCGAGGTCGTTGGTGGGCTCGTCGAGCAGGAAGACGTCGTAGCGCGACAGGAGCAGCGAGGCGAGGCCCGCGCGGGCCGCCTGGCCGCCGGAGAGCGCCGTCATGGGAAGGTCGAGACCGACGGCGAGCCCGAGCTCGTCGGCGACCTCCTGGGCCCGCTCGTCGAGGTCGGCGCCGCCGAGGTTCAGCCACATGTCCAGCGCGGTCGCGTACGCGTCGTCCGCGCCCGGAGTCCCGTCCACCAGGCCCTGCGTCGCCGCGTCCAGCTCGGCCTGGGCCGCGGCCACACCCGTACGGCGTGCCAGGAACTCCCGGACCGACTCCTCGGGCCGACGCTCCGGCTCCTGCGGGAGGTGGCCGACGGCGGCGCCGGGCGGGGAGAGCCGCAGCTCCCCGGTCTCGGGGGTGTCCAGCCCGGCGAGCAGCCGCAGCAGGGTGGACTTCCCGGCGCCGTTCACGCCGACGAGGCCGATGACGTCGCCGGGGGCGACGACGAGGTCGAGATCGGCGAAGAGGGTGCGCTCACCGTGCGCGGCGGTGAGCTTCTTGGCGACGAGGGTTGCAGTCATGATGTGCCGATCCTATCCGCGCCCGGACGACGCCCGGCATGGCCGGATAGGTGGGAAGCACGTCATTGCGGCCATCGCGGGGGCGGAACACCATGAAGCCATGGGGTCATCGCCGCACGACGTGCTCGTCCTCCTCTACGACGGGGTCCAGAGCCTGGACGTGACCGGCCCGGTGGAGGTGTTCGCCGCGCTCGCCCACTTTCCCGGGCGGGCCGGGTACACGATCCGGACCGTCTCCCCGCAGGGGAAGCCCGTCCGCACCGGCAGCGGACTGACGCTGGTGCCGGACGGGGAGCTGGAGAGCGCCCGGCCGGGGCCCGGGACCACGGTGCTGGTCCCCGGGGGACGGTTCACGGCGGACTTCGAGCCCCGGCTCACCGACTGGCTCCGGACCCACGGGGGAGGCGTGGAGCGGCTGGTCTCCGTGTGCACGGGAGGACTGCTGCTCGCCGAGGCGGGGCTGCTGGACGGGCGGCGGGCGACGACGCACTGGAACGCCTGCGAGCGGATGGCGCGCGACTATCCGGCCGTCACCGTCGACCCGGACCCGATCTACGTACGGGACGGACCGGTGGCCACCTCGGCCGGCGTCACGGCGGGGATCGACCTCGCCCTGGCGCTGGTGGAGGAGGACCACGGGCAGGACGTCGCCCTGACCATCGCCCGGCACCTGGTGGTGTTCCTGCGCAGGCCCGGCAACCAGGCGCAGTTCAGCGCGCAGCTGGCCGCCCAGACGGCTCGCCGGGACCCGCTGCGGGACGTGCAGCAGTGGATCAGCGAGCACCCGGGGGAGCAGCTGGGCGTCGAGCACCTCGCCGCCCGTGCCCGGCTCTCGCCGCGGCACTTCGCGCGGGCCTTCCAGGCGGAGACCGGGGTCACGCCCGGCCGGTACGTCGAACGGGTCCGGGTGGACCACGCCCGGCGGCTGCTGGAGGAGAGCGGGGAAGGGATCGCACAGATCGCCCGGGCCTGCGGTTACGGGAACCCGGAGGCGTTGCGCCGGGCCTTCGTACGCAATCTCGGTCAGCCGCCGGCCGAGTACCGCCGCCGCTTCGGCACGGCGGGCCCCTGAGCGCCGCCCCGGCGCACCCGGAAGAAGAGAGAGAACCGCCCCACGCGGGCGGAGCCGTGTTCGGACCGACGCTCCGGAGGAGCCATGCAGATCGCCGTACTGCTCTACGACCACTTCACCGCCCTCGACGCCATCGGGCCCTTCGACACCCTCGGCCGGTTGACCGACGCCGAGGTCGTCTTCGTCTCGGAGCGGCCGGGGCCCGTGCGGACCGACAACGGCTCGCTCGCGCTCGTCGCCGACAAGGGGCTCGACGAGGTCACCCGCCCCGACATCGTGATCGTGCCCGGCGGGCCGCATCCCGACCGGGAGATGGCCAACCCCGTGGTCATGGACTGGCTGCGCGCCGTCGACGCCACCACCACCTGGACGACATCGGTGTGCACCGGATCCCTGCTGCTGGCCGCCGCGGGGCTGCTCGACGGCCGGCGGGCCACCAGCCACTGGCTGTACCTGGACCAGCTGCCGAACCACGGGGCCGAGCCCACCGGCGAGCGGGTGGTGTTCGACGGGAAGTACGTCACGGCCGCCGGGGTGTCCGCCGGGATCGACATGGGCCTCACCCTGCTCGGCCGGATCGCCGGTGACGACTTCGCCCAAGCCGTGCAGCTGATGACCGAGTACGACCCCCGGCCGCCCTACGACGCCGGCTCGCCCGACAAGGCCCCGGCCGCCCTCGTCGCGATGCTGCGGGGCGGTGGCACGCCCGGCTGAGGGCCGTCCGTCACGGTGTCCAGGTGAAGCGGGGGGCCCGGCGCTCCAGGAACGCGGCGACCCCCTCGGCGGTGTCCGCGCTCCCGGCGGCCTGGTCCTCCCAGTACGCGTCCCGGTCGGTCCGGCCGTCCGTGAACTCCTTGGCCGCCGCCTGCGTCAGCTGCGAGCGCGTGGCCAGGATCCGGGTGAACTCCACGACCCGCTTGTCCAGTTGCCCGGCCGGCAGCAGTTCGTTCAGGAACCCCGCGCGCAGCGCCGTCTCCGCGCCGATCAGCTCCGCGGAGTAGAGGAGGTACTTGGCCCAGGCCGGGCCGACCAGGGACGCGAGCCTGCGGGTGGAGGACGCCGGGTAGACGATGCCCAGCTTGGCCGGGGTCACCCCGAACGAGGCACCTTCCTCGGCGAAGCGCAGGTCGCAGGCGGCCGCCAGCTGGCTGCCACCGCCCACGCAGAAGCCGCGGATCGCCGCCAGGGTCGGCTTGGGGAAGGCGGCCAGGGCCTCCTCGGCGGTCACCGCCAGGGCTCGCGGGTCCTCGGCCCCGGCGGCGCCGGCGTCCCCGGTCAGGGAGGAGATGTCGGCGCCCGCGCAGAAGGTCGGTCCGGCCCCGGTCAGCACGAGCACCCGTACGGCCGGATCGTCCGCCAGGCCCGTCAGCAGCTCCGGGAGCGCCCGCCACATGGCGGCGGTCATGGCGTTGCGCTTGGCGGGGTGCGAGATGACGACCGTGGCCACCCCGTCGGCGACCGTGTGCAGGAGCTGTGCGTCCAGGGCTGCGTCCATGCGCCGGATGCTATCCCGCGCGGTCATACCTATGATCAAGGGAGTCCTCGGGGGTGCGAGGAGGTGGCACGTCCATGGGCGCAGACCGTGCGAAGGCCGGAGGCCCGGAACCGCAGCGGGACAAGAAGAAGCTCAACCGCAGTTTCGCGCTGATGACGGCCCTCGGGGTGATCCTGGTGCTGGCCGGCCTGGTCGGCCTGGTCTATACGGGGGTGGCCACCCTCACCTCGATGTTCCTCTTCGGCTGGCTGCTGCTCCTCGGCGGTGTGGTGGGCCTGCTGCAGGCCGTCCAGGCGCGCAGGAGCAACTACTTCTGGCTCGCCGTCGTCGTCGCCGCGATCAATCTGGCCGCGGGCTTCGTGATCCTGCGCCGCCCCGAGGCGGGCGCCGAGGCACTGACCATGTTCGCGGCGCTGCTGTTCCTCACGGCCGGGGTGTTCCGGCTGGTCGGGGCGCTGGTCGTGCGCGGCGCCAATTTCGGGCTCGCGGTCGTCCAGGGCGCCTTCGGGATCCTGCTGGGCTTCCTGATCCTCTCCAACTGGCCGGGCAACAGTCTGTACGTGATCGGAACGTTCTTCTCCCTCGCCCTGCTGTTCGACGGGCTGAGCCTGGTGGCCATGGGCATGGGTTCCCGGCGCATCCTGGGGTTGGTCAGGGAGGACGAGGCTCCGGCGGGGGTGGCCGCGGCGGAGCCGGCGGGCGAGGCGGCCGTGAAGCGACCGACAGAAGATCAGGAACAGTCGAACAACTGACTCTGTCATACGCCGGCGGTCAGAAAGTGTCCGATAGGCGCTGACTTTTGGTCAGCAGTCGGGTCCGGACCGGCCCGTTCACCACTCTTGTCGCGTGGAGACGATCGAGCGCGAAGACGGGGGACGGAAGATGGATGTCAGCGGGAGCGTCCCGCCAGCCAAGGCGGGTGAGGTGGAGGCTCCGGGCGACCCCCTCGCCTACGAGGGAGTGTGGAGGTTCACCGCGCCCGCCGTTGAAGAATCCGTTCCGCAGGCCCGCCGCGCGGTCCGGGACCTGCTCGGGCGCCAGGGGGTGCCGGCCCATCAGGACCTCGTCTACTCCCTGCTCCTGATCGTCTCCGAGCTGGTGACGAACTCGGTCCGGCATGCCGCCCTGCTCTCGCCGGAGGTCGCGGTCGAGGTCGCGATCGGCCGTGAGTGGGTGCGGGTGGCCGTGGAGGACAACCATCCCTACCGGCCCAAGGCGCTGGAGGCCGACTTCGGTCAGACCGGCGGCCGCGGCCTGCTCCTGGTCCGGGAGATCACCCTGGAGGCCGGCGGGGTCTGCGACGTCGAGCACACCTCGACCGGCGGCAAGGTGATCTGGGCGGCCCTGCCGCTCACCGCCCGGCCGACCGCCGGCTGAGCGGCGGCCGACGGGCGGGCGGACAGCGGGAGAACGGGACGGCGTACGGGCTACCAGCCCGCCGCGTCGCCGGTCAGCTCGCGGATCGCGGGCCGCGCCGCGTCCAGCACGGTCATGAACCAGGCCGAGAACGGCACTTCGGCGTGCCGCTTCGCCAGTTCCTCGGCGGTCACGAAGGCGGTGGCCTCGACCTCCTCCGGATCCGGCCGTACGACGGTCTGCGCGAGTCCCACGAACAGGTGATTGAACTCCTGCTCCACCAGACCCGAAGCGGGGTCCGGGTGGTTGTAGCGCACCGTCCCCGCCTGCGCGAGCAGGGAGGGCGACAGGCCCAGCTCCTCATGGGTCCGACGGGCCGCGGCCGCGAACGGAGACTCCCCGGGGTACGGGTGACCGCAACAGGTGTTCGACCAGACGCCGGGGGAGTGGTACTTCCCGAGGGCCCGCTGCTGGAGCAGCAGACGGCCCTGCTCGTCGAAGAGGAACACGGAGAACGCCCGGTGCAACAGGCCGGGCGCCTGATGGGCGGAGAGCTTCTCCGCCGTGCCGATGGTGTTGCCGGCCTCGTCGACCAGTTCGAGCATGATCGGTTCTTGAGTACCGGTGCCGTTGGACGCGCTGTTCGCGGCGGTGGCTGGTGTGGTCGGCATACCCATCCTTCGCTTCGGACTTCGACCTTCAGTCTGCCGTACAAAAGAGGCTTGTCCCCACTTCGGAGATCCACGCATGTCCGCCCCCCGTCGCGTGCTAGGCGACGAGGGGCGGATCACCTCACGTGTCGTTCATATGACGTTGTGTGCGCGTCAGACTCCGAACGGGGTCGGATAGCTGATCGTTCCCACCGGCACCGGGCGGGAGTCGTCCAGCACCAGCGCCATCATGGCTTCGTCGGGCACCTCGAAGGGGGCCCGGATACCGAAGCGCGACGCCGGCACGAAGCCGAAGCGCGGGTAGTACTCCGGGTGCCCCAGGACCAGGACCAGTGACTCCCCGCGCTCCCGGGCCGCCGCCAGCAGGGCCCGTACGACCGAGCTGCCCGCACCCGAGCGCTGCAGGGCCGGATCGGCCGCCACCGGGGCGAGCGCGAGCGCCGGGACGCCGCCGACCTCGCACCGGGTCAGCAGGGCGTGCGCCGCCACCGAACCGTCCGGGGCCTGCGCCACGTACGAGAGCCCGGGCAGCCAGGCCTCGTCGACACGCAGCGCGTCCACGAGGTCGGCCTCCAGCGGAGTTCCGAACGCCGCCAGATTCACCGCCCGTACGGCCGCCATGTCGGCCGCGGTCTCCGGCCGGGCGGGCCAGGCGTCGCCGTCCCCGGCGCTCACCGGGCGCAGGACGTAGCCCGTGTACCCGTACTCGTGCCCGTGGCGGGCCCGTACGTCGAGCTCCTCGCGCGTCGCGGCCAGGGCCCGCGCCATCGCCGGGCCACCGGTGCCGGACAGGGTACGGACCCGCTCGGTGAGCGGGCCGTAGTACTCGGCCCAGTCGGAGTCGGGCAGCTCGTGCACGCCGAGCACCTGGTACCCGGCCGCCTGGGCGGCCGCGAGATTGCCGGCGGTCGTGCGCAGCGCGTAGTGCGGGTCCCAGAAGGCGCGGGCGCCCGCGGACGGCCTCGCGACCGACCACTGGCACTCGGTCAGCACGAGGGTGCCGCCCGGGGCGAGCAGTCGCTTCCACCGCGCGAGCGCGGCGTCGAAGCCGAGGATGTAGGCGGAACCCTCCGCCCAGACGAGGTCGAAGGAACCGTCCTCGAAGCCCTCGTCCGGGAGGGCGCCCATGTCCGCCTCCACGATGCGGACCCGGTCGGCGAGACCGCGCGCCGCGGCGGCCGCACGGAGTTCGTCGAGGAAGGGGGCGTGCAGGTCGACGGCGGTCACCTCGGCGCCGGCCGCCTTGGCCGCGCCCGCCTCGGCGGCGAGCAGCAGTGCGCTGCGGCCCGGGCCGCAGCCCAGGTCGAGGACGCGCGGCCGCTCGGGCAGCGGTCCGCACAGGGACAACAGGTGGCGGGTGCTCGCGTCGGAGCCCGGAGCCTGCCGGGGCAGGCCGTGGTGCAGGGCGAAGAAGGCGTGCGTGAAGGCGTCGGCGCCGTTGAGGTCGACGGAGTCGTCGAAGGAATTGCGGTCGGTCAACGTGAACCCTATGGAACGGGGGCTCCGGCCGACGAGGCCCAGCTGTGTGATCAGGCCCGGCCGGATGCCCGGAAGGAAGGGGAGATGTACCGGAGTTCGCTGCGCATGGCCGCGACCACTACGACGGTCATCAACCCACCTCTTTCCACTCGACACGTTCAGGGGCGTGTCCACCGTAACATCCGGGCCGTTTGTGGTACCGCGCCGTGATCGTCAATGATGATCGGAACCCGGCCCGGGGCCCGAATATTCGGCTTATCAGGGCGTAAACGGGTGGTGAACCCCTGCTTCCATTCATCCGATAGCCTCTGCCGACGTGCTGCCGCCCCATAAGGGTGCGCGTTCGCAATCCGTTACAAGGAGTGAGTTCGTCTGCCGACCGTCATCCTCACCGGCCTGCCGGTCCCCGGATCACCGCTCGCGGACGAGCTGCGCTCCCTCGGCTTCGACGTCCGCCCGGCCGCCGGTCCCCAGGACGCCGCCGCCGCGCTGGCGGGCGTACCCGCCGACCAGCGGGTGGCCGTCGTGGACAGTGCCTTCGTCGGGCACGTGCACGCGCTGCGCCTCGCGCTGACCGACCCGCGCTTCGACGCCTGCGCCGTCACCGGCGCCCTCGCCGTCCAGGCCGGGGCCCGCGGCGCCCTCGACAAGGCGGCCGCCGAGGCCGCCGGTAGCGGCGCCGACGAGGCGATCCCCTACGCGGACCGGCTCGCGGCCGCCGTCGAGGCCGCCGGGACCACCGTCCAGCGCCCCGAACTGGGCACGCTCGTCGCCGCCGTCCCCATCGCTCGCGCGGAGCGGGACGCGGCGACCGCAGCCGTCGCCGCCGTCGACGACGAGGCAGTACGGCTGCGGACCGCCGTGAAGTCCCGCGACGGCTTCTTCACCACCTTCTTCATCAGCCCGTACTCGCGCTACATCGCCCGCTGGTGCGCGCGCCGCGGCCTGACCCCGAACCAGGTCACCACCGCCTCGCTGATCACCGCGCTGATCGCGGCCGGCTGCGCCGCCACCGGCGAACGCTGGGGCTACGTGGCGGCCGGTGTGCTGCTCCTCGTCTCCTTCGTACTGGACTGCACCGACGGGCAGCTCGCCCGCTACTCGCTCCAGTACTCGACGATGGGCGCATGGCTCGACGCCACCTTCGACCGCGCGAAGGAGTACGCCTTCTACGCGGGCCTCGCGCTCGGCGCGGCCAGGAACGGCGACGACGTCTGGGCCCTGGCCGTCGGCTCCATGATCCTGATGACCTGCCGGCACGTCGTGGACTTCTCCTTCAACGAGGCCAACCACGACGCCACCGCGAACACGTCTCCCACGGCCGCCCTGTCCGGCCGGCTCGACAGCGTGGGCTGGACCGTGTGGGTCCGCCGGATGATCATCCTCCCGATCGGTGAGCGCTGGGCGATGATCGCGGTCCTGACCGCCTTCACCACCCCCCGGATCGTCTTCTACGCCCTGCTGGTCGGCTGCGCCTTCGGAGCGCTCTACACCACCGCCGGCCGGGTCCTGCGCTCCCTGACGCGCAAGGCCACCCGCACCGACCGGGCGGCCCAGGCGCTGGCCGACCTGGCCGACTCGGGCCCGCTCGCCGAGCTCCAGGCCCGCCTGCTGCGCGGCCGCTCCGGATCCTTCGGCTCCGTGTACGTGGCGGCCCTCGGCACGCTGGTGATGATCGCGGGCGCCGTGTTCCTGCCGTTCGGCGACCCCCGGCTGATCGCCGTCGCGGTGATCTATGTCATGGCGGCCGGGCTCGCCGTCGCCGCGCCCCTCAAGGGCGCCCTGGACTGGCTGATCCCGCCGCTGTTCCGGGCCGCCGAGTACGTAACCGCCCTCGCGCTCGCCGTCAAGGCGGACGTCCCCGGGGCCCTTCCGGCGGCATTCGGCCTGATCGCGGCGGTCGCCTACCATCACTACGACACGGTGTACCGCATTCGCGGTGGCACCGGCGCGCCCCCGCACTGGCTGGTGCGGACGATCGGCGGCCACGAAGGCCGGGTCCTGCTGATCACGGCCCTGGCGGCCGTCCTCGTATCGCGCGAAGCGGACTTCCCCGTCGCGCTCACGGTCATGGCCGTGTTCGTGGCACTCGTGGTGCTCGTGGAGAGCATCCGATTCTGGGTCTCCTCCGGAGCACCCGCCGTACATGACGAAGGAGAACCAGCATGATCGGCCTTGTACTCGCTGCCGGTGCCGGACGCCGTCTGCGTCCCTACACCGACACCCTGCCCAAGGCGCTCGTGCCGGTCGGCCCCGAGGGCGACGAGGAGAGTCTGACGGTCCTCGACCTCACGCTGGGCAACTTCGCCGAGGTCGGCCTGACCGAGGTCGCCATCGTCGTCGGCTACCGCAAGGAAGCCGTGTACGCCCGTCGTGAGGCCCTGGAGGCCAAGTACGGCGTCAAGATCACGCTGATCGACAACGACAAGGCCGAGGAGTGGAACAACGCCTACTCCCTGTGGTGCGCGCGTGAGGTCCTGAAGCAGGGTGTGATCCTCGCCAACGGCGACACCGTCCACCCGGTCTCGGTCGAGCGCACCCTGCTCGCCGCCCGCGGCAACGGCCAGAAGATCATCCTCGCCCTCGACACGGTCAAGAACCTGGCCGACGAGGAGATGAAGGTCGTCACCGCCGAGGGGAAGGGCGTCCAGAAGATCACCAAGCTGATGGACCCCGCGGACGCCACCGGCGAGTACATCGGTGTCACCCTCATCGAGCCCGAGGCCGCCGAGCAACTGGCCGAGGCCCTGAAGACCACCTTCGAGCGCGACCCCGACCTCTACTACGAGGACGGTTACCAGCAGCTCGTCAACGACGGCTTCACCATCGACGTGGCCCCCATCGGCGACGTGAAGTGGGTCGAGATCGACAACCACGACGACCTCGCCAAGGGCCGGACGATCGCATGCCAGTACTGACGAGGCTCATCCCCTCGCCCGTCGTCGTCGACATCAGTCGCGGGGCGATGGACGACCTGGCCGGCCTCCTGGCCGACCAGCGGATCTCCGCCTCCGGCAAGCTGGCCATCGCGATCAGCGGGGGCTCCGGCGTGGCGCTGCGCGCCAGGCTGGAGCCCGTGCTGCCGCACGCCGACTGGTACGCCGTCGTCGACGGCACCATCGACTCCGCGGTCAAGCTGGCCGACGACATAAAGGGCCGCCGCTACGACGCCGTCGTGGGCCTGGGCGGCGGCAAGATCATCGACGTGGCCAAGTACGCCGCGGCGCGGGTCGGGCTGCCCATGGTGGCCGTCGCCACCAACCTCTCGCACGACGGCATCTGCTCGCCGGTGTCCATCCTGGACAACGACAACGGCCGCGGTTCCTACGGTGTGCCGACGCCGATCGCCATGGTGATCGACCTCGACGTGATCAAGGAAGCCCCGGTCCGGTTCATCCGCGCCGGCATCGGCGACGCGATCTCCAACATCTCGGCGATCGCCGACTGGGAGCTCTCGCACAAGATCAACGGCGAGCCCGTCGACGGCCTGGCCGCCGCGATGGCCCGTACCGCCGGTGAATCCGTGCTGCGCCACCCCGGTGGCTGCGGCGACGACGAGTTCCTCACCGTGCTCTCCGAGGCGCTGGTGCTCTCCGGCATCGCCATGTCGATCAGCGGGGACTCCCGCCCGTCGTCCGGCGCCTGCCACGAGATCAGCCACGCCTTCGACCTGCTCCACCCGGGCCGCTCCGCCCTCCACGGCGAGCAGGTCGGCATCGGCGCCGCCTTCGCGATGCACCTGCGGGGAGCCGCCGAGACGTCCGGCCTCTTCGTCGAGGTGCTGCGCCGGCACGGTCTGCCGGTCGGGCCCGAGGAGATCGGCTTCAGCGTCGACGAGTTCGTCGCGGCCGTCGAGTACGCCCCCCAGACCCGCCCGGGACGCTTCACGATCCTGGAGCACCTCAACCTGTCCGCCGCCGAGATCAGGGACGCTTACGCCGACTATGTCAAGACCATCCGTAGCTGAACTGCGGCCCGTCGTCCACCCCGCGGGCGTGAAGGACCGGGTCAGCGGCGAGCACTGGGGCGGGCGCCTCTACATGCGCGAGATCTCCCTGCGCATCACCCGCCACCTGGTCACCACCAAGGTCACGCCCAACCAGCTGACCTACCTGATGACCCTCGCCGGCGTCCTCGCCCTCCCGGCCCTGCTGGTGCCGGGCATCCTGGGCGCCGTCCTCGGCGTGGTCGCGGTCCAGATGTACCTGCTGCTCGACTGCGTCGACGGCGAGGTCGCCCGCTGGAAGAAGCAGTTCTCGCTCTCCGGCGTCTACCTCGACCGGGTCGGCGCCTACCTGTGCGACGCCGCGGTCCTCGTCGGCTTCGGCCTGCGCGCCGCCGACCTCTGGGGCCCCGGCGGCGCCGACTGGCTGTGGGCCTTCCTCGGCACCCTGGCCGCACTCGGCGCCATCCTGATCAAGGCCGAGACCGACCTGGTCGGCGTCGCCCGTCACCAGGCCGGCAAGCCCGTGGTCAAGGACGCGGCCGCCGAGCCGCGCGCGAAGGGCATGGCCTTCGCCCGCCGCGCCGCCGCCGCGCTCAAGTTCCACCGCCTGATCCTGGGCATCGAGGCCTCGCTGCTCATCCTGGTGCTGGCCGTCGTCGACCAGGTGCAGGGCGACCTGTACTGGTCCCGCGTCGGTGTCGCCGTACTGGCCGGCATCGCGATGCTCCAGACCGTGCTGCACCTGGTGTCCATCCTCGCCTCCAGCAGGCTCAAGTGAGTGCCCCGCTGCGGCTGGGCGCCGTGATCATCACCATGGGCAACCGGCCCGACGAGCTCAAGGCGCTCCTCGACTCGGTGGCCCGCCAGGACGGCGCCCCGATCGACGTGGTCGTCGTGGGCCAGGGCGTGCGGGTCACCGGCCTGCCCGAGGGCGTCCGGAGCATCGACCTCCCCGAGAACCTGGGCATCCCGGGCGGACGCAACGTCGGCATCGAGGCCTTCGGCCCCGGCGGTCGCGACGTGGACGTGCTGCTCTTCCTGGACGACGACGGTCTGCTGGAGCGCACCGACACCGCCGAGCTGTGCCGGCAGGCCTTCGCCGAGGACCCCGCGCTCGGGATCATCAGCTTCCGGATCGCCGACCCCGAGACGGGCGTCACGCAGCGCCGGCACGTGCCGCGGCTGCGCGCCTCCGACCCGATGCGCTCGTCGCGCGTGACCACCTTCCTGGGCGGCGCCAATGCCGTCCGCACGACGGTGTTCGAGCAGGTCGGAGCGCTGCCGGGGGAGTTCTTCTACGCGCACGAGGAGACCGATCTGGCCTGGCGGGCCCTCGACGCAGGGTGGTTGATCGACTACCGCTCGGACATGGTGCTGCTGCACCCGACCACTGCCCCCTCCCGGCACGCGGTCTATCACCGTATGGTTGCTCGTAACCGGGTGTGGCTCGCCCGCCGTAACCTGCCCGCCCCGCTGGTCCCGGTCTACCTGGGCGTCTGGCTCCTGCTGACGCTCGTACGGAAGCCCTCGGTACCCGCGCTCAAGGCCTGGTTCGGCGGTTTCCGCGAGGGATGGACCAGTCCCTGTGGACCCCGCCGCCCGATGAGATGGCGAACGGTCTGGCGGTTGACCCGACTGGGTCGACCTCCTGTCATCTGACCAGCTCGCGTCTGGGAACATGACGCGATCACGGGCTTCGAGCCACCAGCCTGATGCCCACCTGGCCGCATCTTGAAGACGAAAGTTTCAACTTGTGAGTGACACAACCCACGACGGCGCCCTCGCCACGAGCAGGCCGTTGTCCGACGACGCGGGGCTGAGCCCCGCGGAGCTCGCCAGGAAGTACGGCCTCTCGGTCAGCGGCGCCAGGCCGGGCCTCGGCGAGTACGTGCGGCAGCTCTGGGGCCGGCGCCACTTCATCATGGCCTTCTCCAGGGCCAAGCTGGTCGCGCAGTACAGCCAGGCGAAGCTCGGCCAGGTCTGGCAGGTGGCCACCCCGCTGCTGAACGCGGCCGTCTACTGGCTGATCTTCGGCCTGATCCTCGGCGCGGGCCGGGAGATGCCCAAGGGCGTCTACGTCCCCTTCCTGATGATGGGCATCTTCGTCTTCACCTTCACCCAGAGCTCGCTGATGGCGGGCGTCCGGGCGATCTCGGGCAACCTCGGGCTGGTCCGGGCGCTGCACTTCCCGCGCGCCTCCCTGCCGGTGTCCTTCTCGCTCCAGCAGCTCCAGCAGCTGCTGTACTCGATGATCGTCGTCTTCGTGATCGCCGTCGCCTTCGGCAACTACCCGCGGCTCTCCTGGCTGCTGGTGATCCCGACCCTGGCGTTGCAGTTCGTCTTCAACACCGGCCTCGCCATGATCTTCGCGCGGGCGGGTTCCAAGACCCCCGACCTGGCGCAGCTGATGCCGTTCGTGATGCGTACCTGGATGTACGCCTCCGGCGTCATGTTCCCGATCGGGGTCTACCTCAAGGACCAGCCGCAGTGGATCAGTGACGTGCTGCTGTGGAACCCGATCGCGATCTACATGGACCTCATCCGGTTCGCGCTGATCGACGACTACGGCAGCAGCAACCTGCCCCCGCACGTGTGGGCCTTCGCCGTGGGCTGGGCCGTGGTGATCGGCATCGGTGGCTTCGTGTACTTCTGGAAGTCTGAGGAGCGTTACGGCCGTGGCTGACAACACCCAGGGGCGCGTCCCCACCGTGATCGCGGACGGCGTCCACATCGTCTACCGGGTCAACACCGGCAGCAGCGGCAGGGGTGCGGCCACCGCCGCGCTCAGCAAGATAGTCCGCCGGAAGAAGGGCGACGCCCCGGGCGTCCGGCGGGTCCACGCCGTGCGCGGGGTCTCCTTCACCGCCTACCGCGGCGAAGCCATCGGCCTCATCGGTTCCAACGGCTCCGGCAAGTCCACCCTGCTGCGCGCCATCGCGGGCCTGCTGCCCTGCGAGGAGGGCAAGGTCTACACCGACGGCCAGCCCTCGCTGCTGGGTGTCAACGCGGCCCTGATGAACGACCTCACCGGCGAGCGGAACGTCGTTCTCGGCGGTCTCGCGATGGGTATGAGCCGCGAGCAGATCAAGCAGCGTTACCAGAGCATCGTCGACTTCTCGGGCATCAACGAGAAGGGCGACTTCATCTCCCTGCCGATGCGCACCTATTCCTCGGGTATGGCGGCGCGCCTGCGCTTCTCCATCGCGGCGGCCAAGGACCACGACGTTCTGATGATCGACGAGGCGCTGGCCACCGGTGACCGCAGCTTCCAGGTGCGTTCCGAGGACCGGATCCGCGAACTCCGGCAGAAGGCCGGCACGGTCTTCCTGGTGAGCCACAACAACAAGTCCATCCGCGACACCTGTGACCGCGTGCTGTGGCTGGAGAAGGGTGAGCTCCTGATGGACGGGCCCACCGAGGAAGTCGTCTCGGCATACGAGAAGGCCACCAACGGCTGACCTCCGGGTCGCGCGGCGCCCTCTTCCGGCGCTTTTCCGCTTCACCCGAAGGCCCCCGCCGCTCAGCGCGGCGGGGGCCTCAATCGTGTTCTCGCATTTCGCGGCGACATTCGGTGGCGGAGCGAATACCCCGGAGGGCTCCGCGACGTTCTACAGCGTAAGCTGAGGCGGTCCCCAATCGCGGCAAGAGGGGACGATTCCCCGCAGGTGAAGGGCCTTGGGGCAGCCCGGGGAATCCCCCGGCGGCGTGTCCGAAATAGGATGTAATGGGTCGGCAGTGTAGAACGGGAGATGTGACGGCAATGGCTACGGGAATTCTCCGGCCCCCAGGCACGACGGCCGTCCCCGCCCCGGGCGGCGGGCGGTGACCCCGGGGCACGGCATCCGACCCCTGGCCGACCCGGTCCACGTGAGCGCCACCCTCGACAAGGCGGCGGCGGAGAACTTCCCCGTCGCCCCCGTCTTCCTGCCCCGCGCCTGGCGCGACGGACTGACGGCCGTCTACGGGTACGCCCGCCTCGTCGACGACATCGGAGACGGCGACCTCGCCCCCGGCGGACACGACGCCGTACTCCTCGGACTCGACCCCGCCGCGGTCGACGACCGGCCCGCCATGCTCGACGCCCTCGAGGCGGACCTGCACCGGGTGTTCGGCGGCACGGACGGCCCCCCGCGGCACCCGCTGCTGCAGGCCCTCCGGCCCGTCGTCCGCGCCCACGACCTGACCCCCGAGCCGTTCCTCGGGCTGATCGAGGCCAACCGCCAGGACCAGCGGGTCACGCGCTACGAGACCTACGCCGACCTGGTCGGCTACTGCGAGCTGTCCGCGAACCCGGTCGGCCGCCTCGTGCTCTCCCTCACCGGCACCAGCACCCCCGAACGCGTCCGCCGCTCCGACGCCGTCTGCACCGCCCTGCAGATCGTCGAACACATCCAGGACGTCGCCGAGGACCTCGGCCGCGACCGGATCTACCTGCCCGCCGAGGACATGCGCCGCTTCCACGTGACCGAGGCCGAGCTCGCGGCCCCGTCCGCAGGCGCCTCCGTACGCTCCCTGATCGCGTTCGAGGCCGAGCGCGCACGCGAGTTGCTGAATGAAGGCACCCCGCTCGTGGGTAGCGTGCACGGCAGACTCCGGCTGCTGCTCGCGGGCTTCGTGGGAGGGGGGCGGGCGGCTCTGCGAGCCGTCACCGCCGCCGGTTTCGACGTACTCCCCGGCCCGCCCAAGCCCACCAAGAGCGGCCTGCTCCGCGAGGTGGCCGCCGTCCTGCGCACAGCGCCGAGAAAGGGGTGAGCCCGACCGTGGAGGGCCTCACACACGCTTCCGCACCGGTCCAGGCCGCCTACAGCTACTGCGAGGCCGTCACCGGTGCCCAGGCACGCAACTTCGCCTACGGCATCCGCCTGCTGCCGACCGACAAGCGGCAGGCGATGTCCGCGCTGTACGCCTTCTCGCGGCGGGTCGACGACATCGGCGACGGCGCGCTGGCGCCCGAGGCCAAGTTCGCCCGGCTCGAGGAGACCCGCGCCCTGCTCGGGCGGATCCGCGCCGAGGAGATCGCCGAGGACGACACCGACCCGGTGGCCGTCGCCCTCACGCACGCCGCGCGCCGCTTCCCCATCCCGCTCGGCGGTCTCGACGAACTCATCGACGGGGTCCTGATGGACGTCCGCGGCGAGACCTACGAGACCTGGGACGACCTCAAGACCTACTGCCGCTGTGTGGCCGGGGCCATCGGGCGGCTCTCGCTCGGCGTGTTCGGCACGGTGAACGGCTCGGGCCTCGCGGCGGCCGACGCCGAGCGCGCCGGTGAGTACGCCGACACCCTCGGCCTCGCCCTGCAACTCACCAACATCCTCCGGGACGTTCGCGAGGACGCCGGCAACGGGCGCACCTACCTGCCCGCCGAGGACCTCGCCAAGTTCGGCTGCTCGGAAGGCTTCGGCAGCGAACGGATGCCCACCGGCGCCGACTTCGCCGGGCTCGTCCACCACGAAGTCCGGCGCGCCCGTGCCCTGTTCGCCGAGGGCTACCGGCTGCTGCCGATGCTCGACCGGCGCAGCGGCGCCTGCGTGGCCGCCATGGCCGGCATCTACCGGCGGCTGCTGGACCGCATCGAACGCGAGCCGGAGGCGGTGCTGCGGGGCCGCGTGTCGCTGCCGCCGCACGAGAAGGCGTACGTGGCCGTGCGCGGCCTGTCCGGCCTCGACGCGCGGACCGTCTCCCGCCAGAACACCCGGAGGCGAGCCTGATGACCACGACCGCTCTCGCCGGGCCCGGCCGGATCCGGACCCGGGCAACCACCGAGCGGGCGGCCGCGTCTCTCCCCAGGGACTTCGCGCCGGGCACGGCCGCGGCGCCCGCTCGGTACCGTCCGGCCGGCCCGGAGGGCCACCGCACCACGGGGGAGGGCGCATGACCGGCTTCGAAGAGCACGCCGTGGTCGTGGGCGGCGGACTCGCCGGCGTCACCACCGCCCTCGAACTCGCCGACGCCGGGCTCCGCGTGACCCTGCTGGAGGGCCGTCCCCGGCTCGGCGGACTGGCCTTCTCCTTCAAGCGCGGCGACCTCGAGGTCGACAACGGCCAGCACGTCTACCTGCGGTGCTGCACCGCCTACCGGTGGTTCCTCGACCGCGTCGACGGCGCCGCCCTCGCGCCCCTGCAGGACCGGCTCGACGTCCCCGTCCTGGACGTCGCCCGCAAGGGCGGTCCGCGCCTGGGACGGCTGCGCCGCAGCGCCCTGCCCGTGCCCCTGCACCTGGCCGGATCGCTCGCCCGCTACCCGCACCTCTCCTTCGCCGAGCGTCTGAGCGTCGGCCGCGCCGCCCTCGCGCTGCGCCGCCTGGACCCCGCCGATCCGGCGCTGGACGGCCTGGACTTCGCGACCTGGCTCGGCCGCTACGGGCAGTCCGCCCGGACGATCGAGGCGCTGTGGGACCTGGTCGGCGTCGCCACCCTGAACGCCACCGCCGAACAGTCCTCGCTGGGCCTGGCCGCCATGGTCTTCAAGACCGGCCTGCTCTCCGAGAACGGAGCCGCAGACATCGGTTGGGCCCGGGTCCCCCTGGGCGAACTGCACGACACCCTCGCCCGCAAGGCCCTCGACGCGGCCGGCGTACGCACCGAGCTGCGCTCCCGGGTCACGGAGATCTCGCGCATGCCCGAGGGCGCGTGGCGGATCGACACCGAGGAGGAGTGCCTGGAGGCGGGCACCGTCGTCCTCGCCGTCCCGCAGCGCGAGGCGCACGGACTGCTGCCCGCCGGCGCCCTCCCCGACCCCGACAAGCTCCTGGACATCGGCACCGCGCCCATCCTCAACGTCCACGTGGTCTACGACCGCAAGGTGCTCAAGCAGCCCTTCTTCGCCGCCCTCGGTTCCCCGGTCCAGTGGGTCTTCGACCGCACCGAGTCCTCCGGACTCCCGGACGGCGGCCAGTACCTGGCGCTGTCCCAGTCCGTGGCCCAGGACGACATCGACGAGCCCGTCTCGATCCTGCGTGCCAAGTACCTGCCCGAGCTGGAGCGACTGCTGCCCGCCGCGCGCGGCGCCAAGGTACGGGACTTCTTCGTCACCCGGGAGCGGACGGCCACCTTCGCCCCCACCCCCGGCGTCGGCCGGTTGCGCCCCGGGGCGCACACCGACACGCCGGGGCTCTACCTCGCCGGTGCGTGGACTGCCACGGGCTGGCCCGCGACCATGGAGAGCGCCGTCCGGAGCGGACTGAGCGCGGCCCACGCCGCACTCGCCGCGCTCGGCCGCCACCGCGAACACCCTCTGCAGGAGGCGGCATGACGAGCACCATCAACAGCACCGGCACCACCAGCACCACCAGCACAGCACGTACAGGAACAAGAGGAGAGCCAGTGAACCCGGGGAACCCGGCTGTCGAGAACACGGATGCCAGTGTGGGCACAGCCGGAGGGGGCGTGGAGAAGGCGGACACGATCGCGCTCCTGGAACGGGGTCGTACCCTCTCGACCCCCGCGCTCCGCGCCGCCGTCGACCGGCTCGCGGCGCCCATGGACACCGTCGCCGCCTACCACTTCGGCTGGATCGACGCCCAGGGCAACGTGGCGGACGGCGACGGCGGCAAGGCCGTGCGTCCCGCGCTCGCGCTGCTCTCCGCCGAGGCCGCGGGTGCCGCGGCCGAGGTCGGCATCCCCGGCGCCGTCGCGGTCGAGCTCGTGCACAACTTCTCGCTGCTGCACGACGACCTGATGGACGGCGACGAGCAGCGCCGCCACCGCGACACGGTGTGGAAGGTGCACGGACCGGCCCTCGCCATCCTGGTCGGCGACGCCCTGTTCGCCCTCGCCAACGAGGTCCTGCTGGAGCTCGGCACCGTGGAGGCCGGCCGCGCGACCCGCCGGCTGACCACCGCCAGCCGCAAGCTCATCGACGGCCAGGCGCAGGACATCTCCTACGAGCACCGCGAGCGCGTCAGCGTCGAGGAGTGCCTGGAGATGGAGGGCAACAAGACCGGCGCCCTGCTCGCCTGCGCGGTCTCCATCGGCGCCGTGCTCGGCGGCGCGGACGACCGTACCGCCGACAAGTTGGAGGAGTACGGCTACCACCTGGGCCTCGCCTTCCAGGCCGTCGACGACCTGCTCGGCATCTGGGGCGACCCGGAGTCCACCGGCAAGCAGACCTGGAGCGACCTGCGCCAGCGCAAGAAGTCCCTGCCGGTGGTCGCCGCCCTCGCGGCCGGTGGTGAGGCATCCGAGCAGCTCGCCGAACTGCTCGCCGCCGATGCCAAGAGCAGCGACTTCGAGAACTTCTCGGAGGAGGAGTTCGCGGCCCGCGCGGCGCTCATCGAGGCGGCCGGCGGCCGCCGGTGGACCGCAGACGAGGCGCGCCGCCAGCACGCGATCGCGATCCGGGCCCTGGACGACGTCGACATGCCGCAGCGCGTGCGCGACCAGCTCGTGGCCCTCGCGGACTTCGTCGTCGTGCGCAAGAGGTGATCGCCACCCGACAGCGGATATGAATCGCGAGTCGCCGGCCGGCGCCGCCACCTGAACGTGGCGCGCACCGGCCGACGGCAGACCCCAGCACAGCAGAGGACACTGTTCTAAGGGGAAGCCATGACAGCGACGACCGACGGCAGCGCCGAGAGCGCCGGCGCCGGCAGCGAATCCACCCCGGGCGCCGTGCCGCCCGGCCCCGCGGGCCGCACCGCGGGCCTGGCCGCCGGGCCCCCGGCACCGCTCCCGGTCCCACCGGCGCCGACCCGGCCCGGCCGGGCCGGCCCGCGCGCCGAGTACGCCCCACCCGGGGTACCGGGCCGGCTCGGCCGCCTCTCGCGCCCCGGGGCGGGGCGGACCACCGCCCGGGACTCGGTCCGGGACTCGGTGCGGGACGCGGCGCGCGATACGACCCGGGACGCGGCGCGGACCACCGCCGACCTGCGCCGCCCGCCGGACGGCGTCCGGCCGGGGGTGTACGAGGCCGCCGCGCGTGCCACCCGGAACCTGCTGGAGCGCCAGGACCCCGAGGGCTGGTGGAAGGGCGACCTGGAGACCAACGTCACCATGGACGCGGAGGACCTGCTGCTGCGGCAGTTCCTCGGGATCCGGGACGAGGCCACCACCCGGGCCGCCGCCCTCTTCATCCGCGGCGAACAGCGGGAGGACGGCACCTGGGCCACCTTCCACGGCGGGCCGCCCGAACTGTCCGCCACCATCGAGGCCTACGTCGCACTGCGCCTCGCCGGGGACGCGCCGGACGCCCCGCACATGAGCCGCGCCTCCGCCTGGATCCGGGCCCACGGCGGGATCGCCGCGGCCCGCGTCTTCACCCGGATCTGGTTGGCCCTCTTCGGCTGGTGGAACTGGGACCACCTGCCCGAACTCCCGCCCGAGCTGGTCTTCCTGCCGCCCTGGGTACCCCTGAACATCTACGACTTCGGCTGCTGGGCCCGCCAGACCATCGTCCCGCTCACCGTGGTCTCCGCGCTGCGCCCCGTCCGCCCGGCCCCCTTCGCCCTCGACGAGCTGCACGCCGACGCGCGTACCCCCTACCCCGCCCGGAGACTCGCCCCGCTGACCAGCTGGGACGGCGCCTTCCAGCGGATGGACAAGGCCCTGCACGTCTACCGGCGCTTCGCACCGCGCCGCCTGCGCAAGGCGGCGATGGCGAGCGCGGGCCGCTGGATCGTCGAACGGCAGGAGAACGACGGCTGCTGGGGCGGGATCCAGCCGCCCGCCGTGTACTCGGTCATCGCCCTGCACCTGCTCGGCTACGACCTCGGACATCCGGTGATGCGCGCCGGTCTGGAGTCCCTGGAGCGGTTCGCGGTGTGGCGCGCGGACGGCGCCCGGATGATCGAGGCCTGCCAGTCCCCGGTGTGGGACACCTGCCTCGCCGCGATCGCCCTGGCCGACGCGGGCCTGCGCCCCGACCATCCGGCACTGGTCAAGGCCGCCGACTGGATGCTCGGCGAGGAGATCGTCCGCACGGGCGACTGGGCGGTGCGCCGGCCCGGCCTCGCCCCCGGCGGCTGGGCGTTCGAGTTCCACAACGACACCTACCCCGACATCGACGACACGGCCGAGGTGGTCCTCGCCCTGCGCCGCATCAAGCACCCCGACCCGGCCCGGATCGAGGGCGCCATCGCCCGCGGGGTGTCCTGGAACCTCGGCATGCAGTCACGGAACGGGGCGTGGGGCGCCTTCGACGCCGACAACACCAGCCCCCTGCCGAACAAGCTGCCCTTCTGCGACTTCGGCGAGGTCATCGACCCTCCCTCGGCCGACGTCACCGCCCACGTGGTGGAGATGCTCGCCTTCGAGGGCCGGGCGTCGGACGCCCGGACCCGACGCGGCATCGCCTGGCTGCTGGCCGAACAGGAGCCGAGCGGCGGCTGGTTCGGCCGCTGGGGCACCAACTACGTCTACGGCACCGGTTCGGTGGTCCCGGCCCTCGTCGCCGCCGGGATGGCCCCGGGGCATCCCGCGATCCGGCGGGCCGTGCGCTGGTTGGAATCCGTACAGAACGACGACGGCGGGTGGGGCGAGGACCAGCGCTCCTACAAGGACCCGTCCTGGGCCGGGAAGGGCGCCTCCACCCCCTCGCAGACCGCCTGGGCGCTGATGGCCCTGCTGTCGGCCGGGGAACGCGAGGGCAAGGCCGTCGAGCGGGGCGTCGCCCACCTCGTGGAGACCCAGAAGGAGGACGGCACCTGGGACGAGCCGTACTTCACCGGCACCGGCTTCCCCTGGGACTTCTCCATCAACTACCACCTGTACCGACAGGTGTTCCCGCTCACCGCGCTCGGCCGCTACCTGTACGGGGAACCCTTCGCCCCGACCGGAGCGCACCCGGCACCGGCCGGGGAGGCGTGATGTCCACCGCCGACGGGGGCCGGGGCCGCCGGAGCGACCCGCTGTTGGTGGCCTGCGCGCTGCGCATCGAGCAGGTGGCGCTGCGCAGCGCCGGCCGCGGGGCCGGCCACGGATCGACCGGCGGGCACGTCCTGCTGCGCACCGGGATGGGCCCGCGCGCGGCCGAGCGGGCCCTCGGCCGGGCACTGGAACGGCCGGGAATGGACCGGGCCGCCGTCCTCGCGACGGGGTTCTGCGCCGGGCTGGTCCCCGGCATGCACCCCGGAGACCTGGTCGTCGCCGAGGAGACTCGGGATCCGCAGGGGATCGTCACCTGCACCGGCAGCGCCCTGCTCGCCGAGGCACTGGCCCGGGCCGCGCCCGGCCGGACCGTGCACCGCGGCGCGCTGACCGGATCCGACCACGTCGTCCGCGGCCAGGAGCGCGCGCAGCTGCGCGCCACCGGAGCCATCGCGGTCGACATGGAGTCCGCGGCCACCCTGTGGACCGCCTCCCGGGGCGGCGGCCGTCCGGTTGCGGCCGTCCGGGTGATCGTGGACGCTCCGGAGCACGAGCTCGTCCGTATCGGCACGGTTCGCGGGGGAATATCGGCCTTCCGTGTCCTGCGTGCCGTACTGCCCGCGTTTCATGAATGGCACCGTTCGTTGCTGCTCCCCAGGAGGTGAGCCAGATGGCCATGCCGCTGCGCCAGTCCATCAGGGTCGGGACGTATCTTCTTGAACAGAAGCTCCGCAAGCGCGAGAAGTTCCCCCTGATCGTCGAACTGGAACCCCTCTACGCCTGCAACCTGGCCTGTGAGGGGTGCGGGAAGATCCAGCACCCGGCCGGGGTGCTCAAGCAGCGCATGCCGGTCGCCCAGGCGGTCGGCGCCGTGCTGGAGTCCGGTGCGCCCATGGTGTCCATCGCGGGCGGCGAGCCCTTGATGCACCCGCAGATCCACGAGATCGTCCGACAGTTGGTGGCGAGGCGGAAGTACGTGTTCCTCTGCACCAACGCGATGCTGCTGCGCAAGAAGATCGAGAAGTTCACCCCTTCCCCGTATTTCGCCTTCGCCGTGCACATCGACGGTCTGCGCGAGCGCCACGACGAGTCGGTGGCCAAGGAAGGCGTCTTCGACGAGGCGGTCGCCGCCATCAAGGAGGCGAAGAGGCGCGGGTTCCGGGTGACGACCAACTCCACCTTCTTCAACACCGACACCCCGCAGACCATCATCGAGGTCCTCAACTACCTCAATGACGACCTCCGGGTCGACGAAATGATGATCTCGCCCGCCTATGCCTACGAGAAGGCACCCGACCAGGAGCACTTCCTCGGCGTCGAGCAGACCCGAGAGCTCTTCAGGAAGGCCTTCGCGGGCGGCAACCGGCGGCGCTGGCGGCTCAACCACTCCCCGCTCTTCCTGGACTTCCTGGAAGGAAAGGCCGATTTCCCCTGCACGGCCTGGGCCATTCCGAATTACTCCCTCTTCGGCTGGCAGCGGCCCTGCTATCTGATGAGCGACGGATACGTGCCGACGTACCGCGAGCTCATCAACGACACCGACTGGGACAAGTACGGCCGCGGAAAGGACCCGCGCTGCGCGAACTGCATGGCGCACTGCGGCTACGAGCCCACCGCCGTCCTCGCCACCATGGGATCCCTCAAGGAATCCCTGCGTGCGGCCCGCGAGACGATCGCGAGCAACCGGGACACGTCGGCATGACCGGGCGGCCACGGGAGGAAGGGGGCGGCCGAGGTTTCGACCTCGGCGCCCTGCTGGCCGAGCGCGGGGCGGAACGGTACGAGCTGCACGCCCGGCACCTCAACCACCAGCTGCCCCGCATGCTGCACACCATCGGCTTCGACAAGGTCTACGAGCGGGCCGAGGGCGCCCACTTCTGGGACGCCGAGGGCAACGACTACCTGGACATGCTGGCCGGGTTCGGGGTGATGGGCCTGGGCCGGCACCACCCGGTCGTGCGCCGGGCCCTGCACGACGTCCTGGACGCCCAGCTCGCCGACCTCACCCGCTTCGACTGCCAACCGCTGCCGGGACTGCTGGCCGAGAAACTGCTCTCGTACAGCCCGCACCTGGACCGCGTCTTCTTCGGCAACAGCGGCACCGAGGCGGTGGAGACGGCCCTGAAGTTCGCCCGGTACGCCACCGGGCGCCCCAGGATCCTCTACTGCGACCACGCCTTCCACGGGCTGACCGCGGGCTCCCTCTCGGTGAACGGGGAGAGCGGGTTCCGCGACGGCTTCGCCCCGCTGCTCCCCGACACGAGGATCACGCTCGGGGACCTCGCCGCCCTGGAGCGGGAGCTGAAACGCGGGGACGTCGCCGCCCTCGTCGTCGAGCCGATCCAGGGCAAGGGGGTCCTGGCCGCCCCGCCCGGATTCCTGCTCGCCGCGCAGGAGATGCTGCACCGGCGGGGGGCGCTGCTCATCGCGGACGAGGTGCAGACCGGCCTCGGACGCACCGGCGACTTCTACGCGTACCAGCACGAGCCGGGCGTGGAACCGGACCTGGTGTGCGTGGCCAAGGCGCTCTCGGGCGGGTACGTCCCGGTCGGCGCGACCCTGGGCAAGGACTGGATCTTCAAGAAGGTCTACTCGTCCATGGATCGCGTGCTCGTGCACTCCGCGAGCTTCGGTTCCAACGCCCAGGCCATGGCGGCGGGCCTCGCGGTCCTGTCCGTCATGGAGGACGAGGAGGTCGTGGCGAACGCCCGGGTCATGGGCGACCTGCTGCGCGGGCGCCTCGCCGCTCTGGTGGACGAGTACGAGCTGCTGCACGAGGTGCGGGGGCGCGGGCTGATGATCGGCATCGAGTTCGGCCGACCCTCCTCGCTGGGCCTGCGCAGCCGGTGGACGATGTTGCAGGCGGCCCGCAAGGGGCTCTTCGCGCAGATGGTCGTGGTGCCCCTGTTGCAGAAGCACCGGATCCTCACCCAGGTCTCCGGGGACCACCTGGAGGTGATCAAGCTGATCCCGCCGCTGATCGTGGACGAGGGGGACGTGGACCGGTTCGTCGGGGCCTTCCGTGAGGTCATGGACGAGGCGCACGGCGGGTCCGGACTGATCTGGGACTTCGGCAGGACGCTGGTGAAGCAGGCCGTCGCCACGCGCTGACGGCCCGCCCACCCGGTGGGGGAACCGGTCGGCCGGTTCCCGCCCGCGTCAGACGAGGAGCCGGTCGCGCAGTCGGTCGAGGGTCTCGGGCGTCAGCCCGAGGCCCTCCGCCAGGTAGCGGTCCACCCCGCCCCAGACCTCGTCGATGGTGTCGAAGGCGGCCACCAGGTACTCGGCGCGGGCGTCGAAGAGCGGCGCGAGCAGCTCCATCACCTCGGGGGAGCGCTCGCCCGCCGACTCGTCGGTGCGGCGCACGCGATAGCGGCGGTGCGGGGCGTTCGACTCCAGGTAGTCCGTCACGATCGCCTCGCGCTCGACGCCCAGGGCGAGCAGGGTGACGGCGATCGACAGGCCGGCCCGGTCCTTGCCGGCCGCGCAGTGCATGAGCGCGGGGACGCTGTCCTCGGCCAAGGCGTGCACGACCCGGCTGTGCTCGGCGGTGCGCTGCCGGATGATCCCGCGGTACGAGTTCGACATCCGGGCCGCGGCCTTTCCGTCGCCCAGGATCTCGCGCAGCTGTGCGAGATCGCCGTCGCGGACCAGCCGCCAGAACTCCCTTCCGTCGGCCGGGTCCGAGAGCGGGATGTTGACGTTGCGGACGCCGGGCAGCTCGACGTCCGGCCCCTCCAGCGCGTGGTCGGCGACGTTGCGGAAGTCGAAGATGGTGTGGAGGCCGAGCGAGGCGAGGAACTCTGCATCACTTTCGGTGGCATGTGCGAGATGTCCGCTTCGGAACAGTCGTCCCGTCCTGACCGTTCGTCCGTCAGAAGTCGGCAATCCGCCCACATCGCGGAAATTGCGCACTCCGGACAGCTCCGGCTCCTGTATCTGCTGGGTCAAAGCAACTCCTCCGCCACATCGTGGGTCCTGTGTCCGAATTACACTGTTTGGCGCCAACTTGCCATATCCGGAGGCGAGATCGGGCACGTCCCCGTGAGCCAGATCATACGGTGACCGTGAGTGCCTGATCGCTAAAGGCGAATGGCCCCGTCGGAGCGGCTGTTGGCGGTGTCGAATGGACGGAGGGTGACGGTAATTCCGTCGGTCCCTCATGCCTGGTATTCCGTCAGGGAATTCACGGCTTGTTCCCTGCGGCCGCAAGGGATTACCTTCGCGATCGATCCGGGTGGACCGCCAAATCCTGCCGCCTCCCGGAAACCGCATCCGACCTATTCGCGCGGCAGGAGCGGGGGAACCAGGTAAGCCGCCGGCCCGGAGATCTTTTCGCCGGGACGGCTCGGGGTGAAGTCGTTCATGGCTCGTACATGTACGGCCGGACATCTCCAGTCCGAACCCGACAGCTCACCTCGCAGGCGCCGGAGAGGAATTCGTCATGCCTGCAAAGGGTAAGCACCGCCGTCCCAAGTCCCTTTCCCTTTCCCGCGGTTTCGCCGTCGCCGGAACCGGTGGCGCGGCCCTCGCGCTGCCGCTGATCGGTGCCGCCGGCGCCCACGCGGTCGGCGCCCCGGCCACCGCCCCCGCCGTGACCCCCGCGGTGGCCCCGCAGGCCCCCCTCGCCCTCCCGTCGGCGCCCGCCGTCGCCGCACACGCCGCCCCGAGCGTCTACACCGTCGTGCCGGGCGACTACCTCTCCAAGATCGCCGCCGAGCGCCACCTGGCCGGCGGCTGGGAGCAGCTGTACGCCGACAACCGCGAGGCCGTCGGTGGCAACCCGTCGCTGATCCACCCGGGCCTGAAGCTCCACCTCGGCGGTCCCGGTGAGCCCGCCCCGTCCGAGGCCGAGGCGGCTCCGGCTCCCGAGGCCCCGTCCGAGGCCGACGCGAAGCCGGCCGCGCAGGCCGCGCCGAAGCCGGTCCGGGGGCACGCCGAGCAGGCCGCCCCGGCGCGACCGGATACCGCCGCCGAGCCCGAGGCCCAGGCCCCCGCGGCTGCCGCGCCGCAGTCGGCCGCCGGCTTCGTGGCCCCGGTCGGCGGTGGCATCTCCACCCAGTACAAGGTCGCGGGCGCCATGTGGTCCTCCGGCTACCACACCGGCGTCGACTTCATCGCCGCCATGGGCACCACCGTCAAGGCCGTCGGCGCGGGCACCGTGGTCTCCGCCGGCTGGAGCGGCTCGTACGGCAACGAGATCGTCATCCGGCACGCGGACGGCAAGTACTCCCAGTACGCCCACCTCTCCCAGCTCTCCGTCTCCTCCGGCCAGAGCGTCACCGCCGGGCAGACCATCGGCCTCTCCGGCTCCACCGGCAACTCGACCGGCCCGCACCTGCACTTCGAGATCCGTACGACCCCGTCCTACGGCTCGGACATGGACCCGATCGCCTACCTCCGCGCCAAGGGCGCGAGCCTCTGACGGCACCCGCCGTCGGACCACCGACACGCGTGAGGCCGGGACCCGAGGGGGGTTCCGGCCTCACGTGTACTTATTCCTTATCCCCCACGTGGTACAGATCACGGTCCGTCAACCCCTCATTACGTTGGCGTAGGTTGGTTACGGGAGTGAAGTATGGGTTCTCGTGGCAGCGACGACGACGAAACTCAAGACCATCGGCTCGTACGCGGCGATCGGGGACAGCTTCACCGAGGGCGTGGGGGACCCGGGACCCGGGGATTCATTTCTCGGCTGGGCGGACCGGCTCGCCGTGCTCCTGGCCGATCAGCGCGAAGAGCACGACTTCCGGTATGCGAATCTGGCGGTGCGGGGGAAGCTCCTCGACCAGATCGTGGCCGACCAGCTCCCGAGGGCCAAGGCCCTCGCACCGGACCTGGTGACCTTCTGCGCGGGCGGCAACGACATCATCCGACCCGGGACCGACCCGGACGACGTGGCGGAGCGGTTCGAGGCGGCCGTGGCCGACCTCACCGGGGCCGTCGGCCACGTCATGATCACCACGGGCTTCGACACCCGGGGCGTACCGGTGCTCAAGCACCTGCGCGGCAAGGTGGCGACGTACAGCGCGCACGTCCGCGCCATCGCCGACCGCTACGACTGCCCGGTGCTCGACCTCTGGTCGCTGAGGTCCGTACAGGACCGGCGGGCCTGGGACACGGACCGGCTGCACCTCTCGCCCGAGGGACACACCCGGGTCGCGCTGCGCGCCGCCCAGGTGCTCGGGCTGGACGTACCGGCCGACCCCGACCAGCCGTGGCCCCCGGAGCGACCGCGCGGCTCGGTGGACGTGACCCGGGACAACATCCAGTGGGCGCGCGAGCACCTCGTGCCGTGGATCGGACGACGGCTGCGCGGGGAGTCCTCCGGCGACCACGTGGAGGCGAAGCGGCCGGACCTGCTGCCGCTCTAGCAGGCGCGGGAGCCGGAAGCGGAATCCTTCGGGGTCGGTGTGCGTTGGGATGGTCGTAGAGCGACGACCGTCCTGACCCCATCCTCCCTGGAGGCGCTTTGACCGGCTCCCGTCCCTTGCGTCCGCGGCTGCGTGCCCTGCGGCCCGAAGCCTTCGGTGCGGACCCGTCCGGTGCCCGGCTGGAGCGGATCCGCCGCTCGCCGAACTTCGCCGACGGCGTCTTCCAGAACCCGGTCGGGGCCCGGAACAGGCCCTCGGGTTCGATGGCGGAGTTCGCCAAGATCTACTTCCATCGGGAGCAGCGGGTACGGCGCAGCCCCGCCGCGCCCATCCCGGTCCACCCGACGACCCTCGCGGACCTGGCGAAACCGCCCGCGAGCGGCCTGCGGCTCACCTGGATGGGGCACTCCAGCGTGCTCGCGGAGATCGACGGGCGCCGGGTGCTGTTCGACCCGGTGTGGGGCGAGCGGTGCTCCCCCTTCCCCTTCGCCGGTCCCAAGCGGCTGCACCCCGTACCGGTCCCGCTGGCCTCGCTGGGCCGGGTCGACGTCGTGGTCATCTCGCACGACCACTACGACCACCTCGACCTGCCGACGATCAAGGCGCTGGCCGGTACGGACACGGTCTTCGCCGTTCCGCTGGGCGTCGGCGCGCACCTGGAGCGCTGGGGCGTAGCGGCCGACCGGCTGCGCGAGCTGGACTGGAACGAGACCACCGAGGTCGCCGGTCTCTCGCTGACGGCCACCCCCGCCCGGCACTTCTGCGGCCGCGGGCTGCGCAACCAGCAGCACACCCTGTGGGCGTCCTGGGTCGTCGCGGGCGACGAGCACCGGATCTACCACAGCGGGGACACCGGCTACTTCCCCGGATTCGAGGAGATCGGCGCCGAGCACGGGCCCTTCGACGCCACCATGATCCAGATCGGCGCCTACTCGGAGTACTGGCCCGACATCCACATGACGCCCGAGGAGGGCATGCGCGCCCACCTCGACCTGCAGGGCGGCACCCCCCGCGGCACGATGCTGCCGATCCACTGGGGCACCTTCAACCTGGCCCTGCACCCGTGGGACGAGCCGGGCGAGGGCACGCTGACCGCGGCCGAGGGGGCCGGGGCTGCCGTCGCGCTGCCGATCCCGGGCCGGCCCTTCGAGCCGAACACCGCCGACGCCCCGCGCCTGCCGTGGTGGCGACCCTTCGTCGCCGGGGCCCCGGCGGGCGGCCCGGTCGACGGACCCTCGGCCGTACCCGCGTCGGGCGCCGGGTCGGTCGCGGGAACGGCGGCACGGGTGGGATCCGCGGCGGCCGGCGGACAGGAGAAGCAGGAGTCCGTCGGCTCGTAGCGCGCGCTCCGGACGGATGTCACGGCCGCCCCGGCACGTCGGGGCGGCCGACGCGCGTCCGAACCGGTCGACGCGGGGCGGCGCCGGGGCGCCCCCCAGGGCCTGACCGGCGCATTCGGGCTGCTGTGCGAGCGCTCCACCGGGAGCGGGAAGCACCCCCGCGAACTTGGCCAACTGGCCGTCCGGGGTGCTGCGATGGGGTCTAGCGTGGGTATTCGGTGATCAACACCGGGCCCCGGGAACGCTGGGGGCCGGGCCCCACGTACCGAGGACGCAGATGTCCGGACTTCGCGCCGCCCGCCACGCACCGTCGAGACACGCCGTCACCGGTCCCAGCCGGCAGATACGCCCCCTGTTGGTGCGCGCCGCCGTCCTGCCCACGCTCGCCGCCGCGCTCAGCGGGGCCGCCGCGGTGATCTTCACCCTCCAGCTCGGCGGGGGAGCCGGCGACCGCGACGCCCGACTGTGGCCCGTACTCACCGGCTGCGCCCTCCTCGTGGTGGGCGCCCTCGCCGCGGCCCTGCTCGGGGCCCAGCGCGCCGGCAAGGCCGTACGGGACCGGTGCGAGGCGCTGCGCCGCTCCAGCGTGCGCGGCCGGGGCGAGCTGCGCACGGCCGCCGACCGGCTGGAACGGGGCGAGACCCCGCCCCGGCCGGTGCGGGGTGGACCGAGCACGCCGCCGCCCGGCGGGGACCCGGCCGGGATGGACGAGTTCTGGCTGCTCTCGCAGGAGCTGCGCGGTGCTCGCGAAGAAGCGCACACGACCCTCCTGAAACTGGCCGGACCCGCCGCCCCGACCGACACCGAGCGCAAGGTCGAGGTCTTCGTGAACCTCGCGCGCCGGCTCCAGTCCCTCGTGCACCGCGAGATCTCGCTGCTGGACGAGCTGGAGGACACGGTCGAGGACCCGGACCTGCTCAAGGAGCTCTTCCACGTCGATCACCTCGCCACCCGGATCCGCCGCCACGCCGAGAACCTCGCCGTACTGGGCGGCGCCGCGTCCCGGCGCCAGTGGACCCGGCCCATCGACCTGAGCGAGGTGCTCCGCTCCTCGGTCGCGGAGGTCGAGCAGTACACCCGGGTCAAGGTCGTACCCCCGGCCGGCGGCAGCGTGCGCGGGCACGCCGTCGCGGACGTGGTGCACCTGCTGGCCGAACTGGTCGAGAACGCCACGGTCTTCTCCGCCCCCGACACCGATGTGGTGCTGCGGGCCGAGCGGGTCACCGCCGGGATCGCCGTCGAGGTGGAGGACCGGGGACTGGGCATGCCGACCGAGGAACAGCACCGGATGAACGCCCTGCTCGCCGACCCCGACCAGATCAGCGTCCGGCACCTGCTGGCGGACGGCCGGATCGGCCTGTTCGTGGTGTCGGCGCTGGCCCGCCGACACGGGATCGCCGTCGAGCTCAAGTCGAACATCTACGGCGGTGTGCTCGCCGTGCTGGTCCTGCCGCAGGAACTCCTGGGCGCGGAGGCACCCACCGCGGCCGATGCGGCGGGGGGCTCGCGGGCCACCTCGTGGGGGACCGGGCAGGGGGCGCCGACGCCGCCGCTGGAGCCGGTACGGATGCCCCTGCCGACGCCCCTGCCCGAGGGATGGCAGGCGACCGGAGGCCCGGGGGCCGCCGCCCCGCACGACCCCGCCCGGCACGACCCCGCTCCGCACGACCCCGAGCCGCGCCCCGAGCCGCATCCCGCCCCCGCATCGGCGTCCCCGGCGCACTCCCCGGCGCACTCCCCGTCCACCCCCGTGCCCCGGCCCCGGCCGGAGCCGCGGCCGGTGCCCCGTCCCGCCCCCCTGCCCGCGCCCCGGTCCGGGGAGGCGGACGGCCCCGGGGCCATGGCCTGGTCGGCGCCCGCGGCCGATCCCCGGGGCGGGCCCGCCCCGGCTCCGCCGACCGCAGCCGTGGCCTGGTCGGCGCCCGCACCCGCACCCGTACCGGAGCCCGCGCCCGACCCGGCACCCGACGCGGGCGACCGGCCGCGGCTGCCCCGGCGGCGCGCCCAGGAGCACCTGGCGCCCCAGCTCCGCGAGGCTCCCGCCCCCCGGCGGGCCCCGGACCCCGAGCAGCCGGTGCACGATCCGGGCCTGATGGCCGCCTTCCAACGAGGTTTCGGCCTCGCCCAGTCGGAGAACCAGGCATGACCCCGACCCCTCACCTCATCAGCAAGGAGCGCACCCCATGGGCGGCGAAGTGGCGATGAAGACCGGCAGCCGGCTCTCCGACCTCGACTGGCTGCTCAGCGGCCTGGTGCAGCGCGTGCCGTACACGCGAAGCGCCGTACTCCTCACCGCCGACGGGCTCGTGACCTGCGTGCACGGACTGGACGCCGACAGCGCCGACCACCTGGCCGCCCTCGCCTCCGGGCTGTACTCCCTGGGCCGCAGCGCCGGCTCCCGCTTCGCGGACGGCGCCGAGGTCCGGCAGGTCGTGGTCGAACTCGACACGGCGCTCGTCTTCGTCTCCGCGGCCGGATCCGGCACCTGCCTGGCCGTTCTCGCCGATCGGGAGGCCGACGCCGGGGTGCTCGGCTACGAGATGGCGATGCTGGTCAAGAGCGTGCGGCCGTACCTCGCGGCCTCGCCGCGGCGGCCCGTCGCCGACGTGGAGCGATGAGGTCCCGCGGGACGGGGGCGTACGCGAAGGGGCGGGACACACCATGGCTCGACGACTCGGCGGGCCGCGTGATGCGCCCGTACACCGCCAGCGGGGGGCGGACCCGGCCGGGCTTCACGCTCGACCTGCTCTCGCTGGTGACCGCGACCGGGGTGCGCCCGCACGTCCCGCTCGGGGCGGAGCACACGCTGGCGCTACGGATGTGCGCGGGCGCCGCCGGCGTCACCGTCGCCGAGGTGGCCGGGCAGCTGCGGCTGCCGGCGGTCGTGGTGAAGGTGCTGCTGTCCGACCTGATGGAACACGGGGCCGTCATGGCGCGGGCTCCGCGGTTCCCGGGCGGCGGCTCGTTCGCCGCCGACGACCGATCCCTGCTCCTGGCGGTGCTCGATGGCCTACGTAGACGACTGTGACGCCCCCGCGCCCGCCGCCGCTCCCGACCGGGCCACGGTCCCGGCAGGGAGCGGCGGCGGGGCTCCGCCCGCGACCTTGAAGATCCTGGTCGCGGGCGGGTTCGGGGCGGGCAAGACCACCTTCGTGGGGGCGGTGAGCGAGATCGAACCGCTGAGCACGGAGGAACTCCTCAGCGGGGTCGGAGCCGGCTGCGATCCGCTGCACGGCGTCGAGGAGAAGACCACGACGACCGTCGCGCTCGACTTCGGCCGGATCACCCTGGACGAGCGCCATGTGCTCTACCTCTTCGGCACCCCGGGACAGCACCGCTTCTGGTTCCTCTGGGAGGAGCTGTGCGCGGGCGCCCTCGGGGCGGTGGTGCTCGCCGACACCCGCCGCCTGGCCGACTGCTTCCCCGCCGTGGACTTCTTCGAGCGGCGCGGCATCGGCTTCATCGTCGCCGTCAACGAGTTCGACGGCGGTCACCGCTACGGGCCCGACGAGGTCCGCGAGGCGGTGGGGCTCGGGCCCGAGGTGCCCGTCGTACGGTGCGACGCGCGCCTCGCGAGCTCCGGGACGGGGGCGCTGGCCGCCCTCGTCCGCCACCTGTTGTGCATGTCCGCAGTCAGCTCTTCGTCCTCGGAGTCGGGGGAACCGCCATGACGTACTACGAATCGAACGGACATCTGCTGCTCACGCCGGTGGACCGGGAAGCACCCGCGCGCGCCGTCCGGCTGCGCGAGCTGGGTCTGGGCGAACGCACGGACGCCGAGCTGGACGCCTTCGCGCGGCGCGTCGCCGACGCGCTCGGCGCACCGTACGCGGGGGTCAACTTCGTCGGAGAGGAACGCCAGTTCTTCGCCGGGCTGCACCATGGCGCCGAGGCCCCGGCGAGCGGCTACCCGGCGCGGGTGCTGGCCCGGGACCACGGCTACTGCCCGCACGTGGTGGTGCGGCGGCGGGCGCTGGTCCTGGAGGACGTACGGGACTTCGCGCGCTTCGCGGGCAACGCGGTGGTCGACGAGAGCGGGGTGCGCTCGTACGTGGGCGCTCCGTTGACGGACCGGCGCGGCATCGTCCTGGGCACGGTGTGCGCGGTGGACGTGGTGCCCCGACGCTGGGGGACGGAGGGACTCGCCACGGTGAAGGCGCTGGCGGCGGAGCTGGTGGCGCTGGTGCACGAGCGGGAGGACCGGGCGCAGGCCGCGGGGGAGGAGCGGCGGGGGTGAGCGGGATGGTCGGTGGAGGGCGCTACGGTCGCCGGACAAGGGTTCACCGGTGGCTGAAGAAGGAGTCTCGGGGATGGCCACGACCGCGCAGGACGTCCGCCTGATCGCACTGTCCCTCCCGGACAGCACGGAGAAGCCGGCCTGGGGCATGCCGACCTTCCGGGTGGGCGGGAAGATCTTCGTCTCGCTGGCCGACGACGACACCTCGATCGGCGTGAAGTGCCCCAAGGAGGAGCGGGCGGAGCTGATCGCGGCGGAGCCCGAGAAGTTCTTCGTGCGCGCCGGACACGACGACAACTACGCCTGGATCCGGGTGCGGCTCGCGGCGCTGCGGAACGCGGAGGAGCTGCGCTCCATCCTGATCGACTCCTGGCTCCAGGCGGCCCCGAAACGCCTGATCGCCGCGCATCCGGAACTGACCGACCCCGCCGGCTGAGCGGCCGGAATCGGCCGATCCGCAGCCGGATCGGTCACGGTTCGAGGAAGGAGCGTGGTGCGGCGCTCTCCGTCGCCCTGCCCAGGCCCTGCTGTCCTGCGCCTTCGTCATCGCCTGCGATTTCCTGACCGGATACCTGTACGACCGCGGGGCGGCCCTCTCCCAGACCTTCAGCGGGTCCTGGATGGCGTGGTCCTTCGCCTACCTGGCCGCGTGGGCGGTCTTCGCCGCCGGCCCTTCCAGAACCTGGGCCGGCGCCTCCTGAAGGCCGCGACGCGGTCGCGGTCGGGCGCCGGTGGACATGGTCGACGCAGAGCCGGAAGCGGAAAGGTGCGCGCGACCACCCCATGAAGTGCGGTATCGTTCTCCTGCGCGTTCAACCAGGGGAAAGCCCAGGTCAGCGCGCATCGGGACGTGGCGCAGCTTGGTAGCGCACTTGACTGGGGGTCAAGGGGTCGCAGGTTCAAATCCTGTCGTCCCGACTGTGCTTCACGCACGTCGGAGGTCGTTCTCTCATCCATGGGAGCGCGGCCTTTCGTGCGTTTCGGGGCGCGGGGGAGTCGTGTGTCCGTGCGGCCGCCACGCCGGCGCGGCAGGATGGCCCCGGGGCCACGTCTTCCGGAGAGGTACGGGCCGATGTGGGTGACCGGCGAGGCGTACGAACCGTATGTGGGGCGCTGGAGCCGCGTGGTGGCACGCCGCTTCGTCCGCCTCTTGGATGCGGCTCCCGGGGGCAGCTGGCGCGACATCGGGTGCGGCACGGGTGCGGTGACACGGGCCGTGCTGGATCTGGCCGAACCGGAGAGCGTCGTCGGCATCGATCCGTCCGCCGGCTACGTGCGGTACGCGCGGAGGAACATCACCGACGCGCGGGCGCGGTTCGTCCTGGCCGACGCCGTGAACCTGCCCTTCGCCGACGCCACGGCATCCGTCGCCGTCAGCGGGCTCGTGCTGAACTTCGTACCGGACGCACCCCGGGCGGCGGCCGAGATGGCCCGTGCGGTCCGGCCCGGGGGCCTGGTCGCGGCGTACCTCTGGGACTTCGAGGAGGGCGGCATGGAGGCCATCCGTGCCTTCTGGGACGCAGCGTCCGCCCTGGACCCGGCCGCCCGGGACCTGGACGAGGCCGTCAGGTTCCCGCTGTGCGGGCGGGCGCCGCTGCGGGGGCTGCTGGTCGGGGCGGGGCTGGAGGACGTGGAGGTGGACGCGATCGTCGTGCCCACCCGGTTCTCGGGCTTCGACGACTACTGGCAGCCGTTCCTGGGAGGGCAGGGGCCGGCGCCCGCCTACGTGGCCTCCCTGCCCGAGGGGCGTCGCGCGGAGCTGCGCGAGCGGTTGCGGTCGGCGCTGCCCCGGGCCGCGGACGGCTCGATCCCGCTGCGTGCGCGGGCCTGGGCCGCACGGGGCCGGCGCGCGGCGTGACCGAGGGGCCGCTCCGCAGCGATCCGAAGCGGCCCCTCGACATGGTGCGCCCCGACGGGGACGCTCCGCGACCCGGGTCGTGACGACCCGGGTCAGACGGTCGTGCCCGCGTCGGCCTCCCGTTGCATGCCCGCGCACAGCGCCCAGACGACGAACAGGTTGACGGCGATCAGGATCACGGACCACCACGGGTAGTACGGGAGCCACAGGAAGTTGGCGATGGCGCCGAGGCCGGCGATGGTCACGCCCAGGAAGCGCGCCCACAGGGCTCCGGTGAACACCGCGCAGCCGGAGAGGACGAGGGCGATGCCCACGATCAGATGGACCCAGCCCCAGCCCGTCAGGCTGAACTCGAACACGTAGTGCCGCGTCACGACGAACAGGTCGTCCCTGGCGAGGGCCGCGATCCCCTCGAGGATCGCCATGGCGCCCGCGAAGACCATCAGGGCGCCCGCGGCGATGGTCGTACCCGATGTGGGCGCATGCCAGGCGCTGGGCGGCGACGAGCTGGTCCGGGGTCTGCTGGCGTCACTGGCCATGTCGGTCTCCTCGGTGGCAGAGCCGCTCCGGCGCACCGGATTCGGCGTTCCCCCGATTCAGCGTGGCACGGTCACCCTCCGTCGGCACGTGGAGCCGCCCGGCCGACCCTGTGCGCCGAGGGGCCGCCGCCGAGGGGCCATGCCCCGGGAGCGCGGCTAGCCTGGAACTGCGGTACTCCAGCGCGATCGGAGGGCCGGAGCGATGACCCGTGCCGACTGGCTGCTGGGACCCGGTGAACGGGGCAACCCGGCGACGCGCCTGGACCGGCGCCGCCCGGACGGGGCGGCCTGGTCCCGGGGGAACCACGTACGCCCCCTGGTCCACGGAGCCGTGTACTTCGCGGAGCTCCTGGAAGCCGTCCGCGCGATGGGCCCGGGCGACCTGTTGCTGTTCACCGACTGGCGCGGCGACCCCGACGAGCGGCTCGACGGACCCGGCACCGAGATCGGCTCGGTCCTGTGTCGGGCGGCCGAGCGCGGCGTCGTCGTCAAGGGCCTGCTGTGGCGTTCCCATCTGGACGGTCTTCACTTCAGCCAAGAAGAGAACCTCCACCTCGGCAAGGAGCTCGCCCGGGCCGGCGGGGAATGCCTGCTCGACATGCGCGTCCGGCCGGGCGGCTCCCACCACCAGAAACTGGTGGTGCTGCGCCATCCCGGCCGCCCGGAGCTGGACGTGGCCTACGTCGGCGGGATCGACCTGTGTCGCAACCGCAACGACGACGCCTCGCACCGCGGTGACCGTCAGTCGCTGCCCCTGGCCGCCGCCTACGGCCCGCACCCGCCCTGGCACGACGTCCAGCTCGCCCTGCGCGGGCCGGTCGTCGGCGACGTCGAGGCCGTCTTCCGCGAACGCTGGGAGGATCCGGCTCCGCTCAGCCGGAGCCCGCTCACCCGCCTGCGGGAGCGGATGCACCGCGAGGACATCAGTGCGGACCCGCTGCCGGCGCAGACACCCGATCCGCAGGTCTGCGGTACGCACACCGTCCAACTGCTGCGGACCTACCCGAACCGGCTGCTGTCCGGCTACCCCTTCGCCCCCGACGGCGAGCGCAGCATCGCCCGCGGGTACACCAAGGCGCTGCGCCGGGCCCGGGCGCTGATCTACCTGGAGGACCAGTACCTGTGGTCGCCCAAGGTGGTGGACCGCTTCGCCCGGGCGCTGCGCGATCACCCGCGGCTGCGGGTGATCGCCGTCATCCCCAGCGTCCCGGAGGAGGACGGTCCGCTCACCTTGCCGATGAACCTGATCGGGCGGATCACGGCCCTGGACGAGCTGCGCCGGGCCGGCGGCGACCGGGTCGCCGTGTACGGCCTGGAGAACCGGGCGGGAACCCCGGTCTACGTCCACGCCAAGGTGTGCGTGATCGACGACGTATGGGCCTCGGTCGGCTCCGACAACATCAACCTCCGCTCGTGGACGCACGATTCCGAGCTGGGCTGCGCCGTGTACGACGAGTGTCCGGACCCGCGGGCGCCGGCCGATCCGGCAGGGCTGGGGGACGGGGCACGGGCCTTCGCCCGGGAGCTGCGGCTGGAGCTCATGCGCGAGCACACCGAGGCCGGGGCGGGGGACGAGCTGTGCGACCCGGTGTCCGCTTTCGATGCCTTCGCGACGAGCGCGACGGCCCTGGACGCCTGGTACTCGGGCGGCCGCCCCGGTCCGCGGCCACCGGGCCGGCTGCGCAGGTACGAGCCTCCGGAGCTGGCCGCGACCCGCAGGATGCTCGCGACACCCCTGCACCACCTGCTGGTGGACCCGGACGGCCGCCCGCTCGGCATGCGGCTCCGCCGCAGGTTCTGAGACGCCTGCCGACGGCAAACCATTGCAAAAACGTACGAACTCATGTCACATAGTGCCCGTTCCCGGCACGGTGGGTACCGCTTAAGTGACCAAAATGGCGGCGGGTTAGCATATGAGCACCGCCTAGCTCGAAAGATAATCCTGTGACTGTCAATGAGGACTCGTTCACCAGCTGGAAGAACCGCGAGGAGATCGCGGAGTCGATGATCCCGATCATCGGGAAGCTGCACCGGGAGCGGGACGTCACGATCCTGCTCCACAGCCGCTCCCTGGTGAACAAGTCGGTGGTCAGCATCCTCAAGACCCACCGCTTCGCCCGGCAGATAGCCGGTGAGGAGCTCTCGGTCACCGAGACGCTGCCGTTCCTGCAGGTGCTCACCACGCTCGATCTCGGCCCGTCCCAGATCGACATCGGCATGCTCGCCGCGGAGTACAAGAGCGACGACCGCGGCCTGTCCGTGGCCGAGTTCACCGCCGAGGCCGTCGCCGGTGCCACCGGCGCCAACAAGCTCGAGCGCGGCGAGGGCCGCGACGTCGTCCTGTACGGCTTCGGCCGCATCGGCCGCCTCGTCGCCCGCCTGCTGATCGAGAAGGCCGGCTCCGGCAACGGCCTGCGCCTGCGCGCCGTCGTCGTCCGCGGGGGCGGCGAGGCCGACCTGGTCAAGCGCGCCTCGCTGCTGCGCCGCGACTCGATCCACGGCCAGTTCCAGGGCACGATCACCGTCGACGAGGCGAACAGCACGATCATCGCCAACGGCAACGCCATCAAGGTGATCTACGCGAACGACCCGTCCGAGGTGGACTACACCGAGTACGGCATCAAGGACGCCATCCTCATCGACAACACGGGCAAGTGGCGCGACCGCGAGGGTCTGTCCAAGCACCTGCGCCCCGGCATCGACAAGGTCGTGCTGACGGCTCCGGGCAAGGGCGACGTCCCGAACATCGTGCACGGCGTCAACCACGACACCATCAAGCCGGACGAGCAGATCCTGTCCTGCGCCTCCTGCACCACCAACGCGATCGTCCCGCCCCTCAAGGCCATGGACGACGAGTACGGTGTCCTGCGCGGTCACGTGGAGACCGTCCACTCGTTCACGAACGACCAGAACCTGCTGGACAACTACCACAAGGCCGACCGTCGTGGCCGCTCCGCGCCGCTCAACATGGTCATCACCGAGACCGGTGCCGCCTCGGCCGTCGCCAAGGCGCTGCCCGACCTGAAGGCGCCGATCACCGGCAGCTCGATCCGCGTCCCCGTGCCGGACGTCTCGATCGCCATCCTGAGCCTGCGTCTGGGCCGTGAGACCACCCGCGACGAGGTCCTCGACTACCTCCGCGACGTCTCGCTGCACTCGCCGCTCAAGCGCCAGATCGACTTCACCACGGCTCCCGACGCGGTCTCCATGGACTTCGTCGGTTCGCGCCACTCCTCGATCGTCGACGCGGGCGCCACCAAGGTGGACGGCGACAACGCCATCCTCTACCTCTGGTACGACAACGAGTTCGGCTACTCCTGCCAGGTCATCCGTGTGGTCCAGCACGTGTCCGGCGTCGAGTACCCGACCTACCCGGTTCCGGCGGTCTGATCCGTCGGAACGCACGCCGTCCGACCGGCCGCTTCGACAGGCGGGGTGATGGTGGGAGGGCGACCGATGCCGACGCGCATCGGTCGCCCCGCCCGCCGTCCCGCGCCTGTCGTGCGTCCCGCCCCGGTCCGCGCGACGCCCACGAGAGGCCTCGCCCCCGGGGACGGCCCCGTCCACCGCCGCTGCCGGCGCGGTACGTGCCTCACGCGGGGGCCCGCGCCGGTCGCCGCAGCAGGTAACCGGCCGCGGCCACGACCAGTACGGCCATGCAGGCGATGAACACCAGCCCGGCGCCCTCCAGACCGATCGGGCCCACCAGCAGCCCCACCCCGATCACGGGCAGCGAGATGCCGGTGTAGGCCACCACGAACAGCATCGAGATCACCGCCGCCCGGCGGTCCGGCGGCGAGGCCGCGGCCACCGCGGCCAGGGCCCCGCGGAGGGCCAGGCCCTGTCCGACCCCGCCGACCACGGCGCTCGCCACCACCAGCGCCAGCAGGTCCCACCACAGCGCGCCCGCCAGCAGCGCCAGCCCGGCGAGCAGCCCGGCGCAGCCGAGCGGCAGTGACCGGCCCACCCCGATCCGGCCGACCGCCAGTTGCCCGGCGGTCGAGGCGAAGAAGGCCAGCGCGACGATCAGCCCGGTCACCGCGTGGTTGTGCACGTCCAGGGACTCGGCGAGGAAGGCGGGGCTGACCGAGGTGAACACCCCGAACAGCGCGAAGCCGACGAACGAGGCGATCGCCGCGGGCGCGAACACGGACCGCACCTGCGGGGGCAGGCCGGGCCGCTGCGGTCGCACGGTGCTCAGCGGCTGCCGGTCCCGCACGGTCTCGGGGAGCCGTGCCAGGACGGCGGCCGAGACGGCCACCAGCGCGAGGTGCACGACGAACGGCAGGTACAGCGGCCAGGCGGCGTACTGCGCGAGCACACCGGCGAGCAGCGGCCCGCAGCCCAGCCCGCCCATGTTGGCGGCCGTCGCCACGAAGGTGGCCCGTGAGGTGCCGCCCTTCGGGGCCAGTTCCATCACGTAGGCCGTGGCGGCCCCGGTGAACAGTCCGGCGGACAGCCCCGACAGCAGCCGGCCGGCGTACAGCCAGCCCATGCCGGTGGCGCACAGGAAGCAGACCGCGCTGGCGGCCGAGAAGGCCAGGCCGGCCAGCAGCACGGGCCGTCTGCCGACGGTGTCCGACGCGTTGCCCGCCAGCAGCAGTACGCCGATCACCCCGAAGGCGTACACGGCGTACACGACGGTCACCATCAGCTCGGAGAAACCGAACTTCTCCTGGTAGAGCCCGTACAGGGGGGTGGGCAGCGTGGTGCCCGCCATGCACACGGCGAACACCGCCCCGCCGAGCAGGCACTGGCGCCACCGCCGGCGATCACCGTCCATGCCGCCGACGGTAACCCCGCCGCCGCGGCTCGGCACGGCGGCGACCGGGCCGTCGGTCAGGGGCGGCCCGCGTGGAGTTCCAGCGGCCCGGCGCCCGTGGCGCGGGCGGTCAGACAGGCGGTGATCTGCCGGCGCAGGGCGGGTTTGACCAGGCCGGGGAGCTCCGCGGGGGTGACGGTGCGCCACTGGAGCAGCTCGGTCCGGTCCAGCCGGATGCGGGCGAGGACGGAGGCGTCGAGGACACCGCCGTCGTAGAGGAAGCGGATACGGGCCGGACGGCCGGGCTTGTGGGCCCAGTTCACGGCGAGCAGTCGGCCCGGGGCGAGGTCCAGGCCCAACTCCTCGTGGACCTCCCGCCGGGCGGCGGCGCGCGGGATCTCGCCGAGGTCGCTGTCGATGCCGCCGCCCGGCAGGTTCCAGCGGTCGGACCGGCCGTACGCGGGCTGCACCAGCAGGATCCGGCCGTCGGAGCCGGTGAACAGCACGCTCGCCGCGGTCACCGCCTTGGGGCGGCTGGCCCGGTGGCCGGCCGGGTCGAGGGTGCCCGAGTGCTCCAGGGCGATGCGCCGGGCGGGGTCCAGGCCGGCGGGGGAGCCGGGCTGGGGCACCCCGTCGACGAGGTGGGCGAAGGAACCGGCGTGCAGGGCGGCCAGCGCGGCGCGCAGCCGGGGTGCGACCGGGGCGGGCAGCAGTGCACAGGCCGCCTCCGGCGGGAGCCAGCGCGCCTCGGTGCCCTCCCGGTCGGGGACGGAGATCGCCGCCACCTCCGGGGGCGGGAGCGGGCCGACGAGATGGACGTGCACGATCAGGGAGCGGCCGGTCGGGCCGGGCGGCCGGGAGTCCACCGCCAGCAGCCGGCCGGCCCGCCGGGCGAGGCCCAGACCCTGACGCAGCGTGCGGGCCAGTCCTTCCTCCGGGGTCTCGGCGCCCTCGACCGCACCGCCCGGAAGCTCCGGCTCCGACCGGCCGGGAGTGGTCAGTACGAGGACCCGCCCGCGCGTGTCCAGGACGACCCCGGCGGCGGCCACGAGCGGGGAGGGACGGTCGGGCACGGCAGGCTCCTGAGGATCGGGTCGGCGGCGCGAGCACCATGCCCCGGCCGTGGTGGGTGCCCGGCGCCGACGCGCCGGCTCAGGCGCGGGCCAGCAGCAGGCCGCCCATGGTGACCATGGTCGCAGCGACGAAACCGTCCAGGACCCGCCAGGCGGCCGGACGGGCGAGCAGACCGCTGAGCAGCCGGGCCCCGTAGCCCAGACCGGCGAACCAGATCAGGCTGGCCAGCACGGCCCCGATGGCGAAGGCCCAGCGCAGGTCCCCGCGGTCGGCGGCGACGGAACCGAGGAGCAGCACGGTGTCCAGGTAGACGTGCGGGTTGAGCCAGGTCATGGCCAGTGCGGTCAGCACGGCCCGGCGGGCGGACCCGCTCGTCGCGCCCTCCGCGGTCAGGGCGGTGTCCGGGGCGGGCCGCAGCACCCGGCGGGCGGCGAGGACTCCGTAGCAGATCAGGAACCCGCCCCCGGCCAGTGCGACCACCGTCAGGGCGGCCGGCCAGGCGGTGACGAAGGCGCCGACGCCGGCGACGCCGAGGGAGATGAGGACCGCGTCGGAGACGGCGCAGACGGCGACCACGGCGAGGACCGCGTGACGGCGCGCGCCCTGGCGAAGGACGAAGGCGTTCTGCGCGCCGATGGCGACGATGAGGGAGAGTCCGCTGCCGAAGCCGGCCAGGGCCGCGCTGACGATGCCGTAGTTCATGACAGCGACGGTAGGCAGCGAGATCGGTTCAGTACAGCTAAAGATTTTTACGTACCATTAGCGCTCGTGATGGATGAGCTTCCGCTGGACCAGGTACGCACACTGCTCGCCGTGGTGGACGAGGGCACCTTCGACGCGGCGGCGGCCGCCCTGCACGTGACCCCCTCCGCGGTCAGCCAACGGGTCAAGGCGCTGGAGCAGCGGACCGGGCGGGTGCTGCTGATGCGGACGAAGCCGGTGCGGGCCACCGAATCCGGGGAGGTGGTGGTCCGCTTTGCCCGGCAGCTGGCCCGCCTGGAGCGCGACGCGCGTGCCGAGCTGGGGATGGCCGACGGGATGGGCCCGGTGCGGCTGCCGATCGCGGTGAACGCGGACTCCCTCGCCACCTGGTTCCTGCCCGCGCTGGCACGGGTGCCGCAGGATCCGCCGGTCTGCCTCGAACTCCACCGCGAGGACGAGTCGCACACGACCGCGCTGCTTCGGGAGGGGCAGGTGATGGCGGCGGTGACCTCCTCGCCCGACCCGGTGGCCGGCTGCAGCGTACGGATGCTGGGGCTGGTCCGGTACCTGCCGGTGGCGAGTCCCGCGTTCGCGGCCCGGTACCTGACGGGGGAGCCGGAGCGGGACCTGCGGGAGGCGCCGACGATCGTGTTCGACCGGAAGGACGACCTCCAGGACGCCTTCGTCCGCGGGCTGACGGGGGACCCGGCGATCGGGGCGGGTCCGGTACGGCACTACATACCGACGTCGGAGGGGTTCCGCGACGCTGTGGTCGCGGGGCTGGGGTGGGGGCTGGTGCCGGAGCAGCAGTCGAGACCGCTGGTGCGGGCGGGACAGTTGGTGCTGTTGGAGCCGCTGCGGCCGATGGACGTACCCCTGTACTGGCAGCAGTGGAGGCTGGACTCGCCCGCCCTGTCGACGGTCGCGGAGGTGATCGCGGCGGCGGCCCGGGAGTCGCTGCGCAACCCCCCGGCCTGAACCGGATCGACAAGGCCCGGTCCTGGCGGGCCCGATCCGACCTGATCGACAGGGCACCCCCTAAGCTGCGGACCATGGAGTCCTACACGATCGGCCAGGCCGCCCGGCTGCTCGGCGTCAGCGTCGACACGGCCCGGCGTTGGGCGGATGCCGAACGCTTCCCCACCCACCGCGAGGGCACCCGGCGGATGGTGGACGGCCCCGACCTCGCCGCCTTCTGCGTCGAGGCCGCGCAGGAGGGTGCCGAGGGCGAGGAGGTCCCGTACACCTCGGCCCGCAACGCCTTCCCCGGCATCGTCACCGGGGTGAAGCTGGGTACCGTCGACGCGCAGGTGGAGATCCAGGCCGGGCCGCACCGGATCGTTTCGCTGCTGACGCGCGAGGCGGTGGAGGAGCTCGGGCTGGAGGTGGGCGCGCGGGCCACGGCGCGCGTGAAGTCGACGAGCGTGTTCATCGATCGGGTCTGATACGGGCGGCCGGGTCCTCCCGGGCCGGTGAGCCCGGACGCAGGCGTTCCGGCGGCGATGGCAGACTGGCCGCTGATCCGCCGAAGGGGAGTACGCCGTTGTCCATGTTCAGCAACCTGCGCCGGGTCGTGCGGCGCAGCTACCGGCGGGCCGTCGACCTCAGCCATCCGTCCCGCTCCCCGCTCGGCAGCGCGGTGGTCAACTGCATCGTCTACCGCGACGGCGTACGGCAGGAGGACTGCGCCGAGGTCGAGGAGGCACTGCGCCGGGTCCGCAAGACGGGCGACGGCTTCGTCTGGATCGGTCTGCACGAACCGTCGAGGTCGGAGCTGGCCGGGCTGGCCGAGCTGTTCGGCCTGCACCCCCTCGCCGTCGAGGACGCGGTGAACGCGCACCAGCGTCCCAAGGTGGAGCGCTACGACGACACGTTGTTCTCCGTCTTCAAGACCGTGCGCTACGTGGAGCACGAGGAGCTGACCGCGACCAGCGAGGTGGTGGAGACCGGTGAGCTGATGGCCTTCACCGGCCAGGACTTCATCATCACCATCCGGCACGGCGGCCGCGGCACGCTGGGCCCGGTCCGCGAGGAGCTGGAGGCCGCCCCGGACCAACTGGCCAACGGTCCCGCGGCCGTTCTGCACGCCATGGCCGACCACGTGGTCGACGACTACGTGGCCGTGACGGACGCGGTGCAGAACGACATCGACGCCGTCGAGACCGCGGTGTTCAGCGAGGACGGCGGCCGCGGCGACGCGGGGCGGATCTATCAGCTCAAGCGCGAACTCCTGGAGCTCCGGCGGGCGGTGGCGCCGCTGGGCCGCCCGCTCCAGCAGTTGGCGACGCAGCCGATACCGGTCATCCCGCCGGAGACCCGCGCGTACTTCCGGAACGTGGCGGACCACCTGACCCGGGCGACGGAACAGATCGGCGCCTACGACAACCTCCTCGACTCCATCCTGCAGGCCCACTTGGCGCAGGTGACCGTCGCCCAGAACGAGGACATGCGCAAGATCACGGCATGGGCGGCGATCGTCGCCGTGCCGACGATGGTCTGCGGGGTGTACGGCATGAACTTCGACCACATGCCCGAACTGCACTGGACCTACGGCTATCCGCTGGTCCTCGGCGTCATGGCGCTCGCCTGCTTCGTCATCCACCGGGGGTTCAGGCGTAACGGCTGGCTCTGACCGGACGCGACCGTTCCCTGGGGCGCGCCCGGGTATTGAGCTGCCGTCAGCTCTGGTAGTAAAGTTTCCTAACGAAGCTGGGACGCCTCAACTACCAGATGGAGGCCTTGTGTTCACCCCCCGCCGCAAGATGCTGGCGATCGGTGCGTTGCTCGGCAGCGCGCTGATCGCCGTCCCCGTCGCCGCCCATGCCACCACGACCCCCGCCCCCGCGGCGGAGGCCGCCGCGGTGGCGGCCGCAGGACTCGACGATCCGGCGAAGAAGGAGATCGCCATGAAGATCGTCTCCAGTGCGGAGAACTCCTCGCTGGACTGGAAGGCGCAGTACAAGTACATCGAGGACATAGACGACGGCCGCGGTTACACGGCCGGCATCATCGGATTCTGTTCCGGCACCGGCGACATGCTCGACCTCGTCGAGTACTACACGCAGATCAAGCCGGGCAACGTCCTCGCCAAGTACCTGCCCGCCCTGCGCAAGGTCGACGGCAGCGACTCGCACGCCGGCCTCGACCCGAACTTCACCAAGGACTGGGCGAAGGCGGCCCAGGACGCCGACTTCAGGAAGGCCCAGGACCACGAGCGCGACCGGGTCTACTTCAACCCGTCCGTGAACCAGGGCAAGGCCGACGGGGTCGGCGTGCTGGGGCAGTTCATCTACTACGACGCCATCGTCATGCACGGCGACGGCGGCGACTCCACGAGCTTCCGCAACATCCGCAAGCGCGCCCTGTCCAAGGCCAAGCCCCCGTCCCAGGGCGGCAACGAGACCGCTTACCTGAACGCCTTCCTCGTCGCCCGGGTCTGGGCGATGAAGCAGGAGGAGGCGCACAGCGACACCAGCCGGGTCGACACCGCGCAGCGGGTCTTCCTGAAGAAGGGCAACCTGAACCTCAACACGCCGCTCGACTGGAAGGTCTACGGGGACTCCTTCCACATCGGCTGACGGTGCGCCCGGACCGGGGCGGGGGTCCTCCTCCCCGTCCCGGCCCGCGGTGTCGCGGGGCGATAACGATGTGGGTAACGATCAGAGCAGTGGCGGGGGCGTCAAGTGGGCCTCTTGTGCGGACGTTTCGGACGTTCAGGGACATGGTGCTGCGGTTGTGTCCCGAAGTCGTAACTCCGGTGCCGGAAATCGGGCGGTCCAGCCGATTTGGCCTCCCCATAAGTGGCTTGACCGCGACGTAAGGGGGGCATAAGTTCTGCCCCGGCTTGCTCCACCAGGACGGGCCGAACCAACCGTCCTCTGGGGGGACCCTCATGAACCACTACCTTGACGTTCTGAAGAAGTACGCCGTCTTCTCCGGCCGCGCGCGCCGCCAGGAGTACTGGATGTTCTTCCTCTTCAACCTGGCCGCCGTGGTCGTCCTGTCGATCCTCGACGGCGTGCTGGGCACCTCCCCGATCCTGTACGCCATCTACGTGGTCGCGGTCTTCCTGCCGAACCTGGGCGTCACCATCCGCCGTCTGCACGACACCGGCAAGTCCGGCTGGTGGATCCTCATCGGTGCCGTCCCGCTCGTCGGCTTCATCTGGATCATCGTCCTGCTGGCCACCGCCGGTCAGCAGCAGCCGAACCAGTACGGTGCGGACCCGAAGGCCTACGCCGCCTGATCTGCAGTACGGGCCTGATCAAGGCCTGAACGCCTGAGCGCCGCCCCTGGCCGATAACAGCCGGGGGCGGCGCTTTCGCCTTTTCCGGGGCCCGCCGGGGCCCGCGTGACATGCGTCTCGCGGACTGGCGGCCGGGGGCTGTGCTGACCGGCCCGATCACGAGATATCTTGATGTCGAGCAATGTTGCAGACGAGAGACGCAGACTGTGGAGCGGAGCATCCGGTGACTGACTCGACCATCATCTACACGCACACTGACGAGGCCCCGGCCCTCGCGACGTATTCCTTCCTGCCTGTGATCCAGGCGTACGCGTCGACGGCCGGTGTGAATGTCGAGACCCGTGACATCTCCCTGGCCGGTCGGATCATCGCCGTCTTCCCGGAGTACCTCCAGGAGAGCCAGCGGATCGCCGACGCCCTCGCCGAGCTCGGCGAGCTGGCGAAGACCCCGGAAGCCAACATCATCAAGCTTCCGAACATCTCGGCCTCGATCCCGCAGCTCAAGGCCGCGGTCGCCGAGCTCCAGGGCCAGGGCTACGCCCTCCCGGACTACCCGGACGACCCGAAGACCGACGAGGAGCGCGACATCCGCGCCCGCTACGACAAGGTCAAGGGCAGCGCCGTCAACCCGGTCCTGCGCGAGGGCAACTCCGACCGCCGCGCCCCCGCCTCGGTCAAGAACTACGCCAAGACGCACCCGCACCGCATGGGCGCCTGGACCACCGAGTCGAAGACGAACGTCGCCACGATGGGCGAGAACGACTTCCGCTCCACGGAGAAGTCCACCGTCATCGCCGAGGCCGGCACCCTGCGCATCGAGCACGTCGCCGCCGACGGCGCCACCACCGTGCTGCGCGAGTCCGTACCGGTCCTCGCCGGTGAGGTCGTGGACGCGTCCGTCCTGCACGTCGACGCGCTGCGCACCTTCCTGAACGACCAGATCGAGCGTGCCAAGGCCGAGGGCGTGCTGTTCTCCGTGCACCTCAAGGCCACGATGATGAAGGTCTCCGACCCGATCATCTTCGGCCACGTGGTCCGCGCGTTCCTCCCGAAGACCTTCGCCCGCTACGGCGAGACCCTGGCCGCCGCCGGCCTGTCGCCCAACGACGGCCTCGGCGCCATCCTGAACGGCCTGGGCGCGCTGTCCGACGGCGACGCGATCAAGGCCTCGATCGACGCCGAGATCGCCGAGGGCCCGGCCCTCGCGATGGTCGACTCCGACAAGGGCATCACCAACCTGCACGTGCCGTCCGACGTCATCGTCGACGCCTCGATGCCGGCCATGATCCGCACCTCCGGCCACATGTGGGGCCCGGACGGCGCCGAGGCCGACACCCTCGCCGTCCTTCCGGACAGCAGCTACGCCGGCGTCTACCAGGTCGTCGTCGACGACTGCCGCACCCACGGCGCCTTCGACCCGTCCACCATGGGCTCGGTCCCCAACGTCGGTCTCATGGCGCAGAAGGCCGAGGAGTACGGCAGCCACGACAAGACCTTCGAGATCGCCACCGCGGGCACCGTCCGCCTGGTCGACGCCGCGGGCAACACGGTCCTGGAGCAGGAGGTCGCCGCCGGTGACATCTTCCGCGCCTGCCAGACCAAGGACCTCCCCGTCCAGGACTGGGTCAAGCTCGCCGTCACCCGCGCCCGCGCGACCGGCGTCCCGGCCGTCTTCTGGCTGGACGAGAACCGCGCCCACGACGCGCAGCTGATCGCCAAGGTCAAGACGTACCTCGCCGAGCACGACACCGAGGGCCTGACCATCAAGATCCTCTCCCCGGTCGAGGCCACCGCCTTCTCCCTGGAGCGCATCCGCCGCGGCGAGGACACCATCTCGGTGACCGGCAACGTGCTGCGTGACTACCTGACCGACCTCTTCCCCATCCTGGAGCTGGGCACCAGCGCCAAGATGCTGTCGGTCGTCCCGCTGATGAACGGCGGCGGCCTCTTCGAGACGGGCGCCGGCGGCTCCGCCCCGAAGCACGTCCAGCAGCTCGTCAAGGAGAACTACCTGCGCTGGGACAGCCTGGGCGAGTTCTTCGCGCTGGCCGCCAGCTTCGAGCACCTCGCGACCACCACCGGCAACGCCCGCGCCCAGGTGCTGGCCGACACCCTGGACCGCGCGACCGGCACCTTCCTCAACGAGGACAAGTCGCCGAGCCGCAAGCTGGGCGGCATCGACAACCGCGGCAGCCACTTCTACCTCGCCACCTACTGGGCGCAGGAGCTGGCCAAGCAGACCGACGACGCCGAGCTGGCCAAGGCCTTCGAGCCGGTCGCCAAGGCGCTGTCGGACCAGGAGGAGGCCATCGTCGCCGAGCTCGTCGCGGTGCAGGGCGCCCCGGCCGAGATCGGCGGCTACTACCAGCCCGACGCCACGAAGGCCGCGGCGATCATGCGCCCGTCCGCGACCCTCAACGAGGCGCTCGCCCTCCTGGGCTGATGCCGACGGTCGTACCCACGCGTCGTCCGTGACGACGTGATCCGCTCCGCCCCGGCCGGCCCCGTGCCCGGCCGGGGCGGAGCCGTCTCCGGGGCCCTCGGGGACCGGGCCGTCAGAGGTCTCCTGGCCGCGGAGGGGGCCCTGCGCTAGCGTTCGGGGTCGGTGCGCCGGGGGGCTTCACCGAAAACGCTCTGGGGGTTCTGTGGCACGCCGTTCCGACACGTCCTGCGCCGGTCCCGGATGCGCCGGGCTCCTGCTCGTGCTGTTCGTCCTGCCCACCGTGGGCTATCTGCTGGCGGTGCCCCTGGCGCTGCCGGACCTGCTGGCCGAGCAGTCACCGCCGCAGCAGCTGCGGGGCTTCGGCCAGTACCTCATCGTCTACGCCATCCCGACCGTCGTGGCCCTGCTGCTGGCCGTGTTCGCCTCGCGCCGCCGGTCCGGTGCCCGGTGGCTGGTCCCGGCCCGCGCGGTGTCCCTGCTCGCGCTCGTCGCCGCGGCGCTGTGGTGGACGGAGGGCCAGGTCGGGGACCATCCGGCGTGGAACGTCCGGGCCACCGCCGAGAGCATGGCCGCCGGTCTGGTGGCGCTCGCCTTCGTCGTGGCGGTCCGCCGGTGGGACGCCTCCCGTGGTGGCCCGCGCGTCGCCGTCGGCACCCACCGGCCCGCACCGGGGGAGATCTGGCTGGCCATGGTGCCGCTGCGCGAGGACCCGGCGCGGCAGTTGCGCCACTACTGCGTGGTGCTGGCCGTCCATCCCGGCCACGCGGAGGTCGCCCAGATCACCACGAAGGACAAGGACGGGCGCGCCGACCACATCCGGATCCCCAACGACGGCTGGGACCGGGCTTCCGGGCGCGCCCACTGGGTGGAGTTCGGCCGGACGCCGCGTCTGGTCGACTACGGCATGTTCCTCAAGTCCCGCCCGCAGGGGCGCTGCCCGGCCCCGGTGTGGCGACAGCTCAGCCGGCAGTTGGGCTGATGTCGGCGGCCACCCGGAAGCCGATGTTCCCGGCGGAGCTGTCCGGGGTGTTGCGGGTGCGGGCCGCGACCCGGTAGCGGTTGCAGTACGAGTCGTGGCACATGTGGGAGCCGCCGCGCATGGTCCGTTCCGGGCCGCCGGGCGAGAAGCGGTCGGCGGACCACTCCCACACGTTGCCGACCGTCTGGTGGAGGCCGTACCCGTTGGGCCGGAAGGCCTTGACCGGGGCCGTGCCCGCGTACCCGTCGGCTCGGGTGTTGTGGACGGGGAAGTCACCGTTCCAGATGTTGCACATGTGGCGCCCGCCGGGCCGCAGCTCGTCGCCCCACGGGTAGCGCTTCTGCTCCAGCCCACCGCGCGCCGCGAACTCCCACTCCGGCTCCGTGGGCAGCCGGGTCCCGGACCAGGCGCAGTAGGCCTGGGCGTCGTGCCAGGAGACGTGTACCACGGGGTGGTCCTGGCGGGCGGCGAAGGAGGAGCCGGAGCCCTCCGGTTGGCGCCAGTCGGCCCCGGGGACGGCCCGCCACCACGGGGTCCCGGCCACCGCCGGCGAGGTGGCCGCGAGGGCGTCGGAGAGGAAACCGGCGAAGACGAAGCTGAAGCCGAAGGACTCCGCCTCCGTGACATGGCCGGTGGCCTTCACGAAGGACGCGAACTGCGCGTTGGTGACGGTGGTCGGGGCGATGCGGAAGGCCCCGACCACCTCCTGACGGACCGGACCCTCGCCGTCCGCCGGGAACCCGTCCGGGTCCTCGGTCCCCATCAGGAACCGGCCGCCCGCGAGGGCGACCAGGTCCCGTACGGCACGCGCCGCCGCCGGGTCCGCCGCGGCGGCCGCGACGGGTGCGGGTTCCGGCCGCCGGGTCAGGGCCAGGACCTCGGCGGAGCTCTCGTGTCCGGGGGTGCAGCAGGGGCGGGGCGGCATCGGTCTCTCCTGAAGGGTGTCGTGTCGGAAGGCCACCGTCCTGGGCGGTGCCCGGCCGGGGATGCGGCGGCCGCGGCCACCGCCGCGGCGCCGGCGAGGAAGCCGCGTCTACCGACGGCGCGTTCCGGCGCGTGCTGGGGTGCTCCCTCACGAAGGTCTCCTGTACGTGCGGGAACGGGAACGTACGCACGGGGCTTCGCGGAGGTACCCGCGCACCGTCGAACCCGCAGGTCAGACCCTAGAGGCGGGGTGTGGCAGCACCGTGGCAGGGCTGTGGCGGCTCCATGGCGGCGCTGTGCCGCGCACGTGACGGGAGTTCGGGCCGGCGGATCAGAGCTGGTGGATCCGCTCCTGCTCGAAGGCCAGCGGTGACCGCCCGGCCGCCAGGATCCGCAGCCCCGGTGCCACGGTCAGCAGGTTACGTAGCCAGGCCAGGGCGTCCGGGCCGAGTTGCTCGGCGCCGTCCAGGACGAGCAGCATGTCCCGTTCGGCCAGCCACGAGGCGGTGTTCGCCGTCCCTCGGGCCGGTGCGGGCATGCCGGGTACGGAGCCCAGTTCGGCGGTCAGCTCCCGGACCCCGTAGCCGCCGTGCCGCGGGTTCATGGCGACGACGGCCACCCCGTCGTAGAAGTTGGACGAGATCCGCCGTGCGATCTCCCGCACCAGCAGGCTCCGCGGCTCGCGGAAGGCCCCCGCCACGGTCAGCACGCGCCCCCGCCGAACGGCGGTGAGCAGCCGGGACATTTCGGCGGACGTCGCCGGTAGCGTTCCGGATAAGCCTGTTTCCTTCATCGACCCGGCTTCCCCCATGGCCCCGGATTTCCCCATCGGCACGATGCCCCCACTGCATGCGTGACCACGTGCGGCACGAGGGTTTTTTCGAGCCGCGTGACGACGATTATGCGCCACTTGCGCCGTAAGGCTAGGGGAATGTCGCATTCCGAAGGACCGGTTCGCTGCGGCCCAGGTGGGGACTTCGTACGGGCCGCCGGACGGGCGGCGTAGTTCCCGTGGTCCGTGTGACGTACGTACCGGAACTCCGAGTCCTGGGAACGGTTGTCCGGAAGCCGGGATTGGGCTCTACTGCTGTGCAGCCCCCCAGTCGGGGCATATTCGCGGGAGGGGCCAGAATGACAGCGGACCGGCGAACGGACCGGCGAGCACGGCATCGTGCGGGCGGACGGGAAGAGGGCGCGGGTCGGGCGGCCGGACCCGTCTCGCACCGGCGCCGGCCGGCCTTCCGGGGCCGCAGGCCGCTGCTCGCCACCCTGCTCTCCGCCTTCTTCCTGGTCGGTGTCTGCGCGGCCACCGGAATCGCCTGGGACCCGAGCGACGTGGCCTCCGTGCAGGGGGCCGCGGCCCCCGGCGACCTTCCGGTGACCAATGGGACCGGCGGCTCGCCCGGCGCGTCCGGCGAAGCGACCCCGTCACCCGTCGCACCGCCGGCGCCCACCAAGGGCGCGGCAGCCAAGGGCAACCCCGAGAACGCGGTGGACTCCGGGGCCGAACGCCCCACCGGCGCCCTGCCCTTCGACATGCCGGCGCCGGCCGCCCTGCGCTCGGGCGGGGCGGGCAAGAAGCTGGTGTTCGCCCACTACTTCACCCCCTACCCGCTCTCCCTCGACAACGCGGCCGCCGACCGGGACTACTACACCCGTAACTACCTGAACCCCGACGGTGAGAGCGGGAAGCACGGCCGCTACGGCGGCCTGCTGCGCGACCGGCCGCTGCCCGTGACCCCCAAGGGCGGCGACTGGGAGTACGCCAACCTCCAGCAGGAGGTGCGCACGGCCCGCGCGGCCGGCATCGACGGCTTCACCCTCGACCTGCTCTCCCTCTCCGGCAAGAACTGGGACCGCAGCAACCTGCTGATGGCGGCGGCCCGTTCGGTGGACCCGGCCTTCAAGATCATGCTGATGCCGGACATGACCTCCCTGAAGACCGATGACCCCCGCGTGCTCGCCGAGGCGATCGCCACCCTCGCCGACGCCTCCGCCGCGCACCGGCTCCCCGACGGCCGCCTCGTGGTCTCCCCCTTCAAGGCGGAGGAGAAGAGCGTCGCCTGGTGGACCGAGGTCATCGCCCTCCTGAAGTCCGAGCACGGCATCCGCACCGCCTTCGTGCCGCTCTTCCTCGACTTCGGCGCCCACAGCGACGAGTTCGCCTCGATCAGCCACGGCTTCTCCGAGTGGGGCAGCCGTAGCTACGTCGGCCAGGAGAGCTCCACGCGCGACGTCCGGCGGGCCCACGACATGGGCAAGATCTGGATGCAGCCGGTGTCGGTCCAGGACGCGCGCCCCAACCAGGGCATCTACGACGAGGCGGGCAACACCGCGACCCTGCGGGCCACCTGGACGCGCGCCATCGAGGACGACGCGGACTGGGTGCAACTCACCACCTGGAACGACTACTCGGAGGGCAGCCAGTTCGCGCCCTCCCTGCACAACGGCCACGCGTACCTGGACCTGACCTCCTACTACCTCACCAAGTTCAAGACGGGCGGCTGGCCGAAGATCGTCCGCGACACCCTCTACCTCTCCGCGCGCACGCAGTTCGCGGACGCCGACCCGACGGGCGACCAGTCGCTGGTGATGTCGCTCCGCAAGGGGAGCGCCCCGCCCCGGGACAAGGTGGAGGTGCTCAGCTTCCTCACCGGGGCCGGATCGGTCCGTACGACCGTCGGCGCCGCGCAGGGCAGTTACGAGGCCCCCGGGGGGATCCACGCGCAGCTCCTGCCGCTGAAGGCCGGCACCAGCTCGGCGCAGATCGTCCGGGACGGGAAGGGCGGGGTGAAGGTCGACCTGCCGTACCGGGTGGACCACAAGGTGGAGGTGCAGGACCTCCAGTACTACGCGGCGACCAGCGGCCGGGAATCGTAGGCCCGCCGCCCCCTGCCCGCCGCCCCCTGCCCGCCGCCCCCGGGCGGTCCCGTCCGGCGGTCAGTCGCTCGGCGGGGCGAACTCCGGCTGGTCGAGCAGGCGCAGCCAGCTGCCGTCCGGCTGCCGGCGGACGACCTGCGCACGGGCGCCGGAGCCGTCCTTCGGCGGGGTCGAGGTCAGCGCGATGTCACCGCTGACCAGCGTCGGCAGCGGCGCCTCCGGCTCGAAGACGGGGCGGTGGGCCAGCACCTTCTCCCACAGGGCCGAGATCGCCTCGCGGCCCACCGTCAGCTCCCCGGGCGGGTACGCCAGCACCGCGTCCTCCTCGTAGAGCGCGGCGACCCCGGCCGCGTCGCCGGCGTTGGAACGCTCGACGAACAGGCGGGTGATGTCCTCGGGCCGCATCGCCTTCTCGTACACGACTACCTCCGTGGGATGGGTACGTCCGCTGCGCTTCGTCCCTCCAGCCTGATCTTCCGGTGACCAGAAGTCCAACAGATGGATCTTCTGGTCACTAGAATCCTCAGTCATGGAACTGAGGCAGCTCGCCTACTTCGTCGCCGTCGCCGAGGAACAGAACTTCACCCGGGCGGCCGAGCGGGTGCACATCAGCCAGTCCGGGGTCAGCGCCCAGATCCGCCAACTGGAACGGGAACTCGGCGCCGAGCTGTTCGACCGCTCGGCCCGCACCGCGACCCTCACCGCCGCCGGTGCGGCCGCCCTCGCGCCCGCCCGGGCCGCGCTCGCCGCCGCCGCGGCGGTGGGCCAGGCCGTGGGGGACGTGGCCGGCGTGATCCGGGGTCGGATCACGGTCGGCATGGTCGTCGGCTGCACCGTCACCCCGCTCTTCGACGCCCTCGCCGCCTTCCACCGGGCCCACCCCGGTGTGGAGATCGCCCTGCTGGAGGACAACTCCGACCGGCTCGTCCAAGGGGTCCGCGCCGGCGCGGTCGACGTGGCCCTCATCGGGACCGCGACCGCCGCCCCGGCCGGACTGGAAGCCCTCACCCTCGTCAGCGAGCGGCTCGTCGTCGCCGTCCCGCCCGATCACCCGCTGGCCCACCGGCGCCGGGTCACCCTGCGCGACCTCACCGACCACCCGGTCATCTGCATGCCCGCCGGCACCGGCCTGCGCACCGTCTTCGACCAGGCCTGCGCCGCACAGCGGCTCCAACCGGTGATCGCCCTGCAGGCGGGGGCCGCGGACGCCATGGCCGACCTCGCCGCGCGCGGCCTCGGCGTCGCCGTCCTCAGCGAGTCGATGGCCGAAAGCTACCGCGACCGCCTCAACCCCCGCGTCATCGAAGACGTCGACATCCCCGCCCTGCTCTGCCTGGTCTGGCGCGCCGCGCACGGCCCCGCCGTGCGCGAGCTGCTCGCCCACGCGCGCCGAGCCTTCGGCGGCGGCCGTGGTCTACCGGAGCCCGCGGCCGCGGGAGATGATCCGGGGGACAGCCGAGCCTCGCACCCGGAGGAGCAGTGACCGAGCCGATACGACCCGCCGGGTCCGCCCAGGAGTTCCCCGGCGGGCCCGCCCTGTTCCGCCTGGACCCCCGCGTCGCCCATCTCAACCACGGCTCCTTCGGCGCGGTCCCCGTCCCCGTCCAGGAGACACAGGCCGCGCTCCGCGCCGAGGTCCACGCCGACCCCGACGCCTTCTTCGTCGCCGTTGCGGACCGCCTCGCCGAAGCCCGTACCCGGATCGCCGCGCACCTGGGCGCCGACCCCGACGGGATCGCCTTCGTCACCAACGCCACCGAGGGCGCCAACCTCGCCCTGGACGCCGTCCCGCTCGCCGACGGCGACGAGATCCTGGTCACCGACCACGGCTACGGCACCGTCGTCGCGGCCGCCGCCCGCCGCGCCCCCGTCACCGCCGTCGCCCTCGATCCCCACCTGCCCGACGAGGACGCCGTACGGGAGACCGTCCTGGCCGCGCTGACCCCCCGGACACGGGTGGCCGTACTCGACCAGGTCAGCTCGCCCACCGCCCGGATCATCGCCTCCCCCCGGCTCCTCGCGGACCTGCGCGCCCGCGGGGTCACCACCGTCGTCGACGGGGCCCACGCCCCGGGCATGCTCGCCGACCCCCTCGCGGGCGGCGCCGACTTCTGGTTCGGCAACCTTCACAAATGGGGCTACGCGCCCTCCGGCAGCGCCGTCCTGGCCGTCGCCCCGCAGCACCGCCGCCGGATCCGGGCCCTCGTACCGTCCTGGGAGGACGAGCACGGCTTCCCGCGTTCCGTCGAGAACCGCGCCACCGCCGACTACACCGGCTGGCTCGCCGCCCCCGAGGGGCTCGACCTCCTCGAACGCCTCGACGCGGCCAAGGTCCGGGCCCACAACAGCGCGCTGGCCGCCCACGGCGCGGCCCTGCTCGCCGAGCTGCCCGGGCTCACCCCGCTCCCGCACGGCGAGGCCCTCGCCATGCGCACCCTGCGGCTGCCGCCCGGGGTCGCGGAGACCCCGGACCGGGCCCGGGAGCTGCGCGAGCGGATCGCGGCCGAGCACGGCATCCGGGTGCTGATCTGGCCCTGGCCGGGCGGCGGCGGCATCCGCGTCTGCGGCCAGATCTACAACCGCCCCGAGGAGTACGAACGCCTCGCCGCCGTCCTCCCGTCCTACCTCAGGCGCGCCTGAGCAGGTACGTGTCCATGATCCAGCCCTTGCGGGCGCGGGCCTCGGTGCGTAGTTCCTCGATCCGCCCGGCGACCTCCGCGAGCTTGCCCTGCACCAGGATCTCGTCCGGGGTACCGACGTAGGCCCCCCAGTAGATGTAGAGGTCCTGGTCCAGATGGGCGGTGAAGGCGTGCCGCGCGTCCAGCATCACCACCACGTCGTCCACGTCCTGGGGCCAGCCCTCCGCGAGCCTGCGCCCGGTGGTGATCTGGACCGGACGCCCGACCCGGTTCAAGGTGGTCCGGTGCCGAGCCAGCAACGCCGAGATGCTGCTGATGCCGGGCACGACCTCATGCTCGAAGGCCACCCGGCCGTGCTCCAGCACCTCGTCGAGGATCGCGAGCGTGGAGTCGTAGAGGGAGGGATCGCCCCAGACCAGGAACGCCCCGGTCTCGCCGTCCGCCAGATCCTCCGCGATGAAGCGCTCGAAGAGCTCGGCCCGCGCACTGCGCCAGCCGTCCACCGTCGGGGTGTAGTCGGCGGGCGTCCGGTCCCGGTCCGGGTCGCGGCCCTCCACCAACCGGTGGCCGGGACGGGCGTGCGCGTCGAGCATCGCCCGCCGCAGCCCGGTCAGATCCGCCTTCTCCTCGCCCTTCTCCAGGATGAGGAATGCGTCCGCCGCGCCGATCGCCCTGACCGCCTGGAGGGTCAGATGGTCCGGGTCGCCCGCGCCTATGCCGATCACTGAGAACTTCTTCACCGGGCTATTGTGCCCATCATGCGAGCCGCCCTGTTCGTCACCTGCGTCAACGACGCGCTCTACCCGCGGACCGGCATCGCCGTCGTACGCCTCCTGGAGCGGCTCGGGGTCGGCGTGGACTTCCCGGCCGCCCAGAGCTGCTGCGGGCAGCCGCAGTACAACACCGGCTACCGGTACGAGACCGAACCGCTGATGCGGCGCACCGCGCGGGCCTTCGCGAAACACGCGTACGTGGTCACCCCCTCCGGATCCTGCGCCGCGATGATCCGCGAGCACTACCCGCGCATCGGCCGGAAGGCGGCGGCGGAGGGGCGCGGAAGCGAGCTCGCCGACGCGGCCGCCGCGCTCGCCCCGCGCGTGTACGAGCTGACCGAGTTCCTGGTCGACGTGCTCGGGGTGACCGACGTCGGCGCGTACTTCCCGCACACCGTCACCTACCACCCCTCCTGTCACGGCCTGCGCGGCCTGGGCCTCGGGGACCGGCCGCGCCGGCTCCTGGCCGAGGTGAAGGGCCTGGACCTGGTCGAGCTGCCCGGCGCCGAGGAGTGCTGCGGCTTCGGCGGCACCTTCGCCGTCAAGAACCCCGACGTCTCGACCGCCATGGGCACCGACAAGATCACGGCTGCGGCCGGCACCGGAGCCCAGGTGCTGTGCGGCGCCGACAACTCCTGCCTCGCCCACCTCGACGGCCTGCTCCGCCGCGCGGACAGCCCGATGCGGGCCCTGCACCTCGCCGAGATCCTGGCCGCCACCGAGGGGGAACCGCTGCCGTGAGCGGTACGTACCTGGGCATGCCCCCCTTCCCCGCCGCCGCACGGGAAGCCGTACGGGACGAGGTGCTGCGCGGCAACCTCCGCCGCGCCACGCACACCATCCGCGACAAACGCGCGCGGGCCGTCGCCGAACTCGCCGACTGGGACCGGCTGCGCGCCGCCGGCAAGGCCGTCAAGGACCACACGCTGCGCCATCTCGACCACTACCTGCTGCAGTTGGAGGAAGCGGTCACGGCGGCCGGCGGCACCGTCCACTGGGCCGCCGACGCGGACGAGGCCAACCGGATCGTCACGGAACTGGTCCGCGCCACCGGCGAACGGGAGGTCGTCAAGGTCAAGTCCATGGCCACCCAGGAGATCGGACTCAACGAAGCCCTGGAGGCCGCCGGGATCGCCGCGTACGAGACCGACCTCGCCGAACTCATCGTGCAGCTCGGCCACGACCGCCCCTCCCACATCCTGGTCCCGGCCATCCACCGCAACCGGGCCGAGATCCGCGACATCTTCCGCGCCGAGATGGGCGACTGGGGCCGACCGGCCCCCGCATCCCTCGGCGACGACCCGCGGGAACTCGCCGAAGCGGCACGCCTGCACCTGCGCGAGAAGTTCCTGCGCGCCAAGGTCGCCGTGTCCGGGGCCAACTTCATGGTCGCCGAGACCGGCACGATGGTCGTCCTGGAATCCGAGGGCAACGGCCGGATGTGCCTGACCCTGCCCGAGACCCTGATCTCCGTCGTCGGCATCGAGAAGGTCGTGCCCACCTTCCGCGACCTGGAGATCTTCCTCCAGACGCTGCCCCGCTCCTCGACGGCCGAGCGCATGAACCCGTACACGACGATGTGGACAGGCGTCACGGACGGCGACGGGCCCGCCGCCTTCCACCTCGTCCTCCTCGACAACGGCCGCACCGACACCCTCGCCGACGAGACCGGCCGCCAGGCCCTGCGCTGCATCCGCTGCTCCGCCTGCCTCAACGTCTGCCCGGTCTACGAACGCGCCGGCGGCCACGCCTACGGCTCCGTCTACCCCGGCCCCATCGGCGCCATCCTCAGCCCCCAACTACGCGGCACCGGAAGCGAGATCGACGCCTCGCTGCCCTACGCCTCCACCCTGTGCGGAGCCTGCTACGAGGTCTGCCCCGTCGCCATCGACATCCCCGAGGTCCTCGTCCACCTCCGCGAACGGGTCGCCCAGGGCGGCCCGGTGACCCGCGACGGCATCCGCGTCACCCTCCGCCCCGCCGACGGCCACACCGCCGAACGAGCCGCCATGCGCGCCGCCCGGCTGCTCCTGGACCACCCGGGGGCGCTGCGCGCCGGGGAGCGCCTGCTGGCCAGGGCCCGGCGGCTGGCCCCCCGACGGCTCCCCGGGGCCGGGCGGGCCTGGACCGACAGCCGCGAACTTCCCACCGTGGCGGCGCAGTCCTTCCGCGACTGGTGGGCCCGGGAACGGAGCACCCCGCGATGAGCGGCAAGGACCGCATCCTGGGCCGCATCCGCCGGGCACTGCCCGACGGCCCGTCCCCCGACGGCCCGTCCACGGAGATCCCCCGCGACTACCTCCACGCCCACGGGGTCCGCACCCCCGCCGAGCGGGTGGACCTGCTCGCCGCCCACCTCACCGAGTACCGGGCCGTCGTCCACCGCGCCGACGGCGAGGAACTCCCCGCACTCCTGACCCGGCTGCTCGCCGAGCGGGGTGCCCGGTCGGTGCTCGTCCCGCCCGGCCTGCCCCCGCAATGGCTCCCGGCCGAGGGCCCCACCCGCGTACCCGACCGCGAGACCTCCACCCCGTACGAACTGGACCGGGTCGACAGCGTGGTCACCGGCTGCGCCCTGGCCGTCGCCGAGACCGGCACGATCGTCCTCGACGGAGGCCCCGACCAGGGCCGGCGCCGCATCACCCTGATCCCGGACCACCACATCTGCGTGATCCGGGTCCCGGACCAGGTGGTGGACTCCGTCCCGCAGGCCCTGCCGCTCCTGGACCCGACCCGCCCCCTGACCTGGATCTCCGGCCCCTCCGCCACCAGCGACATCGAACTCGACCGGGTGGAGGGAGTCCACGGCCCCCGCCGACTGGACGTGATCCTGCTCGCGGCGGCACCCGGGACACAATGAGGGCATGGCATCGCACATCGCCCTCACGGCCCTCCTCGTCCACGACTACGACGAGGCCATCGACTTCTACACCCGCGCCCTCGGCTTCGACCTCGCCGAGGACACCCCGCGCCCCGACGGCTCCCGCTGGGTCGTCGTCCGCCCGCCCGGCGCCACCGAATCCGCCCTCCTGCTGGCCCGGGCCAAGGACGACGCCCAGCGGTCCCGCGTCGGAGACCAGACCGGCGGCCGCGTCGGCCACTTCCTGTACACGGACGACTTCGCCCGCGACCACGCCCGGATGACCGCCGAGGGCGTCCGCTTCATGGAGGAGCCGCGCCACGAGGCGTACGGCTCCGTCGCCGTCTTCGAAGACCTGTACGGCAACCGCTGGGACCTCCTCCAGCCCGCGGGCTAGCCCGCCAGCCTCGGCGCCTCCCGCGCGGCATCGACGGCCGGGCCCCCGCCGCCCACCCGGCCGGCCAGCTCCTCGGCCCACCGGACCAGGCCCGGCACGTCGACCCCGTACGGGCCCCCGTCCAGCCCCTCGATCCCGGCGGCACCGCGCCGCAGCAGCCGCGCCCCGCCGACCGTGTTGCCGCGCGCGGCGTGCGTCAACCCGACGGCGAGCTGCGCGAGCCCCCGCCAGAGCGGAGCCGCGGCCTCCGGCCCCGACTTCCAGGCGTCCTCGAACACCTCGTGCGCGTGGAACGGCATCCCGGCGTCCAACAGCCGCTGCGCCTCCCGCACGGTCTCCCCGGGGGAGCGCACCACCCCCTCGGGCTGCCGCTCCACCCCGGCCTCCCCGTAGGCCAGCGGCCGCCCCAACCCGTCCCTGGGCCGCGCGCTGCGCGCTCGCCCGTCGACATCCCGATCCCGTGCGTTCACCACCCCATCCTGCCCCGCTCCGATTACCCGTGCATGCACACCCCTCGGCGTGGGGTAATGTTCTGCATGTGCCGCCGGGCAGGGGGGAAACCCCAGGTCGAAGGCACAACGGGACGTGGCGCAGCTTGGTAGCGCACTTGACTGGGGGTCAAGGGGTCGCAGGTTCAAATCCTGTCGTCCCGACTCGAAAGAGTCGCAGATCAGGGGCCGCTTCAGAGAGATCTGAAGCGGCCCCTGTCTCGTTCTCGGGGACCGGTCGGGGAGCAGGACGGTCAGAGCCGGTCAGACGGGGAGCGAGGGCCGTGACCGGCAGCGAACGGGGTACACGGAGCACCATGAGGTGCGCAGACGGCGCGGCACCGGCTGCGGTGATCCGGAAGGGCCGGGATCGCCGGCCACGACCGGGTCGTCGTACCGCCGGCGCGGCGATTCGACCGGCCCGACAGGTCGAACCGGCCCGTATGACGGGTCATTCGCTCGCCGCCGGGGTCAGGGAGGCGTTCCAGAAGTCGGCGTAGCGGCCGCCTCGATGGAGCAGCGTGTCGTGGTTGCCTTCCTCCACGATCCGGCCGTCGGCCAGGAAGACCACGCGGTCGGCGCGCCGGACGGTCCGCATGCGGTGCGCGACCATGACCACCGTCCGGCCGGCCATCAGGCGCTCGATGCCCTCGTGGACGGCGGCCTCGTTCACCGGGTCCAGTGCCGAGGTCACCTCGTCCAGCAGCACGACGGGCGCGTCCTTCAGCAGTGCCCGCGCGATCGAGACGCGCTGACGTTCGCCGCCCGACAGTCGCGCTCCACCCTCGCCGACGGGCGTCGCCCATCCGTCGGGCAGCCGCTCGATCACCTCGTCCAGCCCGGCCGCGGTGGCCGCCGCCCGTACCTCGGCCGCGTCCGCGTCGGGACGGCCGAGGCGTACGTTCTCCTCGATCGTGCCGTCGAAGAGGTGGACGTCCTGGAAGACGATGGCGATCCGCGCCATCAGCACCTCCGTGTTCATCGCGCGCACGTCCACACCTCCCACGCGTACCGCGCCGGCGTCGACGTCGAAGAACCGTGCGACCAGATGCAGCAAGGTGCTCTTGCCCGCGCCCGACGGTCCGACGACGGCGAGCCGTTGGCCCTCCGGGACGGACAGCGACATGCCGTCGATCACCGTCCGGGCGCCGTGCCGGAAGACGACGGACTCGAACTCCAGGTCATGGCGCACCGGCCGGACCGGTTCGGCCGGCTCCGGCAGCGGCTCGGTGCGCAGCACCGCGTCCAGCCGTGCCAGCTCGTGCCGTGCGCCGCGCAGCCGACCGCCGATCTCCGACAGCGACAGCAGCGGATCCGCGCAGCGCGCGGCCAGTACCAGGAACGCCAGGAGCTCCGCGGCGCCGAGGTGCCCGCCGAGCGCGAGGAAGGTGCCCAGGGCCAGTACGACGGTGAACGCCGTCTGCACCGCCAGGGTCAGCCCCACCACACCGGGCAGCGCCGTCAGCGCGGTCCGGCGGGAGGCGTGCCGGACGTCCCGCAACGAGTCGTCGAGCACCTGGAAGCGTTCCACGGTCCGGCCGCCCGCCCGCAGCACCGGCTGGGCCTGGAGATATTCGATGACGCGCGCGGTGGCTTCCTGGTCGCGTGCGTGGCGCTCGGCGTCCAGGGCGTCCATCGAGCGTCCCGTCCGGATCCGGATCGCCGCGACGACCGGTGCGGCCGCCAACGCGGCCAGACCCAGCTGCCAGTTGAAGACCAGCATGACGGCGACGATCGTCAGGGGGGTCACCACGGCGGAGACGAACGGTGCCAGCAGGTGCGCGATCACGCTCATCGCCTGGAGGACGCCCCGGCCGGCCAGGCCGGACACCTCCCCGACGCGGCCGGCGTCGTACCAGCCGATGGGCAGCCGGGCCAGGTGGTCGCCGAGCCGGTGGTAGGTACCGCGCAACAGCGTGGCCCCGGCCCGGAAACCGGACCGGTCGCTGACGTAGCGCAGCACCGCGTAGCCGGCGATCGCGACCCCGAACGCGGTCAGCCAGGGCCACGCCTCCTGCGGCTTGCTCCCGAACAGGGCCCGCAGCACGGGGACCAGCAGGGCGTACGACGCGCCCTCGACGAGGGCGGTCGCCGTCATCAGGGCCACGGTGCGACGCACCGGCCGGGCGTGTTCGTGGCCCAGCACGCGCAGCAGCATGCGAATCATCGGGGCTCGCCTCCTCGCGATACGCCTTCGTGGGGGTCGCTCCCGTCGGGGACCGCCGATCGGTGGGCTCGCCGGAACGCGGCGAACCTCCCGTTCCCTGACAGCAGTTCGGCGGGTCGGCCGCGCTCGACGACGACCCCGTCGTCCAACATGACCACGAGGTCGGCGTCCATGATCGTCTCCAGTCGATGAGCGATGACCAGAACGGTCCGGTCACCCTCCGGTGCCGTCAGGGCCCGGCGCACCGCCCGTTCGGTCTGCGGGTCGGCGAAGGCGGTCGCCTCGTCGAGCACGAGCACCGGGGTGTCGGCCAGCAGGGCGCGTGCGAGCGCGATCCGCTGTGCCTCGCCGCCCGACAGTCCGGCGTCCTCACCGATCACCGACGCGTATCCACGCGGCAGTTCGCGAATCCGGTCATGGATCTGCGCGCGCCGGGCGGCGCGCACCACGTCGTCGTGGTCGGCGTGGGGGACCGCCAGCGCGATGTTGTCCGCGACCGAGGCCCGCAGCAGGGAGACGTCCTGGAAGACGAAGGAGACCGTCCGGTGGAGATCCCGGGCGGCGAGCTCGCGCAGATCGACACCGCCGATCGTGATACGGCCGTGGGTCGGGTCGAAGAACCGGGGCAACAGCCGTACCAGTGTGGACTTTCCGCTGCCCGACGGCCCGACGATCGCGGTGACCGTCCCGGGTTCGAGCACCAGGTCGATCCCGCGCAGCACCTCGTGGTCGGCCTCGTAGCCGAACCGCACACCACTCAGTTCCACCCGGTGCCCCCGCGGTGCGACCGGGTGCGCGGGCTCCGGGAGCGGGCGCACGGCGAGTACCTCCCGGATCCGGCCGACCGCGCGCCCCGCGGCCTGGGTCTCGTCGAAACCGTGGCCCAGGGCCGCCACGGGAGCGGTCAGGCCCAGCCCGAGCAGCAGGAAGGGCAGCAGGTCGGCCGGGGCCAGCTCGCCGTTCGTGATCAGCGTCGTACCGCCGATCAGTACGACGAGCAGTACGAACGGCGGCGACAGTACGAGCTGCATCCCCGCGGCGATGGGGGAGATGCCGTGCACCCACCGTCGGAAGGTGTGGACGAAATCGTCGGCGGCCGTCAGGAAGCGACGGTGCGCGCGCCCGGATCCGCCGTACGCCTTCACCACCGAGATGCCCTGCACGAACTCGACGACCGAGTCGGCGATCCGTCCCATGCCCGCGTCGAACTCCCGCTGCTCCCGCAGCCGGGCCGGGGTCATCATCAGCGGGACCAGCGCCACCGCCGCCACCACCGGAATCAGCGTGACCAGGGTGAGCCGCCGGTCGACGGTGAACAGGTAGACCAGCGACACCAGCGGCACCACGAACGCGGAGACGAGCTCAGCGGGGGTATGGGCGATGAACGGGTGCACCGCGGCGACGTCCTCGCCCACCACCTTGGCCAGCTCGCCGGTCCGACGCCGGGCGAACCAGCCGATCGGCACCCGCCCGAGCTGCGCCGCCAGCAGCCGACGGAAGGCGAACTGCACCTGGCCGTCGACGATGTGCCCGATTCCGGACGACGCGGCCGTGCACAGCAGCCGCACGAACAAGCCGGCCGCACCCGCGACGACGGCGCTCCACGCGTGACCGTGATCGACCGGGCCGGGGGACAGGAAGGTGCGCCCGAGTTCGACGACCGCCAGCAACGGCAGCAGTCCCGCGAGGGCGCCGACGACCTGCAGGGTCACGACGGCGGCGAAACCCGCGTAGTGGGGGCGCAGCAGCCCGGCCAGACTCCGCCCCGCCGTCGCATCGGCTCCGGGCGGGGGTACGTAGCGCTCCCGCTTCATCGCGAACTCCCTTCAGCGCATTGCCCTTTGAGTTTCCGAACATGTTCCGAAAGTAACACGGGAACGGCCGCGGTGAACACGGGATCCGCTGCGCACCCGTGGAGAGACGGCGGACGGCGGGGCGGCATGATGGGACGATGTCCCCAGCGCCCGCACCGCACGGCCGCACCGGCCGACCGCCCCTGACCTCCCGTGCGCAGATCCTGCTGACCGCCCGTCGGCTCATCGACGAGGACGGCTGGGAGAAGCTGACGATCCGCCGTCTGGCCGCCGAGATCGGCATCGGGGCGACGACCCTGTACCACCACATCCGCAACAAGGACGACCTGCTGCTCCTGCTGCTCAACCACCACATCGAGCAGATCGGGCGTCCCCCGCTGCCCGGTGAGCCACGCGAGCGCATCGTCACGGCCGCCACCGCGATGCGCGATGCCCTCGCGGCCTGGCCGTGGGCCGCGGAGGTCCTCTCGGCCGACGGTTTCGTCGGCCTCCTCGACGAATCGGCGATGTGGATGGTCGAAGCCGTCGTGGCGGGCGCCCACGATCACGGGTGCACACCCGAGCAGAGCGTCGACGTCTTCCGCAGCATCTGGTACTACACCGTCGGCGAGGTCCTCGTCCGCGCCCACTCCGCCCGCCGGCAGGAGGAGGGCCGGCCCTTCGCCCACCGGGACGACCTGGACCCCGCCCAGGTGCCCCACCTGGCCGCCATCGGTGTCCGATGGGCCGACCTGGCCGCACGGGACATCTACCCCGAAGGACTCCGCACGTTCGTCGACGGACTGCTCGCCCGCGCCACCCCCCGCGCGAGCGGCTGAGTACCAACCGGACGCGGCACGCGGCAACGCCCCAGGTCCTGGTGCCGGCGTCGCCCGGTGCGCGTGTCACCCTGGTCCCGAGTCGACGGCGGGTGAAGGTGCGCGCCCGGATCGGGGGGAAAGAGCATGGCGGACCGGGAGACACCGGAGGATCGGCTCGGCGGATACGTCGACATGCTGCGGCAGGCGTCTGCCACGGGGCGACGCCTCACCCGGACGGAGCTGGAGTCACGCCGCGCCGAGGGGCAGTCGGCGGCCGAGTCGGGCCTGCCGTTGCGCGGGCTCATACGGGACCACCTGGCCGCCGCCCAGAGCGTCCGGGCGCGATCGCAGGCGCCGTTGCTGGCCGTGGTCGAACAGGCGGTGGACGCGTTCGTCGAGGGATACGAGCGCTCCCAGCGCCAGGCGGTCCGTCAGGAGGAGGCGGCCCGGCGCGAGTTCATCGACGACCTGCTGTACGGGCGCAGCGGGCTGGGCCTGCTGGCGCAACGGGCCGAACGGTTCGGGCTGCGCCTGTCGCAGGCCCACGCGGTGGCCGTGGCCGCCGGCCCCGAACCGTACGGGGACGGCTACCCCGTGGCGCGCCGCATCGAGGAGGCGGTCCTCGGCCGATTCGGGAACCGGCACATCCTGCTGGCCACCAAGGATGGCAGCCTCATCTGCGTGGCGCCCGGCGACCAGCCCGATGTCCTGGCCTACTTCGCCGAGCAGGCGCACGCGGCGACGGACGGCGGCCGGGTCGCCATCGGCCGCTCCCACCCGGGCCCCGGCGGGGTCGTCCACTCGTACGAGGAGGCCCTCAACGCCCTGGACATCGGCGAGCGGATGGGCCTGGAGGGGCCGGTGCTCCACGCCGGTGACCTCCTCGTCTTCCCGGTCCTCAGCCGCGACCGGCAAGCCATGGTCGACCTCGTGGAGAGTGTCCTGGGCCCGCTCCACCAGGCACGCGGCGGCCACAAGCCCCTGCTGGACACCCTCACCGCCTACTTCGACAGCGGCTGCGTCGCCACGGAGACCGCCCGCCGGCTCTCGCTGAGCGTGCGCGCGCTGACGTACCGGCTCGGGCGCATCCACGCCCTCACCGGTGCCGACCCGGCGGACCCGGCGGACCGTTACACCCTGCAGACCGCGGTGATCGGCTCACGGCTGCTGGGCTGGCCCGAAGCGACGGCCTGACCCCGACCCTGACCTCGACCTCGACCCCGACCCGCACCACCGGGACACGCTTCCGCACTCCCCGCGTCAAGAGGGCGTAAAGATTGCCGGAGGCGGGCAATGTGCGGCATCCGTGTACGCCGGCACGATGCCCTTGTCCGGCGGTGATGCCGGCCGAGTGGGGAGGTGCTCATGGACTTGTTTCTGGGTCTCGGCATCGGGGGAATCGTCCTGCTGGCCGCCTCGCTGGTGTTCGACGGGGTCTTCGAGGGTGTCTTCGACGGTGCCCTGGACGGACTGTTCGACGGGTGGCTGTCGCTCCCGGTGATCGCGGGCTTCGTCTCGATGCTCGGTTTCACGGGGGCGATCGTGCTCGGGACCACGGGTCTCGGGCCGGGAGCGGCGGCCGCCGCCGGGGCCGTGGCCGGTGCGGGGGCCGGCTGGTCCACGTACCGGCTGAGCCTGGCCCTCGCCCGGGACGGCAGCGGGGCCGCCCCGCGCCACGGCGAGCTCGTCGGGTCGGCCGGGACCGTGGTCACCGCCATCCCCGCGGGCGGGTACGGCGAGGTCATGCTGCGGCTGGGTGGTCAGCCGGTCAAGTACGCCGCGACCGCCGACGGCCCGGTCGCCCTCGGCGCCGAGGTGTGGGTGACGGCGACACCGTCATCGACATCGGTCGGCGTGCGCGCCGTCGAACGCTGACCCGAGCGCCGAGCGTCGGCGCCGACCCGAGCGCCGACCCGAGCGCCTCACCTTCACATCCACCATCGATCTGCCCTCGTGAGCGCGGGCAGGGGGGATCCACCATGAGTTCAGTCGTCGTTCCGGTCGTGGGAGTGGTCGTACTCCTCGTGCTGCTCGCACTGGTCGTCGTCACCCGTTACAAGGTCGCAGGTCCCAGCGAGGCCTTCCTCATCACGGGCCGACGCGGCAAGAAGTCCACCGATCCGGCCACCGGACAGATCTTCACCGACACCAGCGGTCAGAAGGTCGTGGTCGGCGGCGGGGTGTTCGTCGTGCCCTTCGTCCAGCAGCGCTACACCCTCGACCTGTCCAGCCGGCACATCCCGATCGCCGTGCGCGGAGCGGTCACCCTGCGCGGCATCAAGGCGAACCTCGAAGGCGTGGCGATCGTCAAGGTCGGCGGCAACGAGGACGCCATCCGCGCCGCCGCCCAGCGTTTCCTCCAGCAGCAGGACGGCATCGTCGGCTTCACCCAGGAAGTGCTCTCCGGCGCCCTGCGGGCCATCGTCGGCCGGATGTCGGTCGAGGACATCATCCGCGACCGGGCCGCCTTCGCCGGGCAGGTCGCGGAGGAGGCCGAGGCCAGCCTCTCCGGGCAGGGCCTGGTCCTGGACGCCTTCCAGATCCAGGACATCACCACCGAGGGCTCCTACCTGGAGGACCTCGGCCGCCCCGAGGCCGCCCGCGCCAAGCAGGAGGCCGACATCGCCGAGGCCAACGCCCGCCGGGCCGCCGAACAGGCCCGGCTGAAGGCCGAGGAGGAGATCGCGGTCGCGCAGCGCACCCTGTACCTGCGCCAGGCCGAGATCAAGGCCGAGACCGACGCCGCCGCCGCCCAGGCGAACGCCGCCGGCCCGCTGGCCGACGCCGACCGGCAGCAGCAGATCCTGGCCGAGCAGGAGAAGGTGGCCGAACGGCAGGCCGCGCTGACCGACCGACAGCTCGACACCGAGGTCCGCAAGCCGGCCGATGCCCGCCGCTACCAGGCGGAGCAGGAGGCCGAGGCGCTGCGCGTGGCCCGCGTGAAGCAGGCCGAGGCCGAGCGCCTCGCCGCCATCGCCGCCGCCCAGGCGGAGGCCGAGCGGGCCCGTCTGACGGGTGAGGGCGAGAAGCAGCGCCGCTCCGCCCTCGCCGAGGCCGAGGCCATCGAGGGCGCCAAGCGCGGTGAGGCCGAACGCGCCCGCCGTGCGGCCATCGCCGACGCGGTACGCCTGGAGGGCGACGCGGAGGCGGCGGCGATCGCGGCCAAGGGCGCGGCCGAGGCCGAGGCGATGCAGAAGAAGGCCGACGCCTTCGAGAGCTACGGCGAGGCGGCGATGGTCCAGATGCTGGTCGAGGTGCTCCCGCAGGTGGTCGCCAAGGCGGCCGAACCGCTCGCCGCCATCGACAAGATGACCGTCATCTCCACCGACGGCGCGAACCGCTTGTCCCGCACCGTCGCCGACAACGTCGCCCAGGGCATGGAGCTGCTCGGCTCCACCACGGGCGTCGACCTGACCCAGCTCCTCAAGGGCTTCGCCGCGAGCAGGTCGGCGACGCCCGCCCCCGAGCCGGTCCCGGTCAACGGCAAGATCGCGATCAGCGACTGACGCGGGGCGCCGCCGTCGCCGGGCCGTCCCGCGCCTCCCGAGGATCCGCGGTCAGCCGGTGGCGGCGAGTTCGCCGCTGAGGGTCCGGTGCAGACGGGCACTGGGCTCGTTCAGCCCCGTGATCCGGACGCTCTTGCCGCGTTGTGCGTACCGGTGCTCGATCGCGTCCAGCGCGGCGACCGAGGAGGCGTCCCAGATGTGCGCGGCGGACAGGTCGATGACGACCTCGGCCGGGTCGCCCGCGTAGTCGAAGCGGCCCACGAGCTCGTTGGAGGAGGCGAAGAACAGCTCTCCGGTGACGGTGTAGACGACCCGGCCGCCGTCCGGGTCGGTGACCGCGGTGACATCGGCGAGCGTGGCGACGCGCTTGGCGAATACGACCACCGCGGTGACGGATCCCGCCACGACGCCCACGGCGAGGTTGTGGGTGGCCACCACACAGACCACGGTCAGCACCATGACGGTGATCTCGCCCGCCGGCATCCGTCGGAGCGTCGCGGGCGCGACGGAATGCCAGTCGAAGGTCGCGAAGCAGACCATGACCATGACGGCGACCAGGGCGGCCATCGGGATGTCGGAGACGACCGGGCCGAAGACGATGCACAGCACCATCAGGAACACGCCCGCGAGGAAGGTGGAGAGCCGGGTCCGGGCGCCGGAGACCTTCACGTTGATCATGGTCTGGCCGATCATCGCGCAGCCACCCATGCCGCCGAGGAAGCCGGTCACGATGTTCGCGACGCCCTGTCCGACGGCCTCCCGGGTCTTGGACGATCGGGTGTCGGTGATCTCGTCGACCAGCTTCGCCGTCATCAGCGACTCCATCAGCCCGACGAGTGCCATGGCGAAGGCGTACGGGGCGATGGTGGTCAGGGTGTCGAGCGTGAACGGTACGTCGGGCAGCCCGGGCACCGGGAGCGAGGAGGGCAGCGCGCCCTTGTCCCCGACGGTCGGTACCGCGATCCCCGCCGCGACGGTGATTACCGTGAGGGCGACGATCGCCACCAGCGGGGCCGGCACGGCGGTGGTGATCCTCGGGAACAGCACCAGGAGCGCCAGTCCGGCCGCCAGCAGCGGATACACGGCCCACGGTACGTTCCGCAGCTCCGGCACCTGGGCCATGAAGACCAGGATGGCGAGCGAGTTCACGAAGCCGACCATCACCGAGCGCGGGATGAACCGCATCAGCCGGCCCACACCCAGCGCGCCGAGCGCCATCTGGAACACCCCGGCCAGGATCACCGCCGCGACCAGGTACCCGAACCCGTGCTCCCGGTTCAGCGGTGCGATCACCAGGGCCACCGCACCGGTGGCGGCGGAGATCATCGCGGGCCGCCCGCCGACGACGGAGATGGTGACGGCCATGGTGAACGAGGCGAACAGGCCGATCGCCGGATCCACTCCGGCGATGATCGAGAAGGAGATCGCCTCCGGGATCAGCGCCAGAGCGACCACCAGCCCACCCAGCACCTCGGTGCGCAGCACCTTCGGCGAAAGCCAGGACGGGCGGAAGCCGCGCGGTCGCGCGGATGAGGACACGGCGGAGTGGGACAAGGGGAGCAGACCTGTCGGACGGGTGTACGGGGAGGGGGAACGCCCCAAGGTACAGCCCGGCCCCGGGCCGCCCGTCGCGCGCGAGGCGGACGCCGACACCAGGCGGAGCGGAATTCTCCGCTCAGGTCACCCCGACCGTGGCGGGTACCCGGGCCAACCCTCCGGCGCACCCACGCTCAATCAAACCTGCCCACTCCGTTAACATGTTCGACCTGACAATGTTCACGTTGGACCACGATAAGCGGCCGGAAATTGACATCAACGATATCGCGGGTTCTCTCTCGAATAGGCGGCGGCACCAGCCCCGCCGAGCGGCCTCGACCGCGGGCCCTGCTCTGGGCCGTGGCGAGCGTGATCGCCGTCGGATTCCTCGTCGCACTTGAGCTGGCCGCGCGCTGGTACGACGTACCGGGCCCGATCACCGCCCAGGCGCGAGAGGTGATCTTCGCCCCCAAGTCGGGGACCGTGCTGTACGCCAGCATGGCGCTGATGATGGTGGTGCTCACCTGGCGGCAGCGGTTCATCGGGCTCGCCGCCGCGATCGGCATCGACCTCGTCCTCTGGCTCGTACGGTGGGCGGTCGGCGCCCAGATGATGTTCGGCACCGGCGCGCTGTGGGTCACCTTGGCCTGGGCCGTCATCGCCGTCACCCGCCGGACCGGCAACGAACGCCTCCTGCTGCTCAAGGGCGTGGGACTGGCCCTGCTGCTGGTGACCGGCCGCAAGACCGGCTACACCTGGCTGTTCATCACCTCCGAGACCCGCCCGACGGTCCTCGACCAGTACGTGGCGACCGCCGACCACGCCCTGGGCAACCCCTCGTGGGTGGTGGGCCGGCTCGTCGAGGCCACCGGCCCGGTCGGCTTCCGCGTCCTGGAGTTCGTCTACATCCAGCTCGCGGTGGCCGCGGTCGCCGTCGCGCTGTACCAGCTGCGCCACGTGGCGACCCTGCGCCGCTTCCCGAGCCACCACCTGGTGCGCACCTTCCTGGTCATCGGCCTGCTCGGACCGGGCATCTACATGATCTTCCCGGTGGTCGGGCCGATCTTCGCGTACGGCGCCGACGGCGGACAGTGGGCGCTGGCCGACCTCTGGCCGAACACCCCGCCACCGCTCGGTGCCCCCGGCCCGATGCCCTTCGACGAGATCACCCCGCGCAACTGCATGCCCAGCCTGCACACGGCATGGGCCACCGCGATCTTCATCCACTCCCGCAAGGCTCCGCGGGCGCTGCGCTACGCCGGCACCTTCTGGCTGATCGCCACGCTCGGCGCCACGCTGGGCTTCGGCTACCACTACGGGGCGGACATCATCGCCGGTGTGGTCTTCACGGTCACGATCGAGACGGGGCTGCGCTCGCTCGCCCGCGGCTGGGACCGCCCCGGCGTCCTGCTGACCGGCTACGGCTTCGCGGTGTTCGTCGCGTACCTGGTCTCGTACCGCTATCTGTCGACGCAGCTGGCCGCGTACCCGTGGGTGTTCGGGCCGCTGCTGCTCCTGGCGATGGGCTCGGTGATCTACGGCTACGTCCGGACCACCCGGCTGTGGGAACGGCAGGACGCGGCCGCCGCGGGAGCGCGGGTGCCGGAACCGCGACGCGAGCAGCAGCCCGAACTGGTCTGAGCCCGGGGTGACGGCCGTCCGCGGCGCCGGAGCGCGTTACGGAAGTTGTTGACGGTGCTGCAGAGAGCAGTGTGAACAGAGGTGCGCAAGGTGTTTCGCAACATTGCGCACGCTCGGTAATTGAATCCTTGCGTTCTGTAATCATGGGCGGGCGGTCGTGATCTTGCCAAGAGGCGGAACGGGACCGTCCATTCGGCGAGCACATGAACTGCGCAAGGAGTCAGCTGATCATGTCCACCCCTGTCGTAGACGTCTGGGGACCGGTCGCCCCCGGGACCCGCTCCTCGTACCCGCCCGCGCCCGAACCGCATGACGAGTGGAACCTCGCCGGCGGAACGGCCTGGGTCTACTACAGCCCGCTGAACCGCAGGCAGCTCATCCGGCCCGTCATCCTCTCGGACGGCTTCTCCGGCGGATCGAGCGACCTCGACCAGCTCTGGCACGGCCTGGAGGAGAACGGCGACCACCGCTTCATCTCCGAACTCCACGCGACCGGCCGAGACGTGATCATCCTCGGCTACACCGACCGGACGGCGTCGATCACGACCAACGCCGACACCGTCATCGACTGCGTCCGCCGGGCCGTCGCCGAGCGGGTCGGCCGGGCGAAGCTGGCCGTGGGCGGCTTCAGCATGGGCGGACTGGTCACCCGCTACGCGCTGGCCAAGATGGAGCACGACCCCTCGCTGCCCGACCACGAGACGTCCACCTATTTCTCCTACGACACTCCCCACCAGGGCGCATGGTTCCCCGTCGCCCTGCAGGCCTTCACCCACTACGCGACGGACAAGTGGGGAGACGCGGACGGTATCGGGCCTGTCCTGCGCCAGTTCTCCGGACTGCTCAACAGCCCCGCCGCGAAGCAGATGGCGCGCTGGCACATCGCGAAGGCCACGGACACCCCCGAGCAGGCACCGGAGCGGTCGGAGTTCCTGCGCAAGCTCGACGAATTCGGCGGATGGCCGCGCAACGTCCGGAGGATCGGCGTCGCCAACGGAGTGGACACCGGCGCCGGCAACGGCGTCAAGGCCGACGCGACCGCGGTGAGGTGCGACGGCGGAACGCTGCGCGACACATGGCTCAAGACCCAGGCGCAGGGCGAGCAGGTGGTCGCCCGCCTGCAGAAGACGGGCGAGGAGCCGACCTCGGTCCGCACCGGTGGGCTGCCCGACATCGACGGTGCTCCCGGCGGTCTGTTCACCATGCCGTCCCCTGCGGGCGACCCGGGCAGCTTCGGCCTGGCCGGCCTCCTCATGGCTCTCCTCGGCAACACCGTCGACCCGGACGTCATCGCGACGTCCTGTTTCATCCCCAGCATCAGCGCCGTCGCGGCCGGTGACATCGACACCCCGAAGGCGCTCTACCGACCGATCACACCGGAGCACAGCGCACTCGACGCCTTCCTCTGCGCGAGCCGCAACGAGGGACACACCACCATGACCGAAGAACTCGGCGCGTGGATCGTGAACGAGATCGTCGCGACCGACTGACCGCAGGGCGTCGTGGGCCGCACGGACGAACCCGTCCGTGCGGCCCACGGGCACTCCCGGCACGGGTCGGCACGATCGCGGCACGCGGACGGGGCCGACGGTGCAGCTGTCGGCCCCGTCGCTCGGTGGGAGGGATCAGCAGGTGCCGGCCGGTCGCTCCCGGACCACCAGGTCGGTGGAGCCGGTGGTCGCGTCCAGCCAGGTGACCTGGCGGCCCGCGCCCGCCGCCGGGTAGCTCTGCTCACCACGGTTGCAGGAGACCCGTTCGCGGCGGGAGCCGTCGGTGGTCAGCTGCCACAGCTTGGGCAGTGTTTCGTTGCGGTAGCGCGTGTCGGGCGTCTGGGCGACGAGCGTCAGCGCGTCCTGCGAGACCGTCAGGTCGGAGGCGATGAAGGCGCCCGGCTTGTGCTCGCTGCTGACGATGAAGGCGCCGCGGCCGTCCAGGCCGGAGCTGATGACCGACGTCAGACCGCCGTCGCTCTCGTCGGTGTCGGCCAGCCAGAACACGTTCTTGCCGTTGATACCGGTCTGCCCGAGGCTCACCGGCTCGTCGAGCTGCTCCGTCATGACCGCCTTGCCGGTGGCGAGGTCGACGACCTCCACGCCCAGCCGGTAGGAACCGGCCTCCGGGTAGAGCTTCGCGTAGGCGATCTTGTTGTCACTGATGGAGGGGAGCGCGGTCAGGGTGTTCCACCTCTTCCCGTCGGTGAAGACCGGGGCCTTGTCGGTGGGGCGCAGGTAGCCGACGTGCCGGCCGCCGAGGATGTCGTACTCCTCGAACACGACCGTGTTCTTCTCCACCCGCAGGCCCGCGACGCCGGTCATGGAGCTGTACAGGGTCTTGATCGGGCCGCCCGCCACGGGGCGGGAGAGGACGTCGACCGAGGTCGGGCCGTACGCCGTCCACACCACGGTCTTGCCGTCCGTCGCCGGGGCGGTGTGGTAGCGGCCGTCGTTGGGGCTGATCACCTTCGGGGCGCCCTTGCCGTCCAGGCGGCCGGCGTACACCGAGTAGGGCTCGGAGCCGTCGTCGTTGGACTTGGAGGCCGTCCACCAGCCGCCGCCCGCGCCCACTCCGGAGTCGGTGGTGTTCAGCTTGCCGAAGAGGGTGTCGGTGTCGACGCCGAGGGCCTGCTCCCAACCGGGGACGATGCCGTGGGCGTTGAACGACCGCTTGACCGCGTTCTGCTGGCCGGCGGTCGCGCCCAGTGCCTTGGCCGCCGCGAGCACCGCGCCCCGGGCCTCGGTGAACCCGTCGATCGGCGTCATGTACTCGGTGACGGCCTTGTACACGATCTTGTCCGCCAGGGCGCCGCCCAGGTCCTCACGCATGTCCCACAGCGCGCCGGAGAAGATCGTCGAGTTCAGGTGCACGCCGCCGTTGTCGGTGGCGAACGACACGCCCAGGAAGCTCTTCGAGGTGGTGGCCCCGTCGTTGAGGTCGCGCAGGGCGCAGTCGGCGGCCGCCTTGGTGCGGCACAGGTCCTCGCCGATCAGGCCGGCGGTCGGATCACCCATCGGCGTGCCGTTCGCGGTGACGTCGATCGCGTTGCCGAAGTAGTCGGCCAGGGCCTCGTTCAGGGCGCCGGACTGGCCCGCGTAGACGAGATTCGCCGTGTGCTCGATGACGCCGTGGGTCATCTCGTGGCCGACGACGTCCGTGTCGGCCGACATCGGCTTGAACTCCTTGTCCCCGATGCCGTAGACCATCTTGGTGCCGTCCCAGAACGCGTTGGCGTACGGCTGGCCGTAGTACGTCACGCCGACCAGGGAGTTGACGGCCCCGCCGTTCCCGTCGAGGCTGTCGCGCCCGAGGTTCTTCTTGTAGAAGTCGTAGACTTGGCCCGCGTTCCAGTGGGCGTCCACGGCTCCCGAGTCCGTCGCCGCCGCGCCGAAGGAGGTGTTCGGGGAGGAGAACATCGAGATGCCGGAGGGCCACCTGCCCGAGGTCTCCGACACCGACTTGCCACGGGCGTCCCACGTGGACAGCAGGCTCTTGCTCGTGGCGCGCATACGGCCCGCGTCCGCGAGGAGGTAGCTGCCGGCCGCCGGGTCGTAGGCGATGTCCAGCGAGGCCGCGGCGCCGCTGAGTCGGGCCCCGGACCCGGTTTCCGGGACCAGGTTCGCGGGAGCGGCCGGCGGGCCGTCCGCCGTCGGGCTCTCGGCGAACTCACCGGCCGCCGAGGCCGCGGGGGCCGCCATCGTCTTCAGCGCGCTGTACTGGAGCGCCGGGTAGCCCGAGCGGGCGTCCACGTACACCTCGTCCACGACCGGCGCCCCGGTGCCGGGCGCGGTGCCGCGCACCGTGACGCGGTAGGCGAGGACGCCGGCCCCCTTGGGCAGGACGACGAGCCCCTTGGCCTCACCGGTCATGCCGGTGGCCGCAGGATCACCGGACTCGGACCGCGGTGCCTGGCCCTTGTCGAGAGCCGCTCCCAGCCGGCGGGCCGTGGCGGCCACCGCGCGGCGGACCGCGACGTCCTCGGCGACCTGGGGGGTCACGCCGGTGGTGAGGGCGGTGAAGTAGTGCCCCGAGGTGCCGGTGACCACGCGCTTGCCGTCCTGCTTCTGCATGCGCACGACGTACTGGCCGCCCAGGACGGGGACACCGCGGTGCTTCTGCTGCAGCCGGACCGTCTCGTCCTTGGACCCGGTGGCCGTCGCCGCCATGGGGACGAGGTCGCTGCCCGCCCGGGGGATCTTGTAGCGGCCCTTGTTCGCGGCGAGGTGCTGCCGTGCCGCGTCGGCCGGGGCGGCCTTGGCGTCCACGGGCTCCCGTATGCCCTCGACGAGCACCGGGGTCGCGGTGTCCTGGCCGGGTAACGCGTTCGAGGGGCCGGGGTCGGCAGCCCACGCCGGCGACGCCTGCAAGGTCATTGCGGCGGCCAGCAGAACCGCGATCGCTCCGGCGGAGCGGAGGTCTTTCCGCCATATCTTTCGTGCGGCAGGGGTGGATGCCGTAGAACCTGCGCTGAGCTCGGGCAAGGGGTCTCCTCAACCATGAGTGCCTGATGCATTGCTGTGAGTTGCCGCCATGCAAGCGGGGCGGACGGCTCCCGAACAGAGCCCGGACCCCCTCAGAAGTGGCCATGCACACTTGTGGGGGCTCTGTGAAGGCGGTCAAAATCCCCGGCATGATCGAAACCGACCCGCACGACAGGACTCCGGCCCGCACGCAGGAAGACAGCCGGCCGGTGACGCACACGGCCGCGGATCCGGCCTCCGTGCTGCGCGTACTCATCCAGCGCAGGCAAGCCCTCCTGCACCAGGAGTCGGCCGACCTCAACTCCCTGCGCTCCTACGCCGACCGACTGGCCCACCGGCTCCCGCCGCAGCCCGCGCCACCCCCCGACGCGCCGGCCGGCATCGAGATCCTCACCGGCACCGAAGCGGCCCGGGCCCGCCTCGACACCCTGCTCGACACCGCGGAGACCGAGGTGCTGATCCTCGACCGCACCGCAAGAGCACCGGAGGCTCCCGGACGGGAGGAGGCCGAGGCCGGGGCCGCCGGGGCGGTCGGGGCGGTCGGCTGGGACCGCATACGCCACCTGCTGGCGCGCGGCGTCGTCGTACGGACCGTCACCGACCGGCGGGGCACCGACTTCCCGGACCGGGCGAAGGAGCTGATCGCCCTCACCGGACTCGGCCTCCAGGCCCGGATCGGCCGGCGCCTGCCCACAGGCCTGATCCTCGTGGACCGGCGTACCTGCCTGCTGCCCCCGCAACCCGGCACCGACGACGGAGCCGACGGGGTGGACGGAGCCGGGGGAGTCGACGGGGCTGCCCTGGTGTTCGGCGATTCCCTGGTGCACCGGGCCGCGCTGCCCCTGTTCGAGTCCCTGTGGGCGCGCGCCACCCCCGTGGGCAGCCCTGGCAGCCCGCTCGTCGCGGACCAGCGGGAACTGCTCGGGCTGCTCGCGTCCGGTCTGAAGGACGAGACCATCGCCCGCCGGCTCGGTGTGCACGTGCACACCGCGCGCCGGCGGATCACCCGCATGCTGGAGGAACTCGGTGCCGACACCCGCTTCCAGGCCGGTGTCCAGGCCGCCATCCGCGGCTGGCTGCAGCCGCACCCCGACCCGGACGGCGAGGCAGGGGGGCCAGGAGGTCACTTCACGGGGTCCGGCGCCTCCGGTCCGGCCGCCGCTTCGGCCGCGGGTTCGGCCGCGGGTTCGGCCGCGGGTCGGTCCATGGGGCGGGCCGCACCCCACGATCTCCTGCTACGCCCGCTCCACCCCGAGCCCGGCCCGTGCCGTGAGCTGCGCGGCGGCGAGGCGGTGGACCCGGCACGGCGCCGTTGAGCGGACCTCACCGACCGCGGCCGTCGGAGCGGGTCAGGCCGTCCCGCTCCGGCTGCCGTCGGTGGTCCGGCGGCGGCGCCGGAGCAGAGCGCCCGCACCGGCCAGGGCGACGAGCACGGCGGCGAGACCACCCCGGACCGCCCAGGGGACGCCGGTGGCAACGGGCTCGCCCGCGAGGACGATCTGCGCGGTGTGCGTCTCGAGGCCGTGGTGGCCGACCACGGTGAGCGGGTAGGTCCCCGGCGGAAGGTCGTCGCGCAGCGTCGTGTGCCCGGTGTGGAGGGTGGTGCCGTCGTCGCACTTGCACAACGGGTCGTCCGGTCCGTCCGTGCGGATGCGCACGTCCTCGGTGAAGGCCGGGGACGTGGCGACGAGCGAGTCCTCGCCGGGCACGGCGTCGTCGTCGCCGAGGAGGACGGTGACGGTGCTGCCCGGGCGGACCGGGGCACCGAACATCGCGCCGGGGCACAGGATGCCGAACCGCCCGATGGACCATGTGATCCCTCCCCGGATCCTCTGTACCGTCGAAGAGGGCCGTGGGGCGCGGCGCGTTCCACGGCCCTAGGGGGCGTCCGTGGGCGTCGTCGCCGGGGGTTCGGCGCGGATGCCGGTGATGACCACCGTGATGAGGCAGAACGCGATGACCGTCTCCGCCCAGAGGAACGCGATGTAGTCGAGCAGGCAGCCGATGGGCGGGGAGCCCGGGGCCGTGTTGCGGAAGGCGGCCAGCGCGAAGAGGGTCGCGGCCATCCAGCCGAGGGCGGGCCAGGTCAGGCCCTTGCGCCGGGTGACCAGGTACCAGCCGCCGATCAGGACCGAGACGGCGAGCGCCCACATGGCGAGCATCATGAAGATCGCGAAGATGAAGACGCTGTTGGACCGCGCCAGGCCGATGTCGAGGACCGCGATGCCCTGCGTCGTCGAGGCGTCGACCGTCGCCGAGAAGAGGACGTCGTTGTTGGAGAGCGTCACGCGGACCGGGACCTTCTCCCCGCCGAGCACCGCACCGAACTCGACGTCCGCCCCGTAGGTGTCGAACGGGTAGTCCGTGATCGAGCCGCCCGTCAGGGCCACCGGCACGTCCGTCGTGGCGATGCGCTGGTGGGCCTTGAAGGCGAGGTCGCCCCGGGTGGCGGTGGACGTCAGGACGGTGAGGTCCTCGGTGGGGGAGACCCCGTCGGCCTCGGCCAGGGCGCCCCGAGGGGTGACCAGGACGCGCAAGGTCATCTCGCGGCCCGCGGCGTCGACGCGCTGGATCGTGGCGTCGATGTCGACGCGGTCCCGATCGGCGCGCCCCGCCGTGTACACCGTGTCCAGGGCCTGGCGTTCCCCGAACTGGAGCCACGCTCCCACGGTGACCGCCGCCACGATGGCGATCAGGACCAGGCCCGGCAGCAGCGGGACGTGGCGCGCGGGTCGTGCGGGGCGGTGGGAGTTCGACAAGGTGGCTCCGGTGGTGCGGGGTACGGCGCGCGGGGCGGGGCGGTCCGGGGTGTGCCGGGGGTGGCCGCGGACGGATCAGGCGTCAGGCGGCGGGCTTGCCGGGCTGGTCGTGGGTCGAGCAGTGGATGCCGCCGCCGCCCGAGGCGATGGTGTCGATCTTCACCATGACGACGTCCCGCTTGGGGAAGTGCTCCCGCAGGATGCCGCGGGCGCGGTCGTCCGCCTTGCGGTCCCCGAACTGCGGCATGAACACCGAGTCGTTGGCGACGTAGAAGTTGGCGTAGGTGGAGACGAAGTCGTCGCCCTCGCCCGTGATCCGGTTCAGGTCGGGCTGGGGCAGGTCGATGACCTCGAAGCGGCGGCCGCGGGCGTCCGTCGACTTCGACAGGACGGACTTCGCCTGGTCGGCGGAGCGGGACCAGGAGTCCGGCGGGGTGCTGGGGTGGGCGCGGTCCAGCAGGACCACTCCGGGGGCGGTGAAGCGTACGAGGCTGTCGACGTGTGCGTCGGTGATGTCCTCGCCGCGTACGCCGGCCAGCCAGATGACCTTCTGGACGCCCAGGGTCTGCTTGAGCTCGGCCTCGATGGTGTCCCGGGACTTCCCCTTGTTGCGGTTGTCGTTGACGATCGAGCTCTCGGTGACCATCAAGGTGCCCTCGCCGTCGGTCTCGAAGGAGCCGCCCTCGGCGACGAGCGGGGCCTGGACCCGGGGGATCCGGTACTTCTCCAGCAGCAGGCGTCCCACCTGGGCGTCGTTCGTGTGCTCCTGCTTGTTGCCCCAGCCGTTGAAGTTGAAGTCGACGCCGACGACTTTTGCCCCCTCCTCGACGAACACGGGGACGGTGTCGCGGGCCCACAGGTCGTCGACGGCCAGCGGGATCACCTCGACCTGGGAGCCGACGGCCTTCTGGGCCGCGCTCACCTGGTCGGGCCGGGCCATCATGATCACTTCTTCGTAGTCGCCGACGGCCCGTGCGATCCGGGCGATGTCCTCGCGTACGTAGGGCAGGTCCTGCTCCCAGACCGAGGCGAGGGCCGGCCAGGACATGAAGGTGCGGGTGTGGCTCTCCCACTCGGCGCCGAACCGGCGCTTTCCGTCCGCGGCTGGCTGGGGGGAGCCGCCGGCTCCGGGCTGCTTGCCGGATTCGGCGGGACCGCAGGCAGCCGCGCCGAAGACGGCGGCGCCGATCCCGGCGAAGGTACGGAGGACGGACCGGCGGGTGGGGGGAGTGAACGACACGAGGGGACTCCGATCGTGTGCTGGCGGAGCGAGGGGCATCCGGCCAGGGCGGGCACGGGAGGCGTGGCACAGGCCGGCGGGCCGGGCCCTATCCAAAGGGTGCACGCTTTGCACCGAGAACGTCCGATACGCACGGGTAGATGGTGCGGCCGGATGTCGTCCACTGTTGCACTGACTGGAATTTCAGTCAATTTACGGGGTGAGGGAACCGAGCTGCCCGATCTCGACCCCGATCGCCCCGCGCATCAGGTCACGGGCGTGCGCCGCGGGCAGCAGGCCGCTCAGCCAGCGGCCGCTCAGACCCTCCAGGAGGGCGGTCAGTCGCTCGGCGGCGGCGGTGGCGGCGGCGCCCGGCGCGGCCGGGCACGCCGCGGCCAGCAGGCCCGCGACCTCCTCCACCCAGGCCGCGCCGGCCGCGGTGAGCTCGTCGCGCAGTTCCGGGTCGAAGATCGTGTGGGCCCGTAGCTCCCCCCAGGCCGTACTGTTCTCGCGCACCTCGGGCAGGTCCTGGAATTCGAGCAGCAGGATCCGCTCCAGGAGTCGGTGCGGGTCCACGGTCGAGGGCGCGGCGCCCACCTCGTCGGCGGCGCCCGTGTAGCGGTCGGCCCGGTCGCCGATGAAGGCCAGGGCGTGCCGCAGGATGCCGGTCCGGTCCTTGAAGTGGTAGTAGATCAGGGCGGTCGACACGCCGGCCTCGGCCGCCAGATCGCTCACCCGCAGCCCGCGGACCCCGCGCCTGGCGATGACCCGGGCGGCGCCCTCCAGGATGGCCCTTCTTCGATCGGACACCGGTCGATCCTCCCTTCTGGCGGTGTGCGTCTCGCATTGTCACACATTGACTGAAACTTTAGTTAGCGGCACGATGCGGCCCAGGTCATTGCCGCATCGTTGAAAGAGCCACCGCATGTTCGCTCAGCTTCCCGGCGTACAGTCCGCCCTCACGGCCCTGTCCGCCGACGACCCCCACGAGATCGGTGGCTACCGCCTCCACGCCCGGCTCGGCTCCGGCGGCATGGGGGTGGTCTACCTGGCGTACACGCCGGGCGGCCGGCCCATCGCGCTGAAGGCCGTCCGGCGCGAGTTCGCCGCGGACCCCGAGTTCCGCGAGCGCTTCGCCCAGGAGGTGGCGAGTGCCCGCCGGATCCACGGCCTCTTCACGGCGCAGGTGGTCGACTCGGGCGAGGACGACCACACCCCGTGGTTGGCCACGGCCTACGTGCCGGGCCCCTCGCTGCACCAGGTCGTGCGGCGGCACGGGCCGCTGCCGGTGCGGACGGTGCTGCTGCTCGTCGCCGGCATCGCCGAGGCCCTCCAGGAGATCCACCGGGTGGGCGTCGTCCACCGGGACCTCAAACCGGCGAACGTGCTGATCGCGGGGGACGGGCCCCGAGTGATCGACTTCGGTATCGCGCGCGCCGCCGACGCCGCCGCCCTGACCGGCGTGGGTCTACGGATCGGTACCGCCGCCTTCATGGCGCCGGAGCAGGCGCTGGGCCACCCGGTGACCCCGGCGACCGATGTCTTCGCGCTCGGGGCGCTCGCCGGGTTCGTCGCCGGCGGGGTCCCGCCCTTCGGGAACGGGCCGGAGTCCGGCGCCCTGTACCGGGTGGTCCACGAGCAGCCGGACCTCGGCCGGATCCCGCACGAGCTGCACGAACTGCTGTCGTGGTGTCTGGCCAAGCGTCCGCAGGACCGTCCCACCACCGCCGACCTGATCGCGGCCGTCCACGCGCACCCGCTCGTGGGGCGGCGGCCGGAGTTCACCGACGGCTGGCTGCCGCGTCCGGTGCTGGAGGAGGTGGGGGGCCGGACGGGCGCCGGCCCGGACGCGGGGGTGGCGGGGTCCGGGTCGGCCGCGGGCGGTGCGGCCCCCGCCGGATCCGATCGGCGGGGGCAGCCCGTACCGGAGCACCGCCAGGCGACCGTGGCGGCGGCCGCGTACCCGGCGCCCGGGCCGGGCGGGACCCTGCCGTACGCCCCGAGCCCGAGCCCGAGCCCGAGCCCGAGCCCGAGCCCGAGCCCGAGCCCGGGCGCCGGCCCGCATCGGGCGCCGAACCCGGCCCCGGCCGAGCCGCCGGCGGCCCCGACACCCCAGGCGCGCCGCGACCGCCGGCGCGACCGGAGCCGGCTGCCCGTGGTCGCCCTCGCGGCCGCCGCCCTGCTGGCGTGCGGTGGCGGCGCCTACTGGTTCGGTCTCCCCCCGGAGGAGGGCGAGACCCCCGCCACGGAACCCGCCGCGTCCCCCTCCGGGCCTGCGGCGTCCGCGTACGTACCCGGATATCCGCAGGCCGAGCTCACCGCCCCGGATTCCGGTTACGAGTTCGACCTGCGCGCCGGGAAGGTGGTTCCCGTCGAGAGCGCCGCCTGGTACCTCGCGCGCGGCTCCGACGCCTTCGTGCTGTCCGAGGAGTCCGACGCGTACATCGCCGACGGAAACGGAGAGCTGACCCCGGACGGCTGCGCCCGAGGCATCGAGACCCGGCCCGTGACGACCCTGCCGTTCAGGGCGCTCGCCAAGGAGCGCCCCTTCTGTGTACGAAGCCCCGACCAGCGGGAACTCGCGATCGTGCGGCTCGTCGAGGCGACCTCCGCAGGCTCCGTGACGATCGCCGTCGCTCACTTCCGCACGAGCTGATCCCCCGAAGTGGAACCACGTCCGCGCGCCGTCGCGACACGCGGGAAAGGTTGACTGAATTTTCAGTTAAGGCAAGGATGCCGTCCATCCCGCCCCTCCTCATCAGGGAGTCACCATGGATATCAACCCCCGCACCTCGCGCCGCCGAGTGCTCCAGTTCGGCGCGGCGGCCCTGCCGCTGGCAGCCCTCGGCTCCACCCTCCCCTCGCTGGTCCAGACGGCCTCGGCCGTCCCGAACGCCACCGGCACGCTCCGCATGCCCGCCGAGACCGACCGGCACATCCGTACGTACATGGCCTGGCCCGCCCTCTCCTCGGTGTGGGGCAGCGGCCTCGCGGCGGTACGCAGGGACATAGCCGAGGTGGCCCACGTGATCTCGCGCTACGAGCCGGTCGTGGTGCTGGCGCGCCCCGGCCAGGTCGCCGATGCCCGCTACCGGTGCGGACCGGGCGCCTACTACGGCATCCAGGTCATCGACATCCCCAACGACGACCTCTGGATCCGCGACTTCGGCCCCACCTTCGTCGTCGCCCCGGGTGCCGTCGCCGGTGTGGACACCAACTTCAACGGCTGGGGCAAGGCCGGTACGAAGTTCGCGCAGCCCTTCGCCAACGACGCGGCGGCGGCCCGCACGCTCCTCGCCGAGTACGAGGTGAACCGGATCCGTGCCGGCTTCGTCGGCGAGGGCGGCTCGCTGGAGACCGACGGTGACGGCACCCTGCTCGCCACGGTCAGTTCGATGGTGAACGCCAACCGGAACCCGGGCATGAGTCAGGCCCAGGTCGAGCAGGCCATGACGTCGGCGCTCGGCATCGACAAGGTGATCTGGGTGCCGGGCCTCGCCGGTGAGGACATCACCGACTGCCACATCGACTGTCTGGCCCGCTTCATCGCCCCCGGCCGGGTCATCCTCGACAAGCCCGGCCCCGGCGCCGACAAGAAGTGGGTGGCCGTCTACGAGGAGACCAAGCGGGCCCTGCAGAGCGCCACCGATGCCCGGGGTCGCCGCCTGTCCATCACCGAGCTGCCCGGCCCGGACCGGCGCGAGATCACCGGCCGGGGCGACGAGTTCCTGTCCAGTTACACCAACTACTACACGGCGAACGGCGCGGTGATCGCTCCCCGGTTCGGCGACGGCTACGCCGACGGCGTCGCCTACGCCATCCTCCAGGCCGCCTACCCGTCCTACCGCGTCGAACAGCTCCCGATCGACGGCATCGCCTCCGGCGGCGGCGGAATCCACTGCGCGACCCAGTCCCACCCGGCCGCACCGCCGGCGCTCTGATGGCCGGGCCGCCCCGGCCGGAGCGGCCGGTCGCGCCCGTCGGGGCGGCCCGCGCGCCGTCAGGCACTCCTGGTGACGGGCCGCGTACATACGCACCCGATCATCCCGGTAGGGTGCGGAGCATGTCGTCTCGTAGTACTCAGATCCTCGAAGCCGCCGCCCGGGTGATCGCCCGGCGCGGTGTACGCGGGCTGCGCGTGGAGGAACTCGCGGCCGAGGCCGGCGTCTCCACCGCCCTGATCTACTACCACTTCAAGGACCGTACGGGCGTCCTGCGCCAGACGCTCGAGTTCATCAACGACCGCGCCGAGCGCTACACCACCGACCGCGACCCGGACGAGCCGCCGCTCACCCCGCGCGAGGAGCTGGAGGAGACCCTCCTGCTGGAGCTCCAGGACACCGTGGAGGTACGGGAGAACAGCTCGGCCTGGGGCGAACTGCGGGCGAGCGCCGTCTTCGACGAGGTCCTGCGCGAGGACCTGGCGCGGGCGACCCTGGTGTGGGTCCAGGAGGTGGCCGCTCTGCTGGGCCAGGTCCAGCCGATGGTGCCGGCCTCCGCCCTCGCCGCGGCCGCCGAGCGCCTCACCGCCCTGCTGGAGGGGCTGAGCATGCGCTGGCTGAGCGGCGGCATCAAGATCGACCACGCCCGCGAGCTGATGCGGGGCGCCATCGACGCCGAACTGGCAGGCCTCGGGCGGGGCTGACGTACACCCGCCGGGGCTGACGTGCACCGGCCGGGGCCGCTCCGCGCCCCCGGCCCCTCCCCGCACCGCCCTCGCGCGGCCCGGGCCGGCCCCCGCGCGCTCCCCGTCCCCACCCCCGCGTGCCTCCGGTCGCACTCCGCTCGACTCCTGCCCGCCACCCACACGTCTCCCTCCGGACTCCTGTGTTTCCTTGCGGACCCAGGTCTGTTCAGACTCTTGACTGAATTTTCAGTCAATGCCAGAGTGAGGATTCCGAGCAGGGCGGACCGAACCTCCCGCCCCTTCGGACCGCCGGCCGGCCCGTGCCACCTCACGGGCCCGCGGTCGGCCCGTACTCCTCGACGCACCCCTTGAGGCGTCCCCCGGCGCGCCACCGGCCCTAGGGGGTGTCTTGCCGATCAGGGCGGGCTCGCTGTTCCGCCCCGATCGACAAGACATCCCCTAGGGCCGCCGCCTCGCGCACCACACATCCGGACGACGACGCCCCGGCCTCGGCCGCTCCCTCGCCCGCCCTCCGGAGGAAGGAATGATCATGATGGTTTCGACCGGCCCCGGCGCCGTGCGGGACGGCCGGGGGACGTCATGCCCCTGACCCCCACCGAACGTGACCGGCTGCTGCTCTTCACCGCCGCCGAGCTGGCCCGCGCCCGGCACGCCCGTGGCCTACGGCTCAACGTCCCCGAGGCGACCGCCCTGATCGCGGACACGGTGTGCGAGGCGGCCCGCGACGGGCTGCGCCTGGCCGACGCCCTGGAGCGGGGCCGTAGCGTCCTCGGCCCGGACGACGTGCTCCCGGGGGTCGTCGACATCGTCACCGAGATCCAGGTCGAGGCCGTCTTCGAGGACGGCACCCGACTGGCCGCGATCAGCGAGCCCTTCGGCGCCCAGGAGCGCGACGACTCCGCCCCGGGCGCGGTCCTGCCCGCCTCGGACAGGGTCGCCGCTCCGGACCCCGCAGTGATCCTCACCGTGCGCAACACGGCCGCCGTTCCGGTGAGCGTGACCTCGCACTTCCACTTCTTCGAGGCGAACCCGCGGCTCGACTTCGACCGGGCCGCCGCCTACGGCATGCGGCTGTGCGTGCCCGCGGGCTCGTCCGTCCGGTTCGACCCCCACGGCGAGGGCGAGGTCGGCCTCGTCCCCATCGGCGGCGACCGGATCGCGATCGGCTTCGCGGGGCTGGTCGACGGGCCCCTGGACGCACCCGGCGCCAAGGACGAGGCCCTGCGACGCGCGGCGGCCTGCGGCTACCTCGGCGTCACCGCCGAACACCAGGACGGAGACCCGGCATGAGCAAGAAGACCCCGCACAGTGATCACTGTGCGCCGGGCGGCCGGCACATCGATCCGCACGAGTACGCGTCCGTGTTCGGCCCGCGGGCCGGGGATCGGGTGAGGCTGGGTGACTCCGGGCTCACCGTCCGGGTGGAGCACGACGCGCAGCGGCCGGGCGACGAGTTCCTGGCCGGTTTCGGGAAGACGGCCCGGGACGGCCTGCACCTGAAGGCCGCCGCCGTCCGTGAGACGTGTGATGTGGTGATCAGCAATGTGCTGGTGATCGACGCCGTCCTCGGTATCCGCAAGGTGTCGATCGGTATCCGTGAGGGGCGGATCCACGCGATCGGTCGGGCCGGTAATCCCGACACCCTCGACGGGGTCGACGTGGTCGTCGGCACCGGCACGACGATCGTGTCGGGCGAGGGCCTGATCGCGACCGCCGGAGCCGTGGACACCCACGTCCACCTGCTCTCCCCGCGCATCATGGAAGCCTCGCTCGCCGCGGGCGTCACCACGATCATCGGCCAGGAGATCGGGCCGAGCTGGGGCGTCGGTGTCAATTCACCCTGGGCCCTCCGCCATGGGTTCAGTGCCTTCGACGCCTGGCCGGTGAACATCGGCTTCCTCGCCCGGGGTTCCTCCTCGGACGAGGCCCCCCTCGTGGAGGCCCTCGCGGAGGGCGGTGCCTGCGGATTCAAGGTGCACGAAGACCTCGGGGCCCATACCCGGGCCTTGGACACGGCGTTGCGGGTGGCCGAGGAGCACGACGTGCAGGTGGCTCTGCACAGTGACGGTCTGAACGAGTGCCTGTCGGTGGAGGACACCCTGCGGGTGTTGGAAGGGCGGACCATCCACGCCTTCCACATCGAGGGTTGCGGTGGTGGACACGTCCCGAACGTGTTGAAGATGGCGGGCGTGCCGAACGTCATCGGCTCCTCCACCAATCCCACGCTGCCGTTCGGGCGGGACGCGGTCGCCGAGCACTACGGGATGATCGTCTCGGTCCACGACCTCAAGCCCGACCTGCCCGGCGACGCGGCGATGGCCCGGGACCGGATCCGCGCCGGGACCATGGGCGCCGAGGACGTCCTGCACGACCTGGGCGCGATCGGCATCACCTCCTCCGACGCCCAGGGCATGGGCCGCGCCGGCGAGACGATCCGCCGCACCTTCGCCATGGCCGCCAAGATGAAGGGCGAACTCGGCCCGATGGACGGCGACGGCGAGGGCGACGACAACGCCCGCGTCCTGCGCTACATCGCCAAGCTCACCATCAACCCCGCCATCGCCCACGGACTCGCCCACGAGATCGGCTCCATCGAAGTCGGCAAACTCGCCGACATCGTCCTGTGGCGCCCCCCGTTCTTCGGCGCCAAGCCGCAGATGGTCCTCAAGTCCGGCTTCCCGGCCTACGGGGTCACGGGCGACCCGAACGCCGCGACCGACTGCTGTGAACCGCTCGTCCTCGGTCCCCTGTTCGGCGCGCACGGCGCGGCGCCGGCCGATCTCTCGGTCGCCTTCGTCAGCCGCGCCGCCGCCGAGTCGGGTTCCTCCGGGGGCCTGATCACCAGGCGCCGCCGGGTCGCCGTACAAGGCACGCGCGGCATCGGGCCGAAGGACATGGTCGCCAACGCCCGCCTCGGCGAGGTCGACGTGAACGCCCGGACCGGGCTCGTGACGCTCGACGGCGAACCCCTGCGCTCCGAGCCGGCCCAGCAGGTGTCCCTGAACCGCCTCTACTTCCTCTAGCCACCTCCTCCCGTCACCTCCTCCCGCCGCCTCCTCTCGTCGCTTCCTCCAGTCCTTCCGCGCTCCCTCCCTCGACGCACCTCTCCACTCTTGACTGAATTTTCAGTCGAATGGAAGACTCCACCCCACGCAAGAAATGAGACATGTGATGACCGATTTCCGTATGCCCGCCGAGTGGTCCCAGCACGACGGCTGTCTGATGGCCTGGCCCACCCGTGAGGACCTGTGGGGCAGCGTGCTCGCCGACGTGAAGGAGGAGTACGCGAACGTCGCCCGCGCCATCGCCGCGTTCGAGCCCGTCACGATGGTCGCCCCGCCCGGCTTCGGCGAGGACGCCCGCGCACGGTGCGGCGACGGCGTCACCGTCATCGAGCTGCCGCTCGACGACTCCTGGTTCCGTGACTCCGCCCCGCTCTTCGTCCTCGACGGCGACGGCAACCGCGCCGGGGTGGACTTCCGCTTCAACGCCTGGGGCCGCAAGCACCACCCGTTCGACTCGGACGACCGGATCAGCGGCCTGCTGCTGGAGCACCTCGGGGTCGACCGGATCCCCTCCGGCATGATCCTCGAAGGCGGCGCCATCACCGTCGACGGCGAGGGCACGCTGATCACCACCGAGCAGTGCCTCCTGCACCCCAACCGCAACCCCGGCATGAACCGCGACCAGATCGAGGCCGAACTGAGGTCCCGGCTCGGCGTCACCAAGGTCATCTGGCTCCCGTACGGCGGCCTGCTCGACACCGAGACCGACGGCCACGTCGACGGGGTCTGCGCCTTCGCCGCCCCCGGCACGGTCGTGATCTCCCTGCCCGCCGACCCGGACCACCCCGACCACGCCCGGATGCGCGCCAACCGCGCCGTGCTGGAGGCGAGCACCGACGCCCGCGGCCGCCGCCTGGAGATCATCGAGGTACCGCAGACCGCCTTCGCCGACCTGGCCGACGGCGAGATCGAGGTGTCGTACCTCAACTACTACGTCGCCAACGGCGGCGTCGTCGTCCCGGTCGCCGGAGTGCCCCAGGACGAGGAAGCCCTCGCCGTGATCGCCACGGCCTACCCGGGCCGCAAGGTCGTCGGGGTCCGGGCGCTTGCCATCGCCTTCGGCGGCGGCGGCGTCCACTGCATCACCCAGCAGATCCCGGCGGTGCGGACCACCGTCTGACCCGGGAAACCGGCCGCTCCCGGCGGACCGCTCCGGCGGTCCGCCCGCTCCTCCCCCCGCATCCCTCACGGAATAGAGAGCGCGACGATGACCACCACCCCGCCCCGCACCGGCAGACGCTTCCGCCGCCGGCGCGGCCGGCTCAGCCCCGTTGCCGTGACCGCGACCGCCGCCCTGACCGCCGTCTCCCTGCTCGCGGCCTGCTCCGGACCGCCGAAGGAGAAGGGCGGCGGTGTCACCGACGTCAGGCTGTCGGCCTCCACGCCCCAGGCCCACGGCGAGATCGACTCCTTCACCTGGGCCGTCTACGCCGAACCGCCCACCCTCGACTACACGGTGGCCTTCGACTACCCGCAGAACACCGTGCTGTCCAACGTGTGCGAGAGCCTGATGCGCTGGACCCCGGGCCTCACCACCGAGCCCGGTCTCGCCCAGAAGGCCTCCAACCCGGACCCCACCACCTGGGTCTACGACCTGCGCCCCGGGGTGCGCTTCCACGACGGCAAGGAGATGACCGCCGACGACGTGGTCTTCAGCCTCGGCCGCCAGACGGACCCCGACAACGCGGCCGCCTGGGCCCAGGTGTTCCAGAACGTCGCCTCGATCACCAAGAGCGGCCCGCTGCAGGTCACCGTCAAGCTGAACAAGCCCGACTCGCAGTTCCCCCAGTACATGGCCACCGCCGCCGGCGTGGTCGCCTCCAAGGCCACCGTCGAGGCGGCCGGCAAGGACTACGGCACCACGGGCGGCCTCGGCTGCACCGGCCCCTTCAAGCTCGGCACGTGGAACAAGGGCCAGTCGATCGAACTGGACCGCTTCGACAACTACTGGGGCACCAAGGCCAAGTCGAAGAAGGCCGTCTTCCGCGTCCTGACCGACCCCTCCGCCCGGACGAACGCCATGCTCAGCGGCGAGGCCGACGGCGGATACCTGATCCCCACCGAGAGCTACGCCCGCCTGAAGAAGAGCGGCACCGGCACCCTCTACTTCGGCGAGGGCCTGAGCACGGTCAACGTCAACGTCACCGACATGCGGGGCCCGCTCGGTGACATCCGCGTCCGGCGCGCGCTGTCCCTGGCGCTGGACCGCTCCGGCTTCGTCAAGGCCGGCCTCGGTGGGGCGGGCACCGTCACCAACTCCCTCACCACCCGCGCCGCCTGGGCCGCCGCCCCCGAACGCACCCTGAAGACCGCCTTCGACAGCCTGCCGCCCACCGGCCAGGACATCGAGAAGGCCAAGGCCCTGATCGAGGAGGCCGGCGCCACCGGCAAGACGCTCACCGTGGCCACCAGCTCCATAGGCCAGGACGTCTCCCTCCTCGCCACCGCCGTCCAGGCGGCCGGCACCCGGATCGGACTGGACATCCAGCTGAAGACGATCGCCCCGAACGCCTTCACCGCGCTGTTCACCGACCCCCAGGCGCGCGAGGGCATCGACATGTTCCCGCTCACCTACTACGACTCGATCACCGACCCGCTCGACCTGCTGCAGAACTTCAAGACCGGCGCGTACATGAACTTCGCCGGCTACAGCGACCCCGAGTACGACAAACTCGTCGACCAGGCCAGCGCCGTCTACCCGATCGAACAGCGGATGGACATCGAGGCGAAGCTGCAGCACCACGCCTCGGAACAGCTCCTGTGGATCCCCGTCGCCGAGTGGCCCACCGCGCTCTTCATGAACAACCGCATCACCGGCGCCCCCACCACCATCTCGTACATGTACTACCCGTGGGCCGCCGACGTGGGGGCCGCGCAGTGAGTTTCGTCAGATTCGCGCTGCGGAGGGTGGCGGAGATGGCCGCCACCCTCCTGACCGCCTCGTTCGTGGTCTTCGGAGCCATGTACCTGGCACCGGGCAACCCGGCGAGCTTCCTGCTCGCCGGCCGCTCCGCCTCCCCGGAGGCCCTCGCCTCGATCAACGCCCAGTACCACCTGGACGACCCCTTCCTCATGCGGTACCTCCGGTGGCTCGGCGACATCCTCCAGGGCGACTTCGGGCGGTCGATCACCTACCGCACCGACGTCTCGCGGCTGCTGGCGGACCGGCTGCCCACCACCTTGCTGCTCATCGTGATGTCGCTCGCCGTGGTCGTCACCGTCGGCCTCCTCCTCGGCCGGATCGCCGCCGTCCGCGGCGGGGCCACCGACTCCGCCATCCTCGTCACCACGACCTTCGCCGTCGGCACCCCGTCCTTCGTCGCGGCGGTCCTCCTCCAAGGCCTCTTCGCCGTCAACCTCGGCTGGTTCCCCAGCAGCGGCGCGGGGGACGGCGGCCTCGGCGACATGCTCTGGCACCTCACGCTCCCCTCCATCGCCCTCGCGCTCTACCTGATCGGCATGCTCGCCCGGGTCACCCGCTCCGCCATGCTCGAAGCCCTCGACAGCGAACACGTCACCGTCGCCCGCAGCCGGGGCGTCCCCGAACGCCAGGTCATCAAGCGCCACGTCTTCCGCAACTCGCTCGGCACCGTCCTGACCACCGGCGGGCTCATCGTCTCCACGCTGCTGGTGTGCACCATCCTGGTCGAGACGGCCTTCAGCATCGGCGGCATCGGCCAGCTCCTCGAACTGTCCACCACCACCAAGGACTTCCCGACCGTCCAGGCGATCTCCCTGATCATCGTCGCCCTCTTCATGATCGTGAACCTGATCGTGGACCTCCTGCTGCCCCTGGTCGACCCCAGGGTCACCCTCGGATCGAGGAGCGCCGCCGTATGACCGCCGTCCTGACCCGCCGGCCCGGCCTCTCCCGGATCCGTGCCGCCGGCTCCCCGCTCCACCTGGTCTGCCTGGTGCTCGTCGCCGTCGTCGTCCTGGCCGCCCTGCTCGCACCCTGGCTCGTACCGCACGACCCCAACGCGGTCGGCCTCGGCAACGCGCTCGCCGCACCCGACGCCGCGCACCCGCTGGGCGAGGACGCGGCCGGCCGTGACACCCTCTCCCGGCTGCTCCTCGGCGCCCGTACCTCCCTGCTCGGACCGCTCGGCGTCGTCGCCTTCTCCACCGTCGCCGGCATCGCCGTCGGCACGGCCGCGGCCTGGCGGGGCGGCTGGATCGACTCGGTGCTCTCCCGCAGCACCGAGCTCGTCTTCGCCTTCCCCGGCATGCTGCTGGCCATCCTGATCATCTCGGTCTACGGGGAGGGGCTGCTCGCCCCGGTCATCGCGCTCGCCGTGGCCTACCTGCCCTACGTCAGCCGGCTCACCCGCTCGCTGGTCCTGGCCGAACGGGCCCGCCCCTACGTCAGCGCCTACCAGGTCCAGGGCCACTCGGCGCTGCAGATCTGCCTGCGCCACATCCTGCCCAACATCGCCCCCGTCGTCCTCGCCCAGTCCACCATCAACTTCGGCTACGCCCTGATGGACCTGGCCGGACTGTCGTTCCTCGGGCTCGGCGTACCCGCCCTCACCCCCGACTGGGGCCGCATGGTCTTCGACGGCCAGACCGCCATCCAGCACGGCTACCCGCTGTCCGCGATCCTGCCCTGCGCCTTCATCGTGCTGACCGTGGTCGCCTTCAACGTGGTCGGCGAACGCTGGGCCGACCGTATAGCCAGGAGGGCCCGATGAGAGCACCGCACCCCATGACGCACCCCACGGAACCGGTGCACGCCCTCGATGTCCAAGGGCTGCGGATCACCCTGCCCGGCACCGCCCGGCCCGTCCTCGACGGCGTCGACCTCACCGTCCTCGAAGGGGAGACCGTCGCCCTCGTCGGCGAGTCCGGCTCCGGCAAGAGCCTCACCTCGCGCAGCGCCCTCAACCTGCTGCCGCCAGGAGCCGTCGTCGAAGGAGCCGTACGGGTGGCCGGCGAGGACGTCCTCACCATGGACGCGGACCGGCTGCGCACCGTACGCGCCTCCGCCGTGGCCATGGTCTTCCAGGACCCGCGCGCCGCCGTCAACCCGCTGCGCCGCATCGGGGACTTCCTCACCGAGAGCGCCACGCTCACCCGGGTCATGACCCGGGCCGAGGCGACCGCGCGCGCCACCGAACTCCTGCGGGCGGTCGGCCTGGACCCGGCGGTGATGCGCAAGTACCCCGGTCAGGTCTCCGGCGGCATGCTCCAACGCGTGGTGATCGCGGCGGCCCTCATGGGGGACCCGGTCCTCCTGCTGGCCGACGAGCCCACCACCGCGCTGGACGTCACCTCCCAGGCCGAGGTCATCGCCCTGCTGGCCGGGCTCCGCGCCCGCTTCGGCACCGGCCTGCTGTTCGTCACGCACGACCTCGACCTGGCGGCGGCCATCAGCGACCGCGTCTACGTCATGTACGCGGGCCGGATCGCCGAGAGCGGGCCCGCCGAGGCCCTCTTCGCGCGCCCCCGACACCCGTACACGGCAGCCCTGCTGGCCTCCACCCCGCGGATGGACGGCCCGCGCGGCCGGCTCGCCGCCATCGAGGGCCAGCCGCCGGACCTGCGCCAAGCCTTGCACGGCTGCGCCTTCGCCGCCCGCTGCCCGCTCGCCACGGAGGTCTGCGACCAGCAGGTTCCGCTGCCGGCGGCCGCCCCCGGCCGGCCGGGCCACGTGGCCGCCTGCCATCACAGTGACCGGCTCGAAGGGAGCACCGTCGATGCCCGCTGAGGGACCGGGAATTCCCGGCAACGTCCTGGAGGTCACGGGCCTGCGCCGCTCCTACGGAGCCGTGCGCGCCGTGGACGACGTGTCCTTCGTCCTTCCCGAAGGCGGCTCGCTGGGGATCGTGGGGGAGTCCGGATCCGGCAAGACCACCACCGCCCGGATCATCGTCGGCCTGGAACGTGCCGACGAGGGCGAGGTCCTGGTCGGCGGCCGGAACCGGACCGCGCGGGGCGAAGGCCGCGGCCGTGCACGGCGCCTGGCCCGCGCCCGTGAGGTCCAGATGGTCTTCCAGGACCCGTACCTCTCCCTCGATCCGCGCACCGGCGTCGAGGCGGCCCTGCGGGAAACCCTGCGCCTGCACTTCCCGGGCCGCGACCACACGCGGCGGATACGGGAGTTGCTCGACCAGGTGGGTCTGGGCACCCGGGCCGCGGACGCCCTGCCGCGGCAGCTGTCCGGCGGCCAACGTCAGCGCGTCGCCATCGCCCGCGCGCTGGCCGTCGAGCCGTCCGTCCTCGTCCTGGACGAGGCGGTCGCCGCGCTCGACGTCTCCGTACAGGCGCAGATCCTCAACCTGCTCGCGGACATCAGGGAACAGACCGGCATCGGGTACCTCTTCATCACCCACGACCTGGGCGTCGTACGGTGCGTGACCGACGAGATCGTCGTCATGCGGCACGGCCGGATCGTCGAGGCGGGCGCCACGGCCGAGGTGTTGGCCGCGCCCCGGCACCCGTACACGCGACTGCTGCTGGAGTCGGTGCCCCGGCCGGGGTGGGACCCGGAGGCGATCGCCGCGGCCCGCCGGGCCTTGTAGCGGCGACCGGTCACGGCCCGGATCCGGCTCCCGCCGCGAGGGTACGGATCAGGGTCCGCAGGATCGGCTCCGTACCGCCGTCGGCGCCGAGGGAGTCCATGGCCGCCAGGCCGTCGACGGCGGCGGCCACGGCCAGCCCCAGGGGGCGCGGATCGAGGCCCGCGCCGCGCTCGTCGGCCAGGACCTGGAAGAGGGCGACGAAGCAGGCGCGCCAGCGCCGGTACTCGGTTTCCAGGCTCTCCCGGACGCGGGCGTCGTTCAACGCCTGCCAGTGCAAGGCGGAATGGAGGTGGGAGAGCTCGGAGCCCTCGGGCCGGCCGAGCAGGTGGACGACCCGTTCGGCGCGCTCGGCGAACGGCCCGGGTGCGGAGACCGCCGTCTCCAGCGGGGTGATCCATTCCGGGCGGATGTCCTCGATGACCGCGAGGACGAGATCGGTCCGGTCCTGGAAGTGGTAGTGGCACATCCCGTGCGAAACGCCTGACAGCGCCGCGACGTTGCGGGTGGTGAAGCCCTCGCTCGTCTCGCCCGCGAGCAGGGTCCGTGCGGCGGCGATCAGCCGCGCCCGGGTCTGTTCGCCCTTCGCGGAGGCCCGTGGCCGGCCGGCCCTTGCAGGGGGAGCGGCCGGCCGGCCCCCGGAGTCCTTCGCGACAGCTGCCATGGCGTCACTCTAGCCGGCCTTCGGTCCGCGACCTGGGGCTTTCCACGATCCACCGGAATGACCTCGTCCAAAGTATTGACCGAGCGCTTGGCCAGTTTTAGCTTTCCGGTCAACCCCGCTGTCCCCGCGGGGAGTTGAGTCATCGGAGGAACCCCCACATGAACGATCACGCAGTGAACCGGCCCGCGGGCGAGGGCATGGGCAGGCGCAGGTTCCTGGCGGCGGCGGGACTCACCGCCGCCGCGGCCGCGCTCGCGGCCACCGAAGGGCGGGCCGGGGCCGCGTCCGCACCCCGGCCGGCGGCGGCGGGCGCCTTCCGCGTGCCGATCGAGGACGTCCGGCACACCCGTACCTGGATGGCCTGGCCGGACTCCACCTCGATCTGGGGCAACACGCTCAGCGGCGTCCAGCAGGACATCGCGCTCATCGCACGCACCATCGCCAAGTACGAGCCGGTCTACATCTGCGCCAACTCCGGCAGCGCGGCCAAGGCCCGCTCGATGTGCGGCTCCACCGTCACCGTCATCAGCACCATCCCCGTCGACGACTGCTGGATGCGCGACACGGGCCCCGTCTTCCGCACCGACGGATCCGGTGGCCTGGACGCCGTAGGCCTCAACTTCAACGGCTGGGGCAAGAAGCAGGCCCACTCCCGCGACAACCTGGTCGCCGGACGGATCGCCTCCTACGTCGGGGTGCCCTACACCGCGGCGGCCCTGGTCGGCGAGGGCGGCGCGATCGAACAGGACGGCGCCGGCACCCTGATGGCCACCCGCAGCAGCCTCATCAACAAGAACCGCAACCCCAACAAGTCGCAGGCACAGATCGAGTCCGCCATGCTCGCCGCCTACGGCGCCACCAAGGTCATCTGGTTCGACGGCGTCAAGGGCCAGGACATCACCGACGACCACGTCGACGCCACCTCGCGCTTCCTCGCACCCGGCCGGGCCGCCGTCCAGATGCCCTTGGCCTCGGACAACGACGTCTACGCCAAGGACGCGCGCCAGCAGTACCAGATCCTCTCCGCCTCCACCGCCGCCAACGGCACGCGCATGACCGTCGACCAGATCCAGGGCCCCGACTACAACAAGATCCGCTCCTCCAACCCGGACTTCCTCGCCTCCTACGCCAACTACTACCTGTGCAACGGCGCGGTCATCTCCGCCCACTTCGGCGACACCCGCGCCGACACCGCGGCGAAGGCCACCCTGGCCCGGCTCTACCCCGGCCGCACCATCGAGCAGCTCAACATCGACCGGCTCGGCACCGGCGGCGGCGGGATCCACTGCGTCACCCAGCAGCAGCCCGTCCCGTAACCGTCACCGGCCCGGCGCAGGACCAGGACCACGGCCGGCGCCAGGGCAAGGGCAGGACAAGGGCAGCACAAGGACCAAGGGGCCGTTCCGGAGCGATCCGGAACGGCCCTCCACGGTTTCCGGGCACGAACAGGTACGAGATACCGCCATTCGGGAAAAGCCTTGGACCGCGCGGAGGCCGCCACGGGACACTTCGGTTCCTGCAAGCCGTCCGCACACGAACGCACAGGGTTGTCATGGGAACGCCTGAACCGCCCGAAAAACGACCGGGCAAGGGCCCGGTACTCCTCGCACTTCGCTACTACGGACGGGAGTTGGTCCGCCTCCGGCTGCTGACCGCACCCGCGATGCTGCTCCCGGCGCTGGGCAACATCGGCATCAACTACATCGCCCCCCTCATCGTCGCCAAGCTCGTCGGCCGCATCGCCGGAGGCGGCAGCAGCACCGTCGACGCGATGCTGCCGTACGTCCTCACCTTCGCCGGGGTCCTGCTCCTCGCGGAGGCGCTGTGGCGCCTCGGCCTGCACTGCCTCAACCGCCTCGACGCCCGCGGCATCGAGCACCTGTACGTCGTCGGCATGGACGAACTGTTCGCCAAGGACGCCGCGTTCTTCCACGACAACTTCGCCGGTTCGCTGACCAAACGGGTGCTGAGCTTCGCCTCCCGCTTCGAGGAGTTCGTCGACACGCTGACCTTTTCGGTCATGGGCAGCTTCGTACCGCTGGTGTTCGCCTCGGTGGTGCTGTGGCAGTACGACCCGCTGCTCGTCGCCGGACTCCTGGTCCTGATCGCCGTGACCGCGCTGGGCGTGGCACCGCTGATCCGGCGCCGCCAAACGCTCGTCGCCCAGCGAGAGGAGGCCATCGCCCGGGTGTCCGGCCACGTCGCCGACAGCCTGATGAACATGGACACCGTCCGGGCCTTCGCCGCCGAGGAACGCGAGGCGGCCGAACACCGCTCCCGCGTCGCGGAGTCGCGCCGGCTCACCCTGCGCTCCTGGGACTACGGCAACCTGCGCATCGACACGGTGGTCGCGCCGATGTCCGTACTGACCAACGCGCTGGGCCTGCTGCTCGCCGTCACGCTCGGCGGGGGAGAGCACGGCGTGGAGGCCGTCATCGTCGCCTTCACCTACTACGCGAGCGCGACGCGGATCATGTTCGAGTTCAACCAGATCTACCGGCGGCTGGAGAGCTCGATGACGGAGGCGGCACAGTTCACCGAACTCCTCCTCACACCGCCGACCGTACTCGACCCGCCATCGCCCGAGCCGCTGCGGCCCGCGTCCTCCGAGGTCCGCTTCGAGCGGGTCACCTTCGCCCACGGCGGCGGCAAGCCGCTCTTCGACGGTCTCGACCTGAACGTGCCCGGCGGCACCAAGATGGGCCTCGTCGGCCGATCAGGAGGCGGCAAGACCACACTCACCCGGCTGCTGATGCGGATGACGGACATCGAGTCCGGCCGGATCCTGATCGGGGGCCAGGACATCACCCGACTGCGCCAGTCCGACCTGCGCAGTCTGATCGCCTACGTCCCGCAGGACCCGGCGATGTTCCACCGCACCCTGCGGGACAACATCGCCTTCGCCCGACCGGACGCCACCGAGGCCGAGATCCGTCGCGCGGCCGAGGCGGCGCACGTCACGGAGTTCACCGACGCCCTGCCCGACGGCTTCGACACCATGGTGGGCGAGCGCGGAGTCAAGCTGTCCGGCGGACAGCGCCAGCGCGTCGCGCTCGCCCGGGCGATCCTGCGCGACGCGCCTATCCTGCTGCTCGACGAAGCGACCAGCGCGCTGGACTCGGAGAGCGAGGTCCTCGTCCAGGAAGCGCTGTGGCGGCTCATGGAGGGTCGGACGGCCCTCGTGGTGGCGCACAGGCTGAGCACGGTCGCGAACATGGACCAACTCGTCGTCCTCGACCGCGGACGCATCGTCGAAGCCGGCACGCACCAGGAGCTGCTCGCCTCGGAGGGCGCCTACGCCAAGCTGTGGCAGCACCAGTCGGGCGGCTTCCTCGACGACACCTCCGCCGCACGTTCCGACCTCCACTGACCACCGACCACCGACGATCGACCGCGGGCCCGGCCGGGCAGGGCCGGGCCCGTCCTACGCGGCCAGGGCCCGGCGCAGGGCGCCGACCAGTGCGGCGCTCTGCCGCTGCGACACATCGGCCGACGTGATCGCCTGGGACCCGTGGAAGGTGCCGGGCCATTGGTGCAGCTCGACCGGTACGCCCGCCCGCATCAGGCGCACCGCGTAGTCGATGTTCTCGTCGCGCAGCGGGTCGAACTCCGCGGCGGCGATGTAGGCGGGCGGCAGCCCCGACAGATCGGTGGCCCGCGCCGGGGCGGCGTACGGGGTGGCCTGCCCGGAGCCCAGGTAGTGCCCCCACATCAGGGAGATCCTGTCGCGGTCGTGCCAGGGCGTGTCGGTGAAGTTCCGCTGCGACCAGGTCTCCTGCCGGTCGTCGAGCCCCGGCTCGTTGAGCAGTTGGAAGCGGATCGGCGGCCCCTGCCGGTCGCGCGCCCGCAGGGCCACCGCGGCCGAGATCCCCGCGCCGGCGCTGTGTCCGCCGACCGCGATCCGGTTCGGGTCGACGCCGAGTTCGGCCGCGTGCTCGTGCGCCCATGACAGTACGGCGTAGGCGTCGTCCAGGGCGGCCGGGAACGGATGCTCGGGAGCGCGTCGGTAGTCCACCGAGATCACCACCGCGCCCGAGCCGGCGGCGATCCGGGAGGCCCACGGGTGCTCGGTCTCCAGGTCGCCGAAGACGAATCCGCCGCCGCGCAGCCAGATGACGGCGCCCTGGGCCTGGTGCGGGCGGTAGATCCGCACCGGCACGCCCGGATCGGCGGGGACCGTGCGGTCCTCGATCTCCAGGCCCGCGGTGTCCGGCGCCGGCCGCGAGGAGGCCAGTTGGGCGAGGGTCTCGCGCGTGGCGACCGGGTCGGTCAGGTCGGTTCGGGGGAGGAGGGGGATGAAGGCTTCGAGTTCGGGATCCATGACGACCATCCTCACGGCCGCCGCCCGAGGGGGCCCCCGACAGCCGTCGCGGGTCCGGGGCCATCCGCGCGCCGATCGGCGCACCCGGCCGGGTGGAGCACGGGGCGGTGCGGATCACATGGCGGGGACGAACTCCTCCACCAGCCGCACGAATTCGTCCTCCTTCTCGAAGAAGGCGACGTGCCCGGCGTCGATCTCGGCGTAGCGGCTGCCGGCGATCGCCGCGTGCAGGGCGCGGCTGTTCTCCACCGGGACGGTGATGTCCTGGGTGCAGCCGATCACGAGCGTCTCGGCCCGGACGCGCGGCAGCAGGTCGCGGATGTCGATGCGGGTGTCGAGGTCGACGTGGCGCAGGGTGCCGGGGGTGGGAGGCATGTTGGGGATCAGCAGTTCCACCTGTTCGCGGCCGATCGCGTTGAGGAAGCCGCGGCTGAAGCCGGTCATGGTGACGGCGCGGCCGAAGGCGGCCGGGTCGCAGGTGCCGAGCCGCTGCCACAGGGTGAAGAGGTTGCGCAGGTACTCGTCGCCGTCGGTGTGGGCCCATCCGGCGACCAGGACCAACCGGCGTACGAGGTCGGGGCGCAGGGCGGCCACGGCGGCGGACACCGGGGCGCCCATGGAGAAGCCCAGCAGGTCCACCGGGCCCGTGTCCGCGTCCTCGATGACGGCGATGACCTGGGCGGCCAGACCCTCCACGGTCAGCGGAGCCCCGTCGTCCACGGTGCGTTCGGTGCCGGAGAGGTCAGGGGTGATGACGGTGCGGTCGGCGGTGAAACGCGGCAGCACCTGGCCCCAGTTGACGGCGGAGCCGCCCGATCCGGTGCCGTGGACGAGCACGAGCGCGGGGCCCGAGCCGGTGCGGTCGTAGTGGACCCGGGCCTCGGCGACCCGCACGCTCGCGGTACGGGTGGTGGCAGAGGTGAGGGTGGCGGTGGCGGACATGGCGGTCGCTCCTTCTGGCGGGGTGGGTGCCGGCGCTCCTCGCTCCGGCTCCGCCCACACTGCCGCCGCGACCCCGGGGGCGGGAGAGCCCGCTCGAACCTAGGACCGGGGATCCTAGGCACACCCGAGGGGCCCACAACCCGTCCGGCAGAATGATCCATATGACGATCGATCGCCGGGAACTCGCCGATTTCCTCCGCCGTTCGCGTGACCGCGTGCGTCCGTCGGACGTGGGACTGGTCGAGGGACCGCGGCGGCGGACGGCCGGGCTGCGGCGCGAGGAGGTCGCCCAGCTCGCCGGGATGTCGGCCGACTACTACATGCGGATGGAGCAGGCCCGCGGCCCGCAGCCGTCACCGCAGATCCTCTCCTCGCTGGCCCGCGCCCTGCGGCTCAGCGTCGACGAACGCGACCATCTCCACCTGCTCGCCGGGCACCGGCCGCCCGCCGGGCGGATCGGTGGCGACCAGGTCGGCGCGGGGCTGCTGCACCTGCTGGACCAACTGCCCGACACCGCCGCCCAGGTACTCGGCGACCTGGGTGACGTCCTGGCCCAGAACGACCTGGCACGGTCCCTGCTCGGCGGCGTGTGCACGGTCTCCGAGCACGGCCGCAACGTGATCTGGCGCTGGTTCGCCGACCCGGCCGCGCGCGCCGCGTATCCGCCGGAAGAGCACGACCACTACAGCCGGTTGCACGTCGCGGACCTACGGGCGGCCGTCGCCCGCCGGGGCGCCGCCGACCCAGCGGCCGCCCGTCTGGTGGAGCGCCTGCGAGGGGTCGGTGAGGAGTTCACCGCCCTGTGGGACCTGCACGAGGTCGCCGTCCGCCGCCGCAGCCGGATGCGGGTCGTCCACCCGGTCGTCGGCCCCGTCGACCTCGACTGCCAGGTGCTCCTCGCCCAGGAGGCGGACCAGCGCCTCGTGCTCTTCACCCCGCCGCCCGGCTCGGACACGGCCGACCGCCTCACCCTGCTCCGGGTCCTCGACACCGAACGGTTCCCCTCGAAGGTCGGTCGGATCGAATCTGCCCCGCCGGTGGACCGGGGCGGCGTATGGTCGCCGCGATCGTGATCATCAGTTGGTGGGGGAGACCATGACGGACCTCGAGATCACCCAGCAGACAGAGGGCGACTGGACGGCGAAGCTGGCCTTGGAGAACACCAGTGGCCGGGAGCTGCTCATCGCGTCGATCAGCATCGACTTTTCCGACGACAACGAGGCGCACGGCAAGGGGCGAGGCGTTGTCACGGGCGACAGTCTGTGGGCGGCGACCACGGATGTCGCGTCCGCCGAGTCCGTCGACGGCAAGCGCACCCGCATTCGGCTCACCTGGCCGGACGATCCGCTGAAGCTGCCCGCCGGCCAGTCGCGGACGATTTCCTTCGGTACCACGGTCCCGCTCGCGGACGCCCCGCTCGACAACCTGCGGGTGGAGTTCACCGAGAAGCAGTGACCGTTCTCCGGCGCGGCGGTCTCCTCGTCCAGCACCTGGTACCCCGCTGAAGGGTGCCGTCCGAGAGCGGCAGCCAGGATCCAGGAGTGAATGCGAATAGTTTGTCCTGATATGAGCATTGCTGCGGACAGGAGTGGCGGCCCGGGGCGGCGCCGGCTGCTCCGGGTGGTCCTGACCGGCACGGTCGCCCTGGCGGCCGGCCTCGTGGCCGGGTCCCCCCGTCCCCCGGAGGACCCCGTCGCCGGGGGCCCCGGGAGGGTCCGGCCCGCCACCCCCGCTTCCGCGCTCCGGGAGCTGGAGACGGGGAACGCCCGCTGGCGCAGCCTGCACGAGCGGCATCCCGACGAGACGCGGACCGTGCGGCAGACGCTGGTCGGCGGCCAGCACCCGTTCGCCGTCGTCCTCGGCTGCGTCGACTCCCGCGTCCCCCCGGAGCTGGTCTTCGACCAGGGCCTGGGCGACCTGCTGACGGTCCGGTCGGCCGGCGAGGTGTTGGACGAGGCGGTGCTCGGCAGCATCGCGTACGGAGTCCTCGAACTCGGCATTCCGCTGATCGTCGTCCTGGGCCACCAGTCGTGCGGGGCGGTCGCGGCGGCCGTCCGGGCCGACGAGGGCGGGCCCGCGCTGCCGGGCCACATGCAGTACCTGGTCGATCAGATCCACCCGGCGATCGACCACACCCTGCGCGGGGCGGCCCGGATCGACGCCGCGATCACCGCGAACGTACGGCTCGTACGGGCGCGGCTCGCCGCCGAACCGGAGCTCGCCGCCAAGATCGCGGCCGGGGACCTGACCGTCGTCGGAGCCCGCTACGAACTCACCGACCAGCGGGTGCGCCGGATCGGCTGACCCGCCGGGTCCGCCCCGGCTCGCATCCCAGTTCGTCAGCGCCATGAGGCCAGAACCGCACGTCCGGGTGATTGTTCCCCGCCCGGGCGGCTTTGGGCGATCAAGGTGTCGGCGGGCCGGGAGAGTTGGTCCATGATCATCGAACCCGTGCCCGCGCCCGACCCCACGCCCGGCCCCTCCGGCGAGCCCGACCCGGCCGCCGCCCGCCGACCCTCCCGCCGTACCGTCATCGCCGGCGCGGCCGCCGTCGCGGGAGTCGGCGCCCTGTCCGTCGCCGCCGCGTCCGCCGGGACCCCGCAGGCGCCGTCGGGTTCCGCGCGCCCCGACTGGGAGACCTGCCTCACGATCGCCCGAGCCGTCCTCGTACGCGACGAGGACGACGAGCCCCTGGTGCCCCGTTACTCCGACATCCTGCTGAAGAACGGCCTGCCCCGGTCCCGTACCCGCAAGAAGGTGCTGATCGTCGGCGCCGGTCCCGCCGGGCTCACCGCCGCGCACCTGCTGCGGGAGGCCGGACACCAGGTCACCGTCATCGAGGCCAACGGCAACCGGGTGGGTGGCCGGATCAAGACCTTCCGCGCCGGCGGCCACGAGAAGTCCGCGGCCCCCTTCGCCGACCCCAAGCAGTACGCCGAGGCCGGCGCGATGCGCATTCCCGACAGCCACCCGCTGGTCACCGGCCTGATCGACAGCCTCGGCCTGAAGCGCCGGCGCTTCCACCTGGTCGACGTCGACGGTTCCGGCCGCCCCGCCTTCCGTACGTGGATCTACGTCAACGGCATCCGCGTGCGCCGGGCCGACTACGCGCGCAGCCCGCAGGCCCTCAACAAGTCCTTCGGGGTCCCGGCGGCCTACGAGGGCGTGCCCGCCGCGCAGATCGTCCGCAACGCCTTCGCGCCCGTCCGCAAGGAGATCGAAGGCAAGCAGGACAAGCAGCTCGTCGAGGGCTGGGCGCGCGTCATCCAGCGCTACGGCCACATGTCGATGTACCGCTACCTGACCGAGGAGGCGAAGCTCGACGAGCGGACCATCGACCTGATCGGCACCGTCGAGAACCTCACCTCCCGCCTGCACCTCGCCTTCGTGCACAGCTTCATCGGAGCCTCGCTGATCAGCCCGGACACCGCCTTCTTCGAACTGCCCGGTGGCACCGCCACCTTGGTCGACGCCCTCTACGCCCGCGTCGACGACCTCGTCCGGCTCGACCGCCGCGCCACCCGGATCTCCCACGGCAAGGACGGGGTCACCGTCGAGACCGTCTCCGAGGGCCGCGGCGGCAGCCCCGTACGGCGCGAGACCTTCACCGGCGACACGGCGATCATCACCGTGCCCTTCTCCGGCCTGCGCCACATCCCGGTCGCGCCCGCGCTCTCGTACGGCAAGCGGCGCGCGATCACCGAGCTGCACTACGACGCGGCGACCAAGGTGCTGCTGGAATTCAGCCGCCGCTGGTGGGAGTTCGACGAGGCCGACTGGAAGCGCGAGCTGGAGGCGATCCGGCCCGACCTGTACCGGAAGTACCAGCTCGGGCAGACCCCGGCGGACGGCACGCTGCTGGGCGCGCACTCCTCCGTGTCCGACCGCGGCATCTCCGGCGGGCAGCGGGCGCACTACGCGGCCTGCCGGGCGGTCACCCGCGACCAGCCCGAGGCGGCCCGCGTCATCGGCGGCGGCTCGGCCACCGACAACCCCAACCGCTTCATGTTCCAGCCCTCCTACCCCGTCGAGGGCAGCGCGGGCGGGGTCGTGCTCGCCTCCTACAGCTGGTCGGACGACGCCCTGAAGTGGGACTCCCTGGACGACGAGGAGCGCTACCCGCGCGCGCTCGCCGGGGTGCAGGAGGTGTTCGGGCAGCGGATCGAGGTGTTCTACACCGGGGTCGGGCGTACGCAGTCCTGGATGCGCGACCCGTACGCCTACGGTGAGGCCTCCGTGCTGCTGCCCGGCCAGCACACCGAGCTCTTCCCCCACGTGCGCAAGGCCGAGGGGAACCTGCACTTCGCCGGTTGCCACACCTCCGTCAAGCCGGCGTGGATCGAGGGAGCCCTGGAGTCCGCGGTACGCACCGCCCTGGAGGTCCACTCGACGCTCTGATCGGCACGCCCCGGGGCGCGGGACTCCCGGCTCCCAGCTTCCGGCCCCCGGCCCCCGGCTCTCAGCTCTCGGCGAGCACGATCAGCCAGTCGTGCTCGCCGAAGCGCACCCGCTGCCCCTTGTCCGGATTGAGCCGCACCCCGTACGCCGGGCCCACGGCGGCCTCGGCGCGCAGCCGGTAGCCGACCGCGCACTCGCGGCGCCGGCGCGCCGACTCGACGAGGGTCGCGAACGCCACCTCGCGATCGGTGCGCACGTAGTCCGCGACCGGCTTCAGGTGGAGTTCGTTGCCCTCCGCCTCGAACAACTCCTCGAAGACGTCGGCCAGACAGGGGCTCTCCGAGATCTGGGTCATGAGGAGACTGATCAGCCGGCCGCTGACGATGAAGTCGGCGCCCGCCCGGGCGGGCGCCAGCAGCCGGTTGCCGTCGTCGGACATCTCCGTGGTGAGCGACAGCTCCCGTCCCGCCGCCTCCCCGATGGCCCGCAGGTGCAGCAGGGTGACCAGCGTCCGGTCGTCGGTCTCCGTCCCGGTCTCCGGAGCCAGGCCGAGGTCGATCGCGGGGGTGGGCGGCGCCGCCTGGTGGGGGACGGGCTCGTGACCCGTCTCGCCGATGACGATCACACTGTCGTACGAGGGCACGTCCAGCTTGGCGAGCAGCTCGGGATCGGTGATGTCCCCGCTGTGGAAGGCCACTTCGAGGTGGCTGCGCGGCCGCGCGTCGCCGGCGGCGCGGCGCATCCGTACGACGTCGGCGAGCGAGACGACGTCCAGCGTGGTGCCGGGGCCGACGAACTGGTCGAGCTGCTCCACGACGAGCGGCGCGCGGCGGTTCCACCCGAGGAGGAGCAGCCGTTCGGCCTCGGGGGTCCGGGGGCGGGCGGTGACGATCGCGTCCTCGTCGACGTGCCCGGACGCGTCCGCCGGGACGGCCGTGTCGTCGTCCTCGGAGATCAGGATGATCCGGTCGTCCGCGCCGATCACCGTACCGGGGTCCGGATTGAGCGCGACACGGCCGTCGGCCCGCAGCAGACCGACCACCGAGGACGTGGTGAACGACAGCAGGGCCTCGCCGAAGGTGCGCCCGGCGAGGCCCTGGGCGGCGGCGGTGTAGAACTCGTCGCCCGCGAAGTCGAGCAGTTCCTGGTAGACGAGGGACAGACCGGGCTCGCGGGCGGTCTGGACGAGGAGCCGGGCGATGATGTCGTCGACGCACAGGACGTGCCCGCCGGGCCCGGCGGCCAGCCGGGCGGTGAGGTGGTTGCGGGTGTCGCGTACGGCGGCGACCACCACCGCCCCGCCGGACTCGGGGACCGCCGCGTCGAGGGCGAGCAGGGTCTTCACCACCTGGGCGTCACCGGTGTCCCCCTCGGGCGGCAGGACGAGCACCGCCTTCGCGGTCCGCGGACTCACCCGGGCCAGCTCCGCGGGGTCGGTGGTACGGCCGTTGCGGCAGATGATCCGCGTCCTGCCGGCACCGGCGACGGCGACGGAGGCGGTGGAGGTGCAGATCTCGTCCTCCATCTCCACCTTGTCCTTCGGCGCGAGCACGGCGATGGCCGACCTGCGCCGGTTGGCGTTCGCCGTCACCAACTCCCCGACCACCGGGAAGATCTGGTCCGACCAGCCCAGCACGACGGTGTGCCCGGATTCCAGCACGGTGGAGTGCCCGCGCCGAAGCAGCATGATCCGCGCGTTGATGCCGGTGGTGATCAGACCGACCAGCGTGGACACGAACAGCAGGGCGACCAGCGCCAGTGCCACGGAGGCCAGTACGTAGAGCGGGGAGCCGACCGCGCCCCCGATCTTGAGCGTCTGCCCGACGCTGACCCATACGGCGGCGAGCCGGCCGGAGAGGGTCGCCGGGGCGGCCCGGTCGGCCCAGACGAGGACCGTGCTCGCCGGGACCACGACGGCGAGGCAGGCCAGGGCGAACCAGCCGATGAGCGCGGTGGTTCCCCCCGCCACCAGATTGTCGAACCGGTACCGCAGGCGCAGCCTCACGGTCGTCGTGTGCCGCTGCGCCATGAGAACTCCCTCGTCTTCCGCGCTGCTAACCCACGGGCGCCCGCTCGGTTACGGGTGAACCGCCCACGCCCCGGCGCCGCTCAGGAGTCCAGGGCCGCGATGATCTCCTCCGTGGTGCTGACCTTGCCGATGCGGGGGAAGATCTTGCCGAAGGTGTGGGCGTGGGAGTCGGCGTCGGTGTCGGCGGTGGCGTCCTCCGCGAAGACCAGGTCGTAGCTGAGCTCCCACGCCGTACGGGCGGTGGACTCGACGCCGACGCTGCTGGAGATGCCGGCCAGCACGATGCGGTGGATGCCGCGGCGGCGCAGCTGGAGGTCGAGCTCGGTACCGGTGAAGGCGCCCCAGTGGCGCTTGGTGACGACCACGTCCCCGAGGGCGGCCAGCTCGGCCGGGATCTCGGAGAAGGCGGCGGGCGGGGCGGCGGCCGGGCCGGGGCGGTCCACGTTCGCGGTGGGCAGGTCTCCGCCGTCCGGGGACCACGCCACCTTCACCAGGACCACGGGCAGCCGGTGGGCGCGGAACGCCTCGGCGAGCGCGATCCCCTTCCTCAGGATCTCGGGGGCGGGCTTCGCCGTGGGCCGGTCGAGGATGCCGGTCTGGAGGTCGATGAGAACGAGGGCGGTGTCCCCGCCGAGGGTGAGGCGGTGGGGTTCGGCGGTCATGAGGTCTCCTCCGGCGATGTGGGGCATATGGCGCAAATCTATAAGGTCGCCCTGCCGATCTCCCCGGCCCCGTGGATGCTTCCCCCGGATTCACCCACCTCTATCATGGGAACGTGAGTACGAATACCGGGGAATCCCGGCCCGCCCTGACACCCGCCCTGACCGGGGCCGAGCTGCTGCGCTGGTACTGGACGCTGGCCGAACTGATCACCCTCGCACGGGAGATGGGCCTCCCGACCAGTGGCGGCAAGGTCGCCGTCACCGCGCGACTCGCCGCGGCGCTCGACGGGCTCCCCGCACCCGCCGCCCCGGCGGCCCCCGCACCCCGCCGGACCGGGCGCCGGCTCACCGCGCCCGTCACCGGGGCGAGCGTGATCCCGCCGGGGCAGAACTGCAGCCAGGTGCTGCGCGCGTACTTCGTCCGCGAGATCGGACCCGGCTTCCACTTCGACGCCTTCATGCGTGACTACATCGCCTCGCACGCGGGCCACACCCTCGCCGAAGCCGTCGCCCACTGGCACGCGACCCGCGCACGCGCGGCGGAACCCCAGGAGGTCGGCGCGCAGTTCGAGTTCAACCGGTTCCTGCGCACCTGGCACGGCCGGCACCCGGACGGGGCCCGCGCCGAAGCCCTGGCGGCATGGCGGGACCACCGGGCCCGCCCCCGGGACTGATCGTCGGCTCCGGCGGCCGCCGGGGAAACTACCCGCGCTCGTAGCGCAGCAGGACCACGCCGTTGCCGAAGGTGTGGGTGTCGGTGTGCCGCAGGGTGACCGGACCGTGGTCGAGGATCGGGAAGAGCGGCCGGCCGCGCCCGATCCGCACCGGGTGCACGTAGATCCGGTACGCGTCCACGAGGTCCTGGCGCAGGAACGAGGCGGCGAGATCCGCCCCGCTCAACGTCAGGTCGCCGCCGGGGGCCGCCTTGAGCGCGGCGACCTCCTCGGGCACGACGTCCCGCACGACCGTGGTGTTCCACTCGGCCGACCGCAGGGTGCGTGAGTACACGTACTTGGGCTTGGACCGCCAGATCTCCGCGAACTCGGCCACCGAACCGGCGTTCGCGGGATCGGCGTCGGCGGTCGGCCAGTAGTCCGCCATCAGCTGGTGCGTCACGCGCCCGCTGAGGAAACCGCCCATCTCGCTGAGCACGTCGTTCATGTGCTGGTGCAGCTCTTCGTCGACCTGGTGCCAGTCGATGTCCCGGTCCGGCCCCTCGATGTACCCGTCGAGCGACACCCCCGCCATCAGCACGATCTTCCTCATGGCCGACCACGGTACGCCCCGGGAGCGCCCGGCGCCGGGAGCGGCGCGGGCCGCGGCGATACTGGCCGGTGTGAAGACCGAAGACGCGCAGCCCGAAGACGCGAACACCGTGCTGTTCCACACCGACGGCCGGACCGGGGTGGTCACCCTCAACCGCCCCAGGGCCATCAACGCCCTCACCCACCCCATGGTGAGCCGTATCGACGAGGCCCTCGCCGCCTGGGCGGACGATCCCGCCGTCCAGCAGGTCCTGATCCGCGGCGCCGGTGAGCGCGGCCTGTGCGCGGGCGGCGACATCCGGGCCATCCACGACGACGCGAAGGCCGGGAACACCGCCTCGGCCGACTTCTGGCGCGACGAGTACCGGCTCAACGCCCGCATCGCCCGCTACCCCAAGCCCTACGTCGCGCTCATGGACGGCATCACCATGGGCGGCGGCGTCGGTGTCTCCGCCCACGGCTCGGTCCGGATCGTCACCGAACGCTCCCGCGTGGCCATGCCCGAGACCGGCATCGGCTTCGTCCCCGACGTCGGCGGCACCTACCTGCTCGGCCGCGCCCCCGGCGAACTCGGCACCCACCTCGCCCTCACCGGTACCGCGGTCGGCGCCGCCGACGCGCTGCTGTGCGGACTCGCCGACCACTTCGTACCGGCCGACCGGCTCCCGGAGCTGACCGCCGCCCTCGCCGGAGCACCCGCCGGTGAGGTGCTCCCGCGATACGCCGCCACCCCCGGGCCCGGTGAACTCGCCGAACGGCGCGGCTGGATCGACCACTGCTACGCGGCCACCACCGTCGAGGAGATCGTGGAGCGGCTGCTCGGCCAGGGGGAGCCCGCCGCCAAGGAGGCCGCCGAGACGATCCTGGCCAAGTCCCCGACCGCCCTCAAGGTCACCTTGGCCGCGCTGCGTCGGGCCGTGGAACTCGGCTCGCTGGAGCGGGTGTTGGCCCAGGAGTTCCGGGTCTCCTGCAACGCGCTGACCGCACCCGACCTGGTCGAGGGCATCCGGGCACAGGTCGTCGACAAGGACCGCGCTCCGCGCTGGTCGCCGGCGACCCTGGCCGAGGTGAGCGGTGCGGACGTGGAGCGCTTCTTCGCCCCGCTCGGGCAGGACCGCGAACTGCGTCTGCCGCTGCCGCGCGAAGACCTCAGGCGCGGCTGAGCCGCGTCTCCAGGCCGTCCAGGACCCGCTGGAGTCCGTAGTCGAAGTTCTCCTCGCGCACCTTCCGCGGGTCCCGGCCCTCCCGCCACTCCTGCTCGCTCCGCCCACTGCGGGCGAGCCGCGAGAGGTGGGCGGCCTCACCCGTCGTGGCACCGACCACGTAGGAGACGACCGCCCTCATGGCGAGCTCCGCCTCGTCCGCCGGGAAGCCGCCCGTCCGCAGGAGCGCCCGCATCCGATCCGTCGCGCGCGTCAGGTTCGGGCCGAGGCGCGCCGGCCCCACCCGGCCGATCACCGAGGCCACCCAGGGGTGACGCAGGGCCATCGCGCGCAGGTCGTGGCCGCCGCGGGAGACGGCGTCGCGCCACTCGGCCGCGCTCGCCGCCCCGGGCACCTCCAGCTCGCCGTACACCTCGTCCAGGACCAGCTCGATCAGCTCGTCCTTGCCGGTCACATGCCGGTACAGGGAGGTGGCGGCGGCGCCCATCCCGGTACCGAGCTTGCGCATGCTGAGCTCCTCGATGCCCTCGGCGTCGAGGAGCCGGACGGCCGCCGCGACGATCAGGGCCCGGCTCAGCGCGGGCTGCCGCTCCTCGCGGCGCGGGCGTGTCCGCTCGTCTGCTGACATGCCGCCAGCCTAACCGACGGTGCGAACGCCGTACGCGGGCCCGCGTACGGCGTCCGGCGCCGCGCTACGAGCCCACGTACTCCCGCAGATGACGGGCGGTCAGGGTGTCCGCCCCGGCCACCAGGTCCGCCGGGGTGCCCTCGAAGACGACCTCCCCGCCGGCGTGGCCTCCGCCCGGGCCGATGTCGATCAGCCAGTCGGCGTGCGCCATCACCGCCTGGTGGTGCTCGATGACGATCACCGAGTTCCCGTCGTCGACGAGCCGGTCCAGCAGCGCCAGCAGCTTGTCCACATCGGCCATGTGCAGGCCGGTCGTCGGCTCGTCCAGGATGTACGTCGAGGACTTCTCGGCCATGCTGATGGCGAGCTTGAGTCGCTGCCGCTCACCGCCCGACAGGGTGTTGAGCGGCTGCCCGAGCCGCAGGTACGAGAGGCCGACGTCGGCCAGCCTGCCGAGGACCGCGCGCGCCTGCCCGGTGGGGAAGAACGCGTGCGCCTCCGCGACCGACAGGTTCAGCACCTCGCTGATGTTCTTGCCGCGCAGCCGGTACGTCAGCACCTCGGGCGTGAACCGCCGGCCCTCGCACTCCTCGCAGACCGAGGCCACCGCGGCCATCATCGCCAGGTCCGTGTAGACCATCCCGAGGCCGTTGCACTTCGGGCAGGCACCTTCCGAATTCGCGCTGAACAGAGCGGCCTTGACCCCGTTGGCCTTGGCGAAGGCCGTCCTGATCGGCCCCAGCAGCCCGGTGTAGGTGGCCGGATTGGACCGGCGCGAACCGCGGATCGGCGACTGGTCGGCCACCACCACCCCGTCCCGGCGGGCCAGGTACCCGTGGATCAGCGAGCTCTTGCCCGACCCGGCGACCCCGGTCACCACCGTCAGCACCCCCAGCGGCACCTCCACGCTGACGTCCTTCAGGTTGTGCAGGTCGGCGTCCTTGACCGACAGGTGCCCGCGCGGGGTGCGCACCGGCTCCCGCAGCCGCGCCCGGTGACCGAGATGGCGCCCGGTGAGGGTGTCGGAGGTGCGCAGCCCGGCCACGTCCCCGGTGTAGCAGAGCCGCCCGCCGGCCGTGCCCGCGCCCGGACCGAGGTCGACGACGTGGTCGGCGATCGCGATGACCTCGGGCTTGTGCTCCACCACCAGCACGGTGTTGCCCTTGTCGCGCAGCCGTAGCAGGAGGTCGTTCATGCGCCGGATGTCGTGCGGGTGCAGGCCGGTGGTCGGCTCGTCGAAGACGTAGGTGACGTCCGTGAGCGAGGACCCCAGGTGCCGCACCATCTTGACCCGCTGGGCCTCGCCGCCCGACAGGGTGCCGGAGGGGCGGTCCAGGCTGAGGTATCCCAGGCCGATCTCCACGAGGGAGTCGAGCAGGTCCCGTAGGCCGGCGAGGAGCGGCGCCACGCCGGGGTCGTCGATCCGGCGGACGAACGAGGCCAGGTCGCTGATCTGCATCGCCGAGCATTCGGCGATGTTCATCCCGTCGATGCGCGAGGACAGCGCCGCCGCGGACAGGCGCGTGCCGCCGCAGTCGGGGCAGTCGGTGAAGATCACGGCGCGGTCGACGAAGGCCCTGATGTGGGCCTGCATCGCCTCGCGGTCCTTGGACAGGTACGTCCGCCGGACCTTCGTGATCAGACCCTCGTAGGTGTAGTTGGTGGAGCCGGCCTTCACCTTCACCGGGCTCATGTGCAGGAGGTCGGCCCACTCCTGCTCGGTGAAGTCCTTGAGCTTGACGTCGGCGGAGTAGAAGCCGGAGTTGACCATGTTCTGCCAGTACCAGGTGTCCACGGCGTAGCCGGGAACGGTGATCGCGCCCTCGTTGAGGGAGAGTTCACGGTCCACCAGTTGGTCCACGTCGATGTCGGAGACCTGTCCTATGCCCTCGCAGTGCGGGCACATGCCGTCCGGGGCGTTGAAGCTGAAGGCGGTGGACGCGCCGATGTGCGGGGTGCCGAGGCGGGAGAAGACGATCCGCAGCATGGTGGAGGCGTCGGTGGCGGTACCGACCGTGGAGCGGGAGTTGGCGCCCATCCGCTCCTGGTCGACGACGATGGCGGCGCTCAGATTGTGCAGCCCGTCCACGTCCGGCCGGCCCTGGCTCGGCAGGAAGGACTGGATGAAGGCGGTGTACGTCTCGTTGATCATTCGCTGCGATTCGGCGGCGATGGTGCCGAAGACGAGGGAGGACTTGCCGGAGCCGGAGACACCGGTGAAGACGGTGAGTCGGCGCTTGGGGATGTCGAGGGAGATGTCGGTCAGGTTGTTCTCCCGCGCTCCGCGGATCTGGATGACCTGATGGCTGTCGGCGGCGATCTGCACGGAACTCCTCGCGTGGCGGCGTTTCGAGCTTACTTTGTACAACGTACTTTATACGGTGTAGTGAGTTATCGGCCACGCACGCACTCGGAGGACCGCACATGGCGAAGGACCGCAGCGGGGCGGGCGACCCCGTCCGCACGCTGGAGCTGCTCTGGCGGGAGCGGGGACAGCAGCCGGCCCGGCCGGGCCGCCGCGGCCCGCGGCAAGGCCTCACCGTCGACGCCGTGGTCCGGGCCGCGACCGAGCTCGCCGACGAGGCCGGCCTGGCCGCGCTCACCATGCGGGCACTGGCCCAACGGCTGGCCGTGACACCCATGACCCTCTACACGTACGTCCCCGGCAAGGCAGAACTGCTCGACCTCATGCTGGACGAGGCGTACGCGCGCATGGAACGCCGGCCGCCCGGCGCGCGCGACCCGTGGCAGACCAAGGTCACCCGCGTGGCCGAGGACAACCGGGACCTGCTCGCCCGCCACCCCTGGATCGCGGACCTGGCGGTCACCCGCCCGCCACTGGGGCCCGGGGTCATCGGGAAGTACGACTACGAACTGGCGGCCTTCGAGGCCATCGGCCTCACCGACGTCGAGATGGACGCGGCCCTGACCCACCTCCTCGGCTTCGTCCACGCGCACGCCCTGGGGGTCGCCGACGACGCGGCGCACAACAGCCACCAGAGCCAGGAGGACTGGTGGGCCGTCAGTGAGCCGCTCCTGGGCCGGGCGATGGACCCCGAGCGCTATCCGCTCGCCGGCCGCGTGGGCGCCAGGGTCGCCGCGTACCAACCGCAGACCCTCTGGGCCTTCGGCCTCCGGTGCGTCCTGGACGGCCTGGCCCGCCTGATCGACTCACGCCCGGAGCGGTGAAGAGTTCCTCCCGGCCCGGATCCGCCCGGACGGCACGCGCCCGCCCCGGCGGCCGGAGCCAGGGGAGAGGTCGGCGCGGCGGATCCGCCGTACGCCCGGACCTTTCAGCGGTAGCCCGTGGTGTCCGCGGGGCGGTCCGGGTCCTGGACCTCGACCATGTAGCGCCAGCAGTCCGGCCGGCTGCCGTCCAGGTCCGTGAAGCCGTAGACCTGCGCGAGCTGCCCGCTGGAGAGCGACGCGCCGTTCCAGCGGGCCACCTCCGGGTCCGCGGCGAGCGCCGCGACCGCCCGGCCCACGTACGACGGGGTCTCGGAGATGCCGAAGTGCGGGACCTTCGTGAGGGCGTCCCGCCAATTCGCCTCCGTCACACCGAAGTGGTCCAGCATCATCTCCGACCGCAGCCAGCCCGGTGTCAGCGCCACCGCCGTCGCCCCGCGCGGCCCCAGCTCGTGCCCCAGCGCGAACGCCATCCGCAACACCGAGGACTTGGCGATGTCGTAGAAGAACGACACCCGATAGTTGGTCGCGTTGTACTCGGCGGTGCCGTCCGTCATCTCCACCACCAGCCCGCCCGGCTCGCGCAGCAGCAACGGCACCGCGAAATGGCTGGTGACGGCATGGGTCTCCACGGCCAGCCGCAGCAGCCGCAGTCCCTTGTCCAGGTCGTGCTCCCAGACCGTGCTCTCCCACTCGAAGAGCACCTCCCCGCCCCAGATGTCGTTGACCAGGACGTCCAGGCGGCCCTGTTCCGCGTCGATCCGCCCGACCAGGGCCTCGACCTGCGCCGGCACCAGGTGGTCGGCGACCACCGGGATGCCCCGGCCGCCCGCCGCCGTCACCAGCTCGGCCGTCTCCTCGATCGTCTCGGGCCGGTCGTACTCCGAGCGCCGACCCCGGGTGCTGCGCCCCGACACGTACACGGTCGCACCCCGCGCACCCAACTGGACCGCGATGCCCCGGCCCGCGCCGCGCGTGGCCCCGGCCACCAAGGCCACCTTGCCTTCGAGAGTTCGCTGTGTTTCCGGCATGGCCCGACCCTACGACGGCCGCTCCGCCCGGGTCCCGCCGAACACGGCGACCGCCACCAGTGACAGCAGCAGCCCGGTCGCCGCCAGCCCCAGCGCCACGCCCGGCCCCCACAGGGTCCAGGCCGAACCGAACAGCAGGGAACCCGCGAACCGGGCCAGCGCCTGGGCCGTCTGGAGCACCGCGAGCCCGGTCGTGCGCAGCCCGGCGGGCAGCAGCGGGCCCGCGGCGGCCATCAGCACCCCGTCGGTGGCCGCGTAGAACAGGCCGAGCGCCGCGAGGACACCGAAGACCAGTGGCGCCCCGGCCGGTACCGGGGCCAGGAGCAGCAGGGCGGCGCCGAGCAGCAGCACGTGCCCGCCGAGGAAGACCCGGCGCCGGCCCAGCCGGTCGGCGAGCCGGCCCACCGGCAGCGCGGCCAGGAGGAACACGGCCGCCGTGCCGACGGGCAGCAGCGGGAAGTAGGCGGCGGGCAGGTCGAGCCGGCGCTGGAGCAGCAGGTAGAGGAAGGCGTCGCCGACGGTGAACAGGCCGAGCACGGCCGCGGTCAGACACAGCCCCCGCAGGCCGGGCAGGCGCAGCAGGGTGCGGACCGGGGGCGGCGCGGGACGAGCCGCGCGGGCCGGCGCGGTGGCGGGCGCGGTGGCGGGCGGCGGGGCCTCCCGGACGAACAGGGCGAGCAGCACCACGCCCAGGACGGCGACGCAGCAGCTGACGGTGAACACGGCCTCGTACCCGTCCACCGCCACCCACAGCACCCCGAACGCGGCCAGCGGCCCGAGCAGGGCGCCCGCCGTGTCCATCGCGCGGTGCACCCCGAAGGCGCGACCCTGCTCGCCGGGCGGCACGGACAGCGAGATCAGCGCATCGCGCGGGGCGGTGCGCAGTCCCTTGCCGGTCCGGTCGGCGGCGAGCACCGCCGCCACCGACCAGGGGGTGGTGACGGCGAGCAGGGCCGCCTTGCAGGCGGCGGACAGCGCGTAGCCGGTGCCCGCGACGAGTTTGTGGCGCCGGGTGCGGTCGGCGATCCGCCCGCCCGCGAGGCGCAGCACCGCGGTGGCGCCCTGGTGCAGGCCGTCCAGGGCGCCGAACGCGAGCGGGGACATGCCGAGTCCGGCCATCAGGTACAACGGCAGGACGGCGGTGACCATCTCCGCGGAGACGTCCGTGACCAGGCTGACCAACCCGAGGGCGAACACCGTGCCGGGGACGGCCCGCACGGGGCCCTTCGGGGCCGGGGTGTTCCCGGCGATGTCCGAGGCCCGGCTGGTCGACAGGTACACGGATGCCTCCAGGATCGGCCGGTCTAGAACCAGTTGACGGTGAGCGGGAACGCGGTGGTGACGGTGGTGCCCGTGGAGTCGGTGGCGGTCGCGGTGATCCGGACCGTGCCGCTGCCCCACGGTTTGCCGCTGATCCGGCCGGAGCCGGCGTCGACGCTCAGCCCCCAGGGCAGGCCGGTGGCCGCGTACCGGACCGGAGGTCTGCCGCCGGTGGCGCTGAGCTGGATGGTGCAGGACTGGTTGAACTTGCAGGTCTGCGGACCGGGGTCGACCAGTTGCAGACCGCCCGCGGTCGGCGTGGGCGTGGGCGTCGGGGTCGGGGTCGGGGTGGGTGTCGGGGTCGGGGTGGGCGTGGGGGTGGGCGTCGGGTTCGTCGAGGTGTCGAAGACCTCGGTGATCGGCGATACGTTCGCCGCGTTGCCCGCGTGCGTCGCCGTCCCGAAGAGGTCCTCGAAGGTCCGCAGCAGATGGTGGTGGTTGAAGGCCGTCGCGTACTTGCCCGTCTTGACCTTGGCTCCGTGGAAGACGGTGGCGATCTGGTTCGAGCCCAGGTAGTTGTCCTCGTCCCAGGTCAGGACCAGCAGGCTGTTGTTGGCCTTCGCCCACTGCGCGTAGGCGTCGAGGTTGTTGCGGGTCCAGGTGTCACCCGTGCCCACCGAGCACGAGTGCATGTCGTTGCACTGGTTGGGGACCACGAAGGAGAGGCTCGGCAGCGCCGCGAAGTTGTTCTGCGGGAACTGCGTCCAGGTCTTGCCCGTGTTCAACGGCACGTTCTTGAAGGCGAACCACGGGTTGTGCTTCTGCGCGTACTGGCCGTTCGTGCAGGCCGTGGACCCCTCGCTCGGCAGGTCCTCGTTGTACGTCGCGAAGGTCTTGCCGGCCGCGATCAGCTCCTGGCCGAGGTTCGGCGCCGTCATCGACTGCGGGGTGTAGCAGCCGTCGCCGGTGATCCCCTGCGTGGCGCCGGAGAAGAGGTTGAAGTAGTTCGGCTGGCTGGGGTGGGTCAGCGCCTTCATCCCGGTCAGGCTTGCGCCGCCGTTCGCCAACTGGTTGATGTACGGGGCGTTCGCGCTGCCGATGATCTCCCCGTACTGCTTGTTCTCGTACACGACGACCACCACGTGGTCGTACGTCGGCAGCGCGGCGGCCGCGGCCGGCGCGGCGGCGGAACCGGGCACGGCGGCCTGGGAGTTGGCCACGGTGAAGGCGCCCAGCAGGCCGAGCGCGCCGATCCCGGCCACCAGCGCCGGCCAGGGGGCCCCGCGTCTCGCGCGCGCCGTGGGTGAGGGTCGAAGGGTGCGCATGGGTGTCGTCCTCCTCGGTGTCGCCCGGGTCAGGCCCCGGGGCGTGGTCATTCCTCGCGCCGGGCCGCACCGGCCACGGCGATGTTCAGGAAGCGCGGTACGGGTCGCCCCCGGTCGCGGAAGTCCTCGGCCACCGCGGCCCGCACCGCCGCGAGTCGGGCCTCGGGCAGCAGCATCAGCACGCTCCGCCCCGGCTCGGGCCCCGGCGGCCAGGCGCTCAGTGCCCCGGCCCGGCGGGCACGGGCGACGGCCCGCGCCAGGTCCCGCGGCCGGTCCGCGGCCTCCCCGCGTACGGCGACCAGCACCAGCCGCGCTCCCGAGGCCGCGGGGTCGAAGGCGACGTGGCGCCGGCGCCGCCCGGGCCGCGCGTTCAGCAGCAGGGCCCGGCCGGGCCGGGCGAAGAGCACCGCCCGGCGCAGCCCGTCGTCCCCGTCCGGGAGCACCGCGGCCAGCAGCCGGGCCAGCCGCTCGCGGTCCGGCGGCTCACCGGTCGCCGCGTGCACGTCGGCCACCGCCAGCGCCACCGCGCAGTCCGTGGGCTCCGCCGTGGCCAGCCCGGCCGCCCCCGTCAGCGAGCCCTGCACGTGCAGGTCGGTCCCGCCGGTGCCGTACCCGGCCCTGGCCAGTGCCCGTAGCACGGCGTACGGCCGGACCGCCCAGGCGGGGGCGGCGGGCGGCGGCCCGGAGGGCGTCAGCGGCAGATCGCAGCTGTCCGCGGGATGCCCGAGGGAGCTGAGCCGCACCAGCCCGTCCGTGCGCGGGGCCGCGGCGGCCGCCGTGGGCCAGCCGGCCGCCGCGACCAGCCCGGGGGAGCCCAGATGGAAGGCGTACGGGGCGCTCCACACGGCCGCGGGGGGCCGTCCGTGCGCGGCCTCCAAGGCGTAGGCGACGAGGCGGTAGAGCGGATCGGCCGTCGCCCGCCGGGCCAGGTCGCCCCCGGCCCGGTCGGCGGTGACGGGAAGGGCGGGTTCCGCGCCCGTCACAGCGGGTCCTTGCGGGCCAGCATCCGGTAGGCGTTCCCGCCGTCCGTGCGCCGGGCCACCGCCGAGCGGACCGTGTCGAGCGCCACCGCGGCGGCGAAGCACGGCAGCGCCACGACCCGTACGACGTGGGCGAGCAGCCGGGCGCGCGGCGTGGGCCCCGGGCCCCACGGCCGGTCCGGATCCGGGGACAGCCGTGTCGCCGCGAGGGCCACCGCGCCGAAGAAGTCGTTCCCTTGGTGGGCCGGTCCGTGCTCCTCCGCGACCACCGTGAACCCCCGGTCGGCCAGCGCCTCGCGCAGATTGGCCGCGGGCATCAGGTGCTGGTGCTGGGGCTGGAACCAGGGCAGCCACAGCGGCCCGACGAACCGGGCCATCCGCGACTGCGGATCGGGCAGCTCGATGGCCAGGAACCCGCCGGGGGCGAGAACGGTGGCCGCCGCGTCCAGCTCGGCGAGCGGCTCCCGGGTGTGCTCCAGGTAGTGGTACATGCTGACCACCTCGTACTGACCCGCCAGCTTCGAGGCGAACTCCGGGAACTGGCCCAGGTATCCGGTCTCCACCCAGCCGCGCCGCTCCGCCTCGCGCACCCCGTCACCCATGTCGAGCCCGTCGAACCGGGTCCGCGGCCAGACCGCGCGCGCCGCGTTGCAGAAGTGGCCGTGCCCGGTACCGACATCGAGCCAGGACGCCGGGTCGGCGTGCGGGAGGAGCATCTCGGCGCGCCCCCGGTAGGCGGCGCCCTGCGTACCGAAGACGACGCCCGTCCCCTCGCCGCCACGCCCGTCGTAGAAGTCCCGGTAGTAGAACTCCAGTCCCTCCAGGCTCAGTCGGGGATTCTGGAAGACGTGCCGGCACTCCTCGCACCGCTCCAGCGTGAACCGGCCCGGCTTGCCCTGGAGCAGGTCGGGCACCCGGACCTGGACCGTGAGCCGGTCGGAGCCGCACCACGGGCAGTCCGCCCGGCGCGGTTCGAGGAACCGGTCGATGCCCGCCGCCAGGTCCTCCCGGTACGCGGCGGCCCGCGCGGCCTCGACCGCGCCGTCCGACGGCGTGTCCCTGCCGGCGGCCGCGGCCGTACGCAGGCCCGCACCGAGGGAGCGCAGCGGCCGGGCGGCTGTGGCCCGGCCCAGACCGGCCGGCCGCAGCGGGGAGCGTCGACCGCCGAGAACCAGGGACGGCTGGAGCCAGTACAGCCCGGCCGCAGCGGCGCCCCACCGGCCCTGGCGCACGGCGACCCCCGCCAGCAGCGCCAGCCCGCCGAGCTGTGCGGCGGCCAGCGCCCCCGGCGGCAGCCCCTGGGCCCGCAACTCGGCGGCCCGCGCCGGCCCCGCGGCCTCACCGAGCCCGCCGCAGCTGAGGCCGGGGGCGATGGCCAGCCCCGTGGCATCGGCGGCGTACTCCTTCAACCGGCGTGTCAGAGCGAGGAGTTCCGCCGGATCCGGGCGCGGCCCGCCCGGAGCCACCCCGGCCCGGGCCAGCACCTCCTCGGTGGCGAGCACGGCGAACCCGGCCCCGCGGCCCGCGGCGAGCCGGTCCTGCCGGTACCGGGCCGGGTCGACCAGGCGCAGCAGCCCCAGCGCCCGCTCGGCCGGCAGATCCGCGGGCAGCAGGTCCAGCACCCGCAGGCCCTCCCCTTCGGCGTACGCGCAGGCGGCGAGGAAGGTGGCCGGGTCCGGCTCGACCCCGCGGGCGGTGAGCAGCCGCCACCCGGCGGCGCGCGGCACCCCGGCCGCCGCGGGCGGGGTCGGCGGCAGCACCGGGACGGCCCGCAACCGGCGCCTGGCGCGTACGGTGCCCGCGCCGAGGGCGGCCAGTAACAGGACGGAGGTCCAAGGAACCCGGGAGAGCGGGGGAGGCGTCATAGCAGTTTCTCCAACCGGTCGGCAGCGGCGGCGGCCCCGCCCGCCGCGGCGAATGAGGCCTGGATCCGCCGGGCGGCCCGGCGGGGGCCGGGATCGTCCAGCACGGCGGTGAGCGCGTCACGCAGTTCCTCGGCCCGGGTCCGGCCGAACCGCACCCGGACACCCGCCCCGGCCAGGACCACCTGCCGGGCCACGATCGGCTGGTCGTCCCGGATCGGGGCGACGACCAGCGGCAGCCCGTGCGCGAGGGCCTCGCAGACGGTGTTGTGGCCCGCGTGACAGACCACCGCGTCCAGGTGCGGCAGCAGGTCCAGTTGCGGGACGCTCTCCTGGAGCAGGACGTGGTCCGGTACGGACCCGATCAGGGCGGCGGGCGCAGCCAGGACGAACTGGACCTGCTCGGCGAGCCGCTCGGCGGCGCCCAGCACCGCGCCGTAGAACCGGCCCCCGGCGGCCTGGTTGAGGGTTCCCAGGGACACCAGCACCCGTCGCCGCGCCGGATCCAGCCGCTGCCAGGGGAATCCGGGCGCCGCCGGACGGGCCCCGAACGCCGGTCCCACGAAGGCGTAGTGGGGAGGGAAGTCCGCCTCCGCGCCGACGAGTTCGGGAGTGGAGAAGACCAGCACCAGCCGCTCGGAGAAGCGCGGGTCCCAGCCCGCCCCGCTCCCCGGATCCCGCACCTGGTCCCGCCCCGCGCCGAACTCCGCGAGCAGGCCCGAGATCTGCCCGGCCACCCACTCCCCGACCTTCGGGAAGTCCGCGAAGGGCCGGGTCAGCTCGGCCGAGGTACTCGCCGACGTCACCCACGGGACACCGAGCCGCCGGGCCACCAACGGCCCGGCCAGGGCCTGCTGGTCGGCGACCAGCACGTCCGGCCCGAAAGCCCGGACGGCCCGGGCCACCCCCGGCACCATCGCCCGGGCCAGCGGCACCAGCGCCTCCTCCCACAGGAACCGCAGCGCGCCGACCCCGCGCAGATCGCGCCAGCTCTCGTGCAGCGCCGCGTACCCGTCGGCGCCCAGCTCCTCCCCGGCCGGCAGGATCCGGGCCTGCGCGGGCAGCAGCCGGGCCAGCGCCGAGGGCGGTCCCGTCCAGGCGATCTCATGTCCCCGGGCGGCCAGTTCGGCCGCGAGGGCCACGGTCGGATTGACGTGCCCCGCCAGCGGCGGCACGGTGAACAGCACCCTCACGGGACCAGCGCTCCCACCCGCGGCCAGGCCGCCGTCGTCGAGCCGACCGTCGTACCGGCCGTCGCGTCGGCCCCGGCCTCGGCCGTCGCGTCGAGATGGGCGAGCACGGTCGCGCGGAGGACCCCGCTGCTCTCCTTCAGGACGTCGTGCCCCAGATCCGGCAGGATCCGCAGCACACCGTGCGGGGCGTGGTGCGCCAGCTCCCGCCCGCCCGGCAGGAGTTCGGAGTGCTCGCCGCAGACGACCAGGACCGGGCAGCGCAGCCGGGCGAAGTCCGCCGCGGTGAAGACGCGGCTCGCGGCGATGTCGTCGATGAGCGTGGTGCGGTTGAGGAGGGCATCGGCGATGGCGGTCAGGTTGGCGGCCTTGCGCAGCCGCAGGGTGAGCAGCTCGGTCGGGACCGTGCTGTCCTCCAGGCTCAGCGCGGCGGCCGACAGGGTGTCCACCATGTTCTCCACCCAGGCACCGCCGAGCGGCGGTTCGAGGAGGGTGAGCCCGGTGACCAGGTCGGGCCGGGCCAGGGCGGCGTGCAGGGCGAGGGTCCCGCCGTAGCTGTTGCCGACGAGGTGGACCGGTCGCCGCCCGAGGTCCAGCGCGCCGAGCAGGGCGAAGAGGTCCCGAACGGCGCTGCGGCTGTCGTAGCCGGACCCCGGACGGTCGGTGCGGCCGTGGCCACGCAGGTCGTAGAGGACCACCTCGTGGCCGGACCGGGCCACCGGCACGGCCAAGGGGCAGTAGAAGGAGGACAGGTTGTCGACGACCAGCCCGTGCAGGAACACCACGACGGGCCGGTCGGGGGCGGCGGCCCCGGCGGTGGCCGGGAGCCGCTGGACGTGGAAGCGCAGGGAGCCCGCGTGGACGAAGGCCATGGCCGGCTCAGCCGGCCGACGCGGGGGAGGATCCCGCCGCGGCCCGGGCCAAGGAGGTGTGGGTGATCCGGCCGATGTGGGTGACGAGCTCGCCGACGGACATGGCCAGGATGGCGTCCATGTCCTTCTCGGCGAGGAAGCCCATCAGGTCCACATCGGCGCCGTAGCGATGGTGGAGCAGCTCGGCGAGCGCGACGAACTCGATGCTCTCCAGGGCGAGGTCCTCGTTGAAGGTCGTCTTCATCGTGACCTCCTCCGCGAGCAGGTACTCGTCGCCGACGATCTCCACGAGCATGCCGGTGATCTCGGCGAGGATGTCAGTTGCCATGACGGGCCTCCGTGAGGGGAAGGGGGACGGGTACGGGCGAGGGCGCCGCGAGGTGGTCGGTCCAGGCGACGACGTGGTCGGGCACGGTGTCGGCGGGCGGTGAGCCGGGCGATGCGGTGACGGGTGAGGCGAGCGGCGCGGTGCGCGGTGCGGTGAGCCCCGTGGTGAGCCCCGTGGTGAGCCCCGTGGTCAGCTCTGTGGTGAGCGCTGTGGTGCGGATCGGGTACGGGTCCCCCTCGGGCGAGGTCACGATCAGCGCGCCGGAATCCGGGTCCCCCGCCACCCGCCAGTCCCGCGGCCGGCCGCCCAGCCCGCTCCCGGCCGCCTTGGCCGCGGCCTCCTTGGCGCACCACAGGGCGGTGAGCGCGGCGGCCAGGCCGGTGCCGCCACGGGCGGCCAGCCCCTCGGCCAGCCGGAGTTCGGCCGGCCCGAGGGCGATCCGGATCAGCGCGTCCGGGTCCGCCGTCACCTGCTCGACATCGATGCCGACCGGCCGGGCCGGGTCGGCGAGGGCGACCGCGATCCGGTCCTTGTGGGCGATCGACAGCCGGAAACCCGCGGTCGACGGGGATGCGGCCAGCGGCCGGCCCGCCGGGTCGTTGCCGATCGGTACCTCCGCGGGGAACACCGGTCCGGCCCCGCCGTCCCACAGCAGCTGACGCAGCGCGTCCTTGGCCGCGATCCGGCCCAGCAGCCAGGGCGCCCGGGCGCGCGGCGACAGCCCCTCGTAGGCCGCCCGTTCGGCGGCGCCGAGGTAGCGGCGCATCACCAGTTCCTGCGAGGCGGGATCGTTCCAGCGGCGCCGGGCCAGGCACCAGCCCTCGGGCCGGGGCTCGCCGATCCCGCACACCTCCGGGGTGAACTTCATCGGCCAGACCCGCTCGTCGGCGCCGAACCGGCGGTACGTCCACCCCTCGATCCGGGCCCACACCTCGCCTCCCGCCCCGCGCAGCTCGATGTCACCGCGCACGGTGACGTCCTGGACGGCGCGGATCCGGGCCGTGGCCGTCACCAACTCCCGGGCGGCGGGCGGCGGCCCGTAGAACCGGATGCGGTCCACGGTGGCCGGGAACACCAGCCGGTCGACCGGCAGCCGCAGTTGCATCCAGTGCCCGAAGAGCTGTCCGGCGGCGTCGAGCAGCGCGCCCGGGTCGGGCAGCGCCCGCAGCACCCCGTGGATGCCGTCCGAGCCGACGGACCGCACCTCGTGGACCCCGGCGAAGCGGGGGCCGTGGAACATCCACCGGTCCCGGTACAGGGCCGCGGCGCTGACCGGGGCGGGTCCGGGCTCGCGCAGGGGCGTGCCGTCGGGCGCGGGCGGCTCTCCGTAGCCTTCGCCGAGCAGCACGACCACCGAGGCGTGGTCGCCGAGGGTGACCCGCATCCGGCCGGGACCGTCACCGCGGACGGTGACCTCGACGTCGACGGCCGGTTCGACCGCGAGCCACCGCAGGGCCCGCACCTCTTCGTGGCCGAGGACGACGAGACCGGGTGGGGCGTGCCGCCGGGCGGCCTCGGCGGCCAGCTCCAGCATGGTGGTCATGGGTATGACGGGGAACCGGTCGGAGTCCTCCGGCCAGCCGTCGGGCTGGAGGTACACGCAGTGGTCCCGTACGTAGGGGAGCGTGGCGAGGGACAACCGCAGGGTCTGCCGCCCCGGGGCGGGGGCGGGGGCCGGGGCCGGGGCGGCGGCCGCCGCCGGTTCCGGGACCCCTGTCGACCAGGCCTCGGTGACGGCCCGGGCGGCCGAGCCGGCGTCGGCCAGCACCGCGTCCAGGGCCGACAGCAGCACCGGCCGGTCGCCCGCGGGCGCGGCGGGCGGTGGCACGGCGGTCGGTGCCGGTGCCAGGAGGCCGACGAGCGCGGCCCGGGCCGGCTCGCCGAGCCGGACCAGCGGGGACCCGAGGTCCAGCGGCATCGCACGCCCGGCGGAGCGCACCGGGGCCGGTACCGGTGCCGGTACGCGGGTGGGTACGGGCGCCGGTACGGGTGTCGATACGGGTGCCACCTCGGCCAGCCGGTCCCATCGGGGCGCGTGTCCCTCGGCCCAGAGCGCGGCGCAGGTACGGCGCAGCGCCGCCAGGCCGGGCAGGCGCGGGGAGGAGGTCGAGACCGAGAGGTGCGGGCGCTCCCGCAGGGTGTCCTCGACGAAGCCCGGCAGGCTGCCCGGGCCCAGGGTGACGAAGCCGCGCACGCCCTCGTCCTCGTACAGCCGCTGGGTCAGCTCGCGGAAGCGGACCGGCTCCAGCAGATGCCGTACGACCAGGTCCCGCACGTCCCGCGGTGCGGACGGGAACGGCGCACACGTGGTCGCCGACCACACCGGGAGCTCGGCCGGCCGCAGCGGCAGCCGGCCGAAGGCGGCCCGGACCTGCCCGAGGTACGGCTCCCACATCGGGGTGTGGAAACCCGAACGGAACGGCAGCTCCTGGCCGAGCACCCCGTCACCGCGCAACCGCGCGACGGCGATGCCCACGTGCTCCGGTTCTCCGCAGATCACCGACTGGTGCGGGCAGTTGTCATGGCTGACCACCACCCGGTCCAGGTCGTGCAGTGCGGCCCGCGCCCGCGCCGCGCCGCAGCCCAGCGCCGCGTACACGAGATCGGGGACCCGGAGATCGCCCGGCCGCAGCGAGTCGAGGAAGGCGTCGGCCGCCTCCTGCGGGTACATGCCGGCGGCCACCATCGCCGCCCACTCACCCAGGCTGTGGCCCGCCAGCACATCGGCCTCGATGCCCAGTTCGGGCAGGACGCGGGCGAAGAACCGGCCGGTCCCGATCGCGTCGAGGGCCCGCTCCATGAGGGACCCGCCCCGGGTCAGCCGGGGCGCCGCGAGCCCGAACCGCTCCGCGACATCGTCCACCACCGGGGCGAACTCCGGCTCCAGACCGGGGAACAGGAACGCCACCCGGCCGCCCAGCGGCTCCGGGGCGAACCACACGTCCCCGCGCCCCCGCCACGGCCGGCCACGCGCCACCACCTTGGCGGCCAGCGCGAGCCGCTGGGGCGTGGGCCCGACCACCGCGACCCGGCAGGGCCCGTCGCCGCCGGACACAGGGGCGGCGGACGCCAGCCGGGCCGAGAGCCGCTCGGGGGTGTCCGCACCGATCAGGAGTACGTCGCCCCCCGCGGCCGGACCGACCGGCGCGGCCCCGGCTCCCAGCGGCAGGAAACGACGTACGGGGGCTGCCCGGCCGGAGCCGCGGACCGGGGCCGGGGCGGGGGCCGGGCGCGAGGCCGTCGGTGCCTCCTCCAGCACCACATGGGCGTTGATCCCGCCGAAGCCGAACGCGTCGACCCCGGCCCGGCGCGGCTGCGGACCGCGCTCCCACGGCTCGGCCGCGTGCACCGGCCGCATCCGGGTCCGGGCCAGGTCCGGGTGCGGCTCCTCCAGGTGCAGCGTCGGCGGCAGCACCCCCTCGTACACGGCCAGGGCCGCCTTGATCAGTCCGGCCATGCCCGAGGCCTGCATGGTGTGCCCGAGCATCGACTTCACCGAGCCGAAGCCGATGCCGGGTCCGCTCCCCGGCCCCGGCGGGCCGAACACCTGGGCCAGGGTGTCCAGTTCGGCGGCGTCCCCGATCGGGGTGCCCGTGCCGTGGGCCTCCAGCAGTCCCAGCGCGCCCGGCGCCCGCGGATCCAGGCCCGCCTCCCGCCAGGCCCGCTCCAGAGCCTGCACCTGGCCCGCCACCAGCGGGCTCATCAGGCTCGCCGCCCGGCCGTCCCCGGCCACACCCGTCCCACGGATCACCGCGTACACGCGGTCCCCGTCGCGCTCGGCGTCCGCCAGCCGCTTCAGCAGCACCACCCCGGTGCCCTCGGACAGCAGGGTCCCGTCGGCTCGGCGGTCGAAGGGCCGGATCCGCTCGCTCGGGCTGAGCGCCCGCAGCTGCGTGAACACGCTCCACAGCGTCGCGATGTGGCAGTGGTGGACCGCCCCCGCGACCACCGCGTCGCAGCGGCCGGCGGCCAGCAGCCCCACCGCCTGGTCCACGGCCAGCAGGGAGGAGGCGCAGGCCGCGTCCAGGGTGTAGGCGGGCCCCCGGAAGTCCAGCCGGTTCGCGGTCCGGGCGGCGGTGAAGCTCGGCACCAGCCCGATCGACGCGTCCGGCCGCTCGGGCCCCAGCGCCTCCTGGAACGCGGAGCGCACCTCCGCGATCCGCCGCTCACCCAGCTCCGGCGCCAGCTCCCGCAAGGTCTGCGCCAACTGATGCGCCGTACGCACCCGTTGGTCGAGCCGCGCGGTGGCCACCCCCATGAACCCGCCGCGCCCCAGCACCACCCCGATCCGCGACCGGTCGGCGGGCAGCCGGGCCTCGCCGCCCGCGTCGGCGATCGCCTCGGCCGTCGCGTGCAGGGCCAGCATCTGGTCCGGCTCGGCCCCCTCCACGGCGGCCGGCATGATCCCGAACCGGGTCGGGTCGAAGGCGGCGAGACCGTCCACGAAGCCGCCACGCCGGCAGTAGAACCGGTCGCCCACCACCGGTCCGGCGGCGCCCCGCGGGTCGTAGTACACCTCGGGGTCCCAACGCCCCGGCGGGACCTCGCCGACGCAGTCCGTACCGGCGAGCAGATTGCGCCGGTACGCGGCCAGGTCGGCGGCCCCCGGGAACACCGCGCCCATCCCGACGATCGCCGCATCGCTCGGGCGGGGGCCGCGCCGCTCCACCTCAGGCATCGCCCCGGCCCTCCTGCGCCATCAGAACCACCTGTACGTCGCTCCCGTACGCCAGTTCGTCGAGGAACGCGGCGGTTCCCGCGTCCGGATCGATCAGCGGGATCCCGCGCCGGACGTACGCACGTTCCAGCTCGGGGGAGACCATCCCGCCCGCCTCCGCCGCCCACGGGCCCCAGTCGACGGACAGCACCCGGCCCGGGAAGGACTCCGCCCAGGTGTGCGCGAGACCGTCGAGGGCGTCGTTGGCCGCCGCGTAGTCGCACTGGCCGCGGTTCCCGTACACCCCGGCGACGCTGCCGAACAGGACGAGGAACCGGGGCGGGGGCCCGTCCCCGTGCGCGGCCGCCGCGGCGGCCAGGTGGCGGGCCCCGGTCACCTTCGTGGTGAACACCGCGGTGAAATCGGCCGGTCGCTTGTCGCGCAGCAGCCCGTCCCGCAGCACGCCGGCGCCGTGCACGATGCCGTCCAGGCGACCGTGGCGTGCCCGTACGTCGGCCACGACGGCCCGGACGGCCCGCTCGTCGGTGACGTCCGCGCAGTGGTAGCGGACGGAGGCCGCCGTGCTGCGCAGGGCGGCGAGGGTGGTCCTGACCTCGCGCTCGGCGAGGATCCGCGAGGCCGCCGCCTCGATCTCCGCGGGCGTACGCAGCCCGGCGGCGATGAGCGCGGCACGCAGCGCGACGCGGTCCTGGGCCTGGCCGAACGCGTCCGTCCCGGCGGACGGTTCGGGGGTGCGGCCGAGGAGTTCCACATGGCATCCGGTGCTCCGGGCCAACGCGAGGGCGGTGCGGGCGGTGATGCCGCGGGCGCCGCCGGTGAGGAGGACCACCGAGTCGCGGTCCAGGGGTGGGGGGTCGTGGGGGGTGCCGGGTGCGGCGGGGGTGTGGGGGGTCGGGAGCGGTGCCGGTACGGGGAGGCGGGTGGTGCGTGTGCCCTCGGCCGTGTAGGCGACCGAGGCGCTGGTGTCGGTCCCGGCTTCGCCGCCGCTGCTCAGTTCCGCCACCAGCTGTTCCGCGATGCGTTCCGGGTCCTCCTTGGGGCGGATGTCCACGGCGCGGACCAGCGCGCCGGGGAATTCGAGGGCCGCGCCGCGGGCGAAGCCGTGCAGGCCGGCGCCGGGGGTGCCGGGCCCGGTGACGAGCAGCAGCCGTGGGGTTCCGGCCGTCAGGACCTCCCGCAGCGCCGGGAAGGCGTCCGGCAGCACGGGATCGGCGGTGGGCCGCAGTGCCGAGAGGTCGACGAGGCCGTCGAAGCCGGGCTCGGCCGAGGGCAGGATCGTCGGCTCGGCGCCCATGTCCTCCAGGGCGGTCGCGAGGGTGCGGGCGATGCCCTGACCGTCGTCCACCAGGGCGATGCGCAGGCCGCGCAGGGTTTCGGGGGCGGCGTCGGCCAAGGGCGCGGGGAGCAGGTCGACGCGGAGTCGGCTCAAGCGGGCCGGTGTCGGCCGCCGTGTGGGTGCGGGTGTGGGTGCGGGTGTGGTTGTGGGTTCCGGTGTGGTGGGGGTGTGGGTCGTGATCCAGTCGACGATGCCGCGCAGGGTCTTGATCCGGGACAGTTCCTCGACCGCGGACTCGGCGGAGCCGCTGGTCGGATCCTGGGGGAGTCCGATGCGGTCGGCGAGGGCGCCGATGATCTCGACCCGCTTGATGGAGTCGATGGACAGGTCCGCCTCCAGGTCGAGCTCGGGGTCGAGCATGTCCCGGGGGTAGCCGGTGCGGATGTGGACGATCTCCAGGACGAGGTCCATGACCTCCTCGGCGGTGCGGGGGCCCTGCGGTGCGGGGGCGGGATCGGTGGGGGCGGCTTTGCCGGGGCCGGGCGCGCGCCGGGGCGTCTCCTCGGGCGCCGAACGGGGCGCGGGGTCAAAAGGTGCGGCGGCGGTGCGTTCGGCGCCCTGCGGGGATCGCCCCGACACACTCCCGACCCCGTCAGAACCGTGGCGGGGTCCGGCGCCCAGGAAGCCGAGCAGGACGTCCCGTTGGGCTTCGACCAGCTCGCGGGAGCCGCGCAGGTATTCCAGTACGGCTTCCTCGCGTCGGTCACCCTTCTGCGTCGCCGCTTCTCGTCCGCCCGGGTACGTGGCCGGAGCCACCCGGCGGGCCGGGCGGAGGCCGCCCGGGACCGGTGCGCCGTCCGCGGTGCGGACCAGGTGGCCGTCCACCAGCCAGCCCGGCCGACGCGGGGCGTGCTCCGGGAGGCGGGAGGTACGGCCGCGGAACAGGGCCCGCGGGTCCACCGCAACCCCCGCCGCCATCAGTTCCGCCACCGCGGTGACCAGCCGGAGCAGACCGTGCTCGCCCGGTACGTCCAGCGGGACCACCGTGTGCGGCCGCCCGTGCAGGATCCGGCCGACCAGACCGGAGAGGACCCGGCCGGGCCCCGCCTCCACGAAGGTCCGGACACCGGCCGCGTACATGGCCTCCACCTGCTCCACGAACCGGACCGGCTCCGCGACCTGGCGTGCGGCAAGGCTTCGTACCCCTTCGGCCGTCGTCGGGTACCGGTCCGCCGTCGTGTTCGACCAGACCGGGGTGTGGGGTGGCGAGACGGGTGTCGTTGTCAGTTCTGCCGCGAGACTTCGCGCCGCCCCGGCCACCACCGTGCTGTGGAAGGCGCAGGCCACGGGGAGGGGTTCGGCCGTCAGGCCCGCCTCACGGAGGGCCGTCACGGCCGTGGCGACGGCCGCTGTCGGGCCCGAGATCACACACTGCCGGGGCGCGTTGTGGTTCGCCACCACGCATCCGGCGCGGGCCGCGATCTCCCGCACCTCCTGCGGCGTGGCCGACACCGCCGCCATCGATCCCGGATCGGCGCCGGCGGCCGCCAGGATCGCCTCGGCTCGGCGCGCGCTCAGCCGCAGCAGGCTCTGCGTGTCGTAGGCCCCGGCCGCCCAGAGCGCGGTGAGCTCCCCGTACGAGTGGCCGGCCACGCAGTCCGGCCGTACGCCGAGTGCGCCGAGCAGCAGGTGCGCCGCCGCCCCCGCGAGGCCGAGGGCCGGCTGGGCCACGCGGGTGTCGGTGACCGCCGCCCGCTGCGCCGCCCGACCCTCGGCGGTGAACGCGGTCGGCGGGAACATCGTCGACACCACCGGCGGCGGGGCCTCGTCCAGCAGTTGTCGCAGGGAGGGGAAGGACAGGAAGAGGTCGGCGAGCATGCGCGGGCGTTGGCTGCCCTGGCCGGGGAACAGGAACGCCACCTCGCCCGGGTCCGCGCCCTCCTCCCGTACGTGGACCCCCGCGCCCGCGGTGAAGGCGCGGGCCTGTTCCAGGCGCACCGCCAGTTGGTCCAGGTCGGCGGCCACGACCGCGACATGGACCGGGCCCGGGCCGGTGGCGGTCTCCGCCGCCAGGTCGCGCAGCGCCCACGGCCGGCCGGCCGCGTCGTTCCCCTCCAGCCGCGCGGCCAGCCGGTCCATCGCCCGACCCGCCGCCCGCCGGTCCTCTCCGCGGAAGCAGAACAGTTCCGCCGGCCACTCCTCCAGGCCGTGCCGGGGCTCCGCCGAGCCGACGTGACCGGCGAGCACGGCGTGGTAGTTGGTGCCGCCGAAGCCGAAGGCACTCACCCCGGCGATCCGCCGCTCCGCGGGCACCGGCCAGGGCCGGGCCTCGCTGTCGAAGGAGAACGGGCTGCTCTGCGCCCGCCAGGCCGGGTTGGGCGTGTCGATGTGCAGGGTCGGGGGCCGCACGCCCGTGTGGACCGCTCGGGCCGCCTTGATCAGCCCGGCCAGCCCGGCCGCGCACTTGGTGTGCCCGAGCTGAGACTTCACGGAGCCCAGCGCGCAGGACCCGGGCTCGGCCCCGGACGTGGTGAACAGTTCGCTCAGGACCGAGAGTTCGGTGCTGTCCCCGACGACGGTGCCGGTGCCGTGCGCCTCGATCAGGCCCACCTGGGCGGGTGTGACGCCGGCCCGGGCGTACGCGCGTTCCAGGGCCCGCCGCTGTCCTTCCGGTCGGGGCGCGGTCAGACCGAGGGAACGGCCGTCGCTGGCGGCGCCGACCGCCTTGATCACGGCGTACACGCGGTCGCCGTCGCGCTCCGCGTCCGCGAGCCGCTTCAGGACGAGGGCGCCCACGCCCTCGCCGAGCGCGATCCCGTCGGCGGCCGCGTCGAAGGGCCGGCAGCGGCCGCCGGGGGACAGGGCGCGGACGGAGGCGAACATCAGGTAGTCGTTGATGCCGTTGTGCACATCGGCGCCCCCGCACAGCACCATGTCGCTGTCGTGATCGCGCAGTTGGCGGCAGGCCAGGTCCAGTGCGGCGAGCGAGGACGCGCACGCGGCGTCGACCGTGCAGTTCGCGCCGCCCAGGTCCAGCCGGTTGGCCACCCGCCCGGCGATGACGTTGGCGAGGATCCCGGGGAAGGAGTCCTCGGTGAGGCGCGGCAGCTGCGCGTCCAACTCGGCCGGGAGTTCCCCCAGGTAGGCGGGGTGCAGGGCGCGCAGCCCGTAGGCGCCGGCGAGCTCCGTACCGGCCTCCGCGCCGAAGACCACCGAGGTCCGGGAGCGGTCGAAGGCACGGTCCTTGCCGTAGCCGGCGTCCCCGAGGGCCCGCGCCGAGATCTCCAGGGCCAGCAGCTGCACCGGCTCGATCCCGGCGAGCGAGGCGGGCGGGATGCCGTGCGCGAGGGCGTCGAACGGCACCGGACCGAGGAAGCCGCCCCAGCGGGAGGGGGTGCGCTCACCGGCTCGGGCCGGGTCGGCGTCGTAGTAGAGCTCCGGGTCCCAGCGTTCGGCCGGTACCTCGGTGACGGCGTCGGTACCGGCGAGGACCATCGCCCAGTAGGCGGCGAGGTCGGGGGCGCCCGGATAGGCGCAGGCCATCCCGACGATGGCGATGTCCAGCGGGTCGGCCGCCGGCTCCGGCGCCGTCGGCCCGGCCTCGGCGAGCTCCCGGGCCCGACGCTCCAGCAGGGCGGTGGCTCCCTCGGTGACCTGCGCGTGCAGTGCCGCGATCGTGGTGGTGGCCCCGCGCAGGGTGGCGGCCTGACCCAGCATGAACAGCCCGTCTCCGCGCTGCTGTTCCTCGGTGACCGGCTCCAGCCCGCCCCCGTCGGCGCTCCTGCGCAGGCCCTTGCTCGCGATCCGCAGCCGGCCCAGGTTCAGCCGCTCCAGCTCCTCCCACACCGTGCGCTGCTCGACACCGCTCTCCGTGAGCCGCCGCCGGGTCGCCTCGAAGGTCTCGGCGTACGGGGTGGCCGCGCACCGGGTGGCGTGTCCCGGCGCGGTGTGCAGCAGCACGGTGTCCGCGCACTCCACCGCCGCGCGCTGGAAGCCCGGCAGGACCGCGCCCGCAGTGACGGCCTCCTCGGTGAACAGATAGGCGGTGCCCATCAGCACCCCGACGCGTGCGCCCCGGTCGGCCAGCGGGGCCGCGGCCGCCACCGCCATCGCGGCGGACCGTTGGTCGTGGATGCCGCCCGCGAACAGCAGGTCCAGGGCCTCCGGTTCGGGGCAGGCCAGGAGCCGTTCGATCTGCTCCTCCCACAGGGGGAAGGAGGCGCGCGGCCCGACGTGTCCGCCGCACTCCAGCCCCTCGAAGACGAACCGTCGTGCCCCCTCGGCCAGATACCGCTCCAGCAGGCCGGGGGAGGGGACGTGCAGGTGGGTCCGGATCCCGGCGGCCTCCAGCGGGGCCGCCTGCGCCGGGGTGCCGCCGGCGATGATCGCGTACGGGGGGCGGGCCTCGGTCACGGCGGCCAGTTGCTCCCGCCGCAGCTCGGGCGGGGCGAAGCCGAGCAGGCCCACGCCCCAGGGGAGGTCCCCGAGCCGCTCGGCCGTCTCCGCCAGCAGTCGGCGTACGTCGGGGCCCTCCATCACCGCGAGCGCCAGGTACGGGACCCCGCCCGCGGTGGCCACCGCCGCGGCGAAGGCCGCCTGGTCGCTCACCCGCGTCATCGGGCCCTGCGCGACGGGCAAGGGGCGTGCCAGGGGGCGGGCCCGTACGGCGGCCTCCAGGTGTCCGGCGACGGCCGCCCGTACGGCCTGGAGGACGCCGCCCGTGGTCCGGTACCGCGCGGCCAGGCGGGCCGCCGAGGCGCCGTCCTGCCCGACGGGAAGCAGCTGGGTCCGCAGGTCGCGGGCGCCGAGCAGGGTGGGTACGGGCCCGTCGGGTTCGGGCAGGTCGGGTCGGGCGAACACCCGGTGCCCGTCGATCAGCCGGGTCTCGGAGCCGTCCATCGCCCGTAGTGCGGCGCCCACTTCCTCGGAGAGGTCCACCTCGCCCTCGGTGGTCAGGGCCAGTTGGACGTCGAGCAGGACCCCGGCGGCCCCGCCCGCGACGGCCGCGGCCGCGGTGTGCGGGCCGATCCCGCCGCAGGCCCGCACGGGCACCCGGACCGCGGGGTCGTCGAGGAGCTGCTGGAGGAGGACGAAGGTGGTGGCCGCCCCCACCCGGCCGCCTCCCTCGTGGCCCTTGGCGACGAGCGCGTGCGCCCCGGCGGCGACGGCCGTCCGGGCCTCGGCCGCGCCGGTGACCTCGGCCCACACCCGGGGCCGCCCGGCCGCCGCGACCCAGGCGGCCACCTGCCCGGGGGTGTGGGAGGCGGGGTCGGCGAGCAACACGGTGTCCACGGCGGCGGGCAGCTCTCCGGGCCCGAGCGGGCAGCCGGCCGGGACCCGCACCCCGTACCGGGCGCCGCCCGCGAGCCGGCGGCCCAGCTCCGCCACACCACGCCGTGCGGCGTCGGCGTCCCGGCCGAGGTCGAGCAGGCCGAGGGCCCCGGCGCGTTCGGCGGCGGTCACGACGGCCGGGTGGGGTTCCTCGAAGGGGCTGACGGCGACGACCAGGTCACGGGTGGCGGCGGGCTGCGGGTGGGGGGTCACGGGCGCTCCTCTTCCAATGCTGTGTGACATGGCGCAGTGCAGGACGGAAGAACGGACGAGCAGGCGCACCGCCGAACGGGCGGGCGGCCGAACGGTGCGAGCGGCTGAGCGGGGCGAGCGGCCGAACAGGGCGAGCGGGCGTGCCGACGAGCCGTGCAGCGGCAGTGCGGGGCAGGGCGGAGGACGGGGGAGTGCGGTGGCGGTCACACGCACCGGCCGGGCCACCCGCCGCGGGTACGGCGGGATTGAACCGTGGTCAATCACCCGCAATGCCGCGTTGCATCGTGCGGTGGCCGCCCTGCACTGTCAACAGCCATGCGGAATACGATGCTTCGCACTCGCGACGTACACGTGCCACCCGAAATCCCGCCCGGGCAGGGCCCCGACACCCCCCGGCCGAGCCGGTGGCCTGCGACGTTCTCCGTCCGGCCGGGTCGCCTCCGCCGCGCGGGCCGGCGTACCGGGTGCAGGCGGACATGCCGCCCCGGCATGCGTAGCCACCGACCGGGCATGACCAGCACGCCGGAAGCTGCCGGTTGTTCACCCGACGAGCCCTTACAGGTACAGCCTCGCGCGGTTACCGTCCGGTCATGACCCCCACCCTCGCGCAGCTCCGCTACCTCGTCGCCGTCGCCGACTGCCGATCCATCACCGGCGCCGCCGCCTCGGTCTTCGTCGCCCAGTCCGCGCTGTCCCGGGCCGTGCAGGCCATGGAGCGCGATCTCGGCGTCGAACTCCTGGCCCGCCGGGGAAGGGGGGTGGACCTCACGCCGGAGGGGGCCCGGGTCGTCCGGCTGGCCCGGACGGTGCTCAACGCGGTGGAGGCCATCGACGACATCGGGACCCCGCACGGCGGGGACGCCCGGGCGGTCCTGAGCCTGGTCACCACCCCCACCCTCGCCCTCGACCTGGCCGCCGACCTGATCGCGGCCTTCACCGCACGGCACCCGACCGTCGACGTCCGACTCCGGCAGCACGGCAGCAGGGAGGCCCTGGTCGAGGAGGTGACCCAGGGGCGTTCGGAACTGGCCCTGGTCGACCTGCCCGTCGACAAGGAGCTCTCCACCCACTTCATCCAGGAACGGGAGGTGGTGCTGATATCGCCGCCCGGCTCCCGGCTGCCGCACCCGATGCCGCTGCGCATGCTCGACGGGCTGCCGATGGTGCTGCCCACGCCCGGGACCGGCCGGCGCACCGAGATGGAGGCCATGTTCAGCTGCCTGGGCGTACGGCCCCTCCCCACCTTGGAGGTCGACGAACGCCTCGCCTGGGTGACGGGGGTGACGGACGGTCGGGGCTCGCTCATCTGGTACCGGGACGTGGTGCTGCGGGCCTTCGGGAGCCGGGCCGAGATCCGGTCCTTCACGCCTCCGCTGCTGCGGCCGGTGGGCATCGCCCACGCCCGGCGGCCGCTCGGCCGGGCGGCCCGCGCGTTCATCGCGCAGGCCGGTCACAAGGCGCCGGTCCGGGAACCGGTGCGCTGACCTGACATGCCCCCGCGGCATTGAACGATGCTCGAAGAGGGCGGGATCGGGTCTGGCAGGCCGACCGATGTCCCCTCACATTGTGCGCATGCCCCGACTCCTGACACCCCCACGGGCCGCCGCCCTCGCGACCGCGGGCCTCGCCACGCTCCTGTCCGCGTTCGCCTGGATGGCCACCGCGACCGCCTCCACCCCTTCCACTCCCTCCATCCCCTCCACCGCGTCCGCCGCCGCGGCCCTCGCACCGGAGAAGAAGTGCACCATCCCCGGCGGCCTCGCCGAACTCAGCGGCCTCGCCATGAGCCGCAAACATCCCGGGGTCTTCTACGCCGTCAACGACAGCGGCAACACCAACCAGGTCTTCGCCGTCGACTGCACCACCGCCACCGGCCGGCTGCTGGCCACCCTCACCCTCTCCGGTGTCGGCAACACCGATTGGGAAGGCCTCGCGCTCGGCACCGACGCGAACGGCGCCCCGGCCGTCCTCGTCGGCGACATCGGGGACAACTTCAGCGGGCGCGCGGAGATCACCGTGCACCGGTTCGCCGAGCCCGATCAGCTCACGAACGCCACGGTCACGCCCGTGACGTACCGCTTCGCCTACGCCGACGGCAGGCACGACGCCGAGTCCCTGCTCGCCGATCCCGTGACCGGCCGCCTCTACGTCGCCAGCAAGCTCGTCGGGGCCGCCGGGAAGCTGTACCAGGCCCCGCTGCCGCCGGTGACCGGGCAGGTCAACACCCTCACCGAGGTCCGGTCCGGCCCCGTGTTCGCCACCGACGGCGCCTTCTCGCCCACGGGGGCCTCGTACACCCTGCGCAGCGGCGGCCCGCTGGGCACCGACACGGCCTCCGTGTACGACACGGCCGGGGTCAAGCTCGCGGACGTCGTACTCCCGGCCCAGTCGCAGGGGGAGACGGTGACCTACGCCGACTGCGCGAACCTGCTCGTGGGTTCGGAGAACGACACCCAGATCTGGCGGGTCCCGCTGCCGCCGGAGGCCACCCCGGGCTGCGGCGGCACGCCGACCCCGACCCCCACCCCGACCCCCACGCCGACCCCCACCCCGGGCGGGCTGAAGTTCACCGACCCCGGCCCGCAGACGTGCACGTTCAACCGGCCCTGCAGCGTCCAGCTCGCCACCACCGGGGCGAAGCCACCCGTCCGGTACGCCGTCACCGGACTGCCCTGGGGGCTGACCCTCGACAGCGCCTCCGGGCGGATCACCGGCAAGCCATGGGGCAACGGTGCCTTCCAGGTCACCGCCACCGCGAGCGATGCCACCGGAGCCACTGCGGGCACCACCTTCACCCTCACGCTCAACTGGTTCTGAGACGGGGCCGGCGCGGGCTTGTCCAACCCGCCCCCGAGGCCGCACTGTTGACCGAGTTCCGTCCATCAGGTCAGGAGAACCGGCGTGTCGTCCCCCATCTCACCCGTCCCGCAGGGCCCGGCCCCGCACGTGATCGACCCCGCCGGCGGCTGCCCGCACGCCCTCAACGCCCGGCTGCGCGCCGAGCACGGCGCGGTGGCGGAGGTCGTGCTCCCCGGCGGGGTCCCCGGAGCGGTCGTCCTGGGACACGACGCGCTGAAGGAGTTCCTCGCCCACCCCGAAGTCGCCAAGGGCGCGCGGCACTTCCCCGCCCTGCACGACGGCACCATCCCCGCCGACTGGCCGCTGCGCGTCTTCGCCAACGCCCAGGGCATGCACACCGCGGACGACGCCGACCACCGCCGCCTGCGCGGGCTCGTCGGCAAGGCCTTCACGATCCGCCAGGTGGAACGGCTGCGGCCGCGCGTCGAGCAGCTCACCGCCGAACTCCTCGACGACCTCGGCCGGGCCGCGGCCGAGTCCCCGGACGGGACCGCCGACCTGTACGAGCACTTCGCCCTCCCGCTCCCGATGAACGTCATCTGCGAACTGCTCGGCGTGGACCCCGAGCACCGGGGCCGGCTGCACCACCTCACCAACAGGGTGATCATCGCGACCGACATCACTCCGGCCGAGAAGATGGTCGCCCTTCAGGAACTCATGGCCCTGACCGGCACGATCGCGGCCGCCCGCGCCGCGAATCCCGGAGAGGACCTCACCAGCGCGCTGATCGCCGCCCGCGAGGACGACGGAGACCGGCTCACCGAGGTCGAACTCATCGGCACCATGCGGCTGATGCTCGTCGCGGGCCACGAGACCACCCTCAACCTCATCGTCAACGCGGTCCGCGCGCTGTGCGCCCACCGCGACCAGCTGGCCCTGGTCCTGGACGCCAAGGCCACCTGGTCGGACGTGGTGGACGAGACCCTGCGCTGGGACACCCCGGTGAGCTGGTTCCCCTTCCGCTACCCCACCCGCGACCTGACCGTCGACGGGACCGTGATCCCGCAGGGCACCCCGGTGCTTGCCGGGTACAGCGCCGCGGGCCGGGACGAGTCCTTCCACGGCTCGGACGCCGACCGCTTCGACATCACCCGCCCCACCGCCGCCCGAAGCCTCGCCTTCGGCCACGGCGCCCACTACTGCACCGGAGCCCCGCTCGCCCGCCTGGAGGCCACGATCGCCCTGGAACGGCTCTTCACCCGCTTCCCCGACCTCGACCTGGCCGTCCCGGACGCCGAACTCCCCTACCAGAACAGCTTCATCAGCAACAACGTCCAGTCCCTGCCGGTCCGTCTCTAGGAGCCCGCCTCCGGGGTCGGCCGCGGCGCTCAGCCCAGGGCGCGGACGTTCACGTCCACCGTGTGCCACCCGGTCGCCCCGTCCGGGACGGTACCGGTGCGGACGCCCGTCTGGACGGCGCCCGCGCCGTCCGTGGCGCGGACCTCCAGGCGGTGTCGCCCGGGGGTGGCCTGCCAGGGCCACACCCACTGGCGCCAGGTGTCCACGCCGTCCGCCGTCCCGAGCCGTGCCTCCTGCCAGGGGCCGCCGTCCACCCGTACCTGGACCCGCTCGATCCCGCGGTGCTGGGCCCACGCCACCCCGGCGACCGCCACCCGGCCCGGGGACAGGTCGGCGTACGGGCGGGGGGTGTCGATGCGCGCCTGCGTCTTGACGACCGCCTGCTGCGCCCAGGACCGGCGCACCCAGTAGGCGTCGTAGGCGGCGAAGGTGGTCAGTCGTAGCTCGGCGAGCCATTTGCAGGCGGACACGTACCCGTAGAGGCCCGGTACGACCATCCGGACGGGGAAGCCGTGGGCGAAGGGCAGCGGTCGGCCGTTCATACCGACGGCCAGCAGCGCCGCCCGGCCGTCCATGACCGCCTCGACCGGCGTCCCGATGGTCATGCCGTCCACGGAACGGGCCACCAACTGGTCGGCGGTCCCGCCCTGGGACGGCGGTCGCACCCCCGCCTCGCGGAGCAGGTCCCCGAGGCGTACGCCGAGCCAGCGGGCGTTGCCCGCGTACGGGCCGCCGACCTCGTTGGACACACAGGTGAGGGTGATGTCGTGCTCGACCACCGGCCGGGCCAGGAGCTGACGCAGATCCAGCTCCAGCGGCCGCGTCACCCCCTCCCCGTGGATGCGCAGCCGCCAGGTGTCCGCGTCCACGCGCGGGACGACCAGCGCGGTGTCCACCCGGTAGAAGTCCTGGTTCGGGGTGAGGAAGGGGCCGAGTCCGGGCACCCGCAGATCCGCTCCGGCGGGCACCGGCGGCGCGGGCACGGTGGGCCGGGGGAGGCGGAAGCGGGCCCGGGAGGCGGTGGCGTCGGCCGAACCGTGGGCGCCGAGGCGCCGTGCACCGATTCCGACCCCGGCCGATGCCGCCAGGACGGCGACCACCAGGCGGCCGAAGCGGCGGCGGTCCATCGAGTCGGCCCGGCCCTGCGGTGCTCCCGCCGGGCGGGTCCGTCCGGCGGCCGTGACCAGCAGATACAGCACGCCGGCCGAGACCAGGGCACCCACGAGCGAGGGCAGCGCGTCCCGCCAGGAGGCCTCCGGCCGGCTGAGCGCCGCCAACGCCCCCACCAGCCCGAAACCGCCCGTGACGGCGAGCGCGGCCGGCAGGTGACGTACGGCGAGCAGCCCGGTGCCGACGGCGAGCGCGGCCAGGACGGCGAGGATGCCGAGGCCCAGCACCAGCTTGTCGGAGGTGCCGAACAGCCGGATGGCCCATTCCCGGACGGCCACCGGTGTCAGGTCGACCACGGCCCCGCCGACGGCCGTGACCGGTGAGGCCTCGGGCCGGCCGGCGGCCGCGGCCAGCTGCGCGGACGCCAGTCCGGCCACGGCTGCGACGATCCCGCTGACGGCGCCCATCGCCCGGCGCGGCCGCCCGGAACGGCTCGGGTGTGCCTCCACACGGCCAGTGTCCCGCGCCCGGGCCCTCCCGTGCCGCCGCCGTGCCGGTCGGCGCCGGCGTCTTGCGCCCAGGGTGAAAGGACCATGCCCGGAGCGAACGGGCCGAGGCGACGGCCGGACCCGCGGCAACGATGACGACATGTTCCCCGTCGTTTCCCGAAAGCGTGGACACCGTGCCCCTGAAATCCGACCGGACCGTCCGTACCTCGCCCTACCGGCCCGTACTCACCCACGCGACGCTGCGCCGCCTGTTACCCGGGTTCACCGTCTCGTCCCTCGGCGACGGCATGGCGGTGGTCGCCGTGAGCTGGCTGGCGATCGAGATCGCGCCGGTGGCGGAACGCGGCATGTGGGTGGCCCTGGCCGCCGCGGCCTACACGCTGTCGGGCGCCGCGGGAGCCGTCCTCCTCGGCCGGTTCCTGCGCCGCCGCTCCCCGGCCCGACTGGTCGCCTGCGACGCCCTGCTGCGCGCCACCGCCCTCGGCGCGATCCCTGTGTGTCACGCCCTCGGGGTGCTGAGCATCGAGTCGTACGTCGCCCTGCTCGCCCTGTCGTCCGTCCTGCACGCGTGGGGCCAGGCCGGCGCCCACACCCTGGTGGCCCGGCTGCTGCCGGAGCGCGATCACCTCGCCGGCAACGCCGTCCTGTCCGGCATCGGCTCGCTCTCCACCGTCCTCGGCCCGCCGCTCGCGGGCGCCCTGATCCTGTGGGGCGGCGCCGCGACGGTGATCGCCGTCGACGCGGCGACCTTCCTCGTCCTGGCCGCCACCTTCCTCTTCGGCGTGCCTCGTGACGACGCGCCCGCAGCCGAGGAGGGCGCTTCCCGGACCGCGGGCTTCGCCGTCATCCGCCGCACCCCGGCCCTGCTGGGCCTGCTCGCCCTGAGCTTCGCCTTCTTCTGCCTCTTCGGTCCCGTGTACGTGGCCCTGCCGCTGTACGTGTCGGACGTACCGGGCGCTTCGGCGGGCCTGCTGGCCGCCTTCTACACCGCGTTCGGTGTCGGCGCAGTCCTCGGCTCCGTCCTGACCGGCTACCTGAACCGTCTTCCGGTGTGGCCGGTCACGACCGGCATCGTCGTCGCGTTCGGCGTCTTCCTGCTGCCGACGGGGCTGGGCGCGCCGACGGCGGTCGCCGTCGCGGGGTTCGCAGCCGCCGGGCTGCTCTGGCCCCCGTACGCCTCGCTGTCCACCGCCCTCTTCCAGCGTTCGACCCCGCCGGAACTGCTTCCCCGGACCCTGGCGGCGAGCTCCGCCGTCCGGGTGCTCGCGGTGCCGCTCGGTACCGTGCTGGGCGGCCCGCTGGTGGCCGGTCTCGGAGCCCGGGAGACCCTGCTGGCCTCGGCCGCCTCGATCGCCGTCCTCGGGGTGGTGGCCGCCGGAGCCGCGCGGGCGAGGCGGAAACCGAGCGCATGAACCCGCGCCACCGGCCTGCCCGGGGTTCGGGCGGACCGGTGCACGAGGGTCAGCGGGTGGCGGCGGCCGTCGGCAGGGCCTCGGCGATCTGTGCGGCCAGTCGGTACGGGTCACCGGTCGGGCGGTTCGGGTGCCGTGTGGTGCGTGCGGCCCACTCCGCCTCGAAGGCGTGCCAGTCGATCTCCCGCGGCGCGGCCTTCTTCACCAGCGCCTCGTCCAACGAAGCGAAGTAGTGCGCCCACCGGGGTGCGTACAACTCCGAGATCAGGCCGCTCCATTCGCGGTTCGCGTAGTCGTGCAGGAATCCGCCCTCGCTGGTGCTACGACGCCCCCACACGCTCAGCAGTGAGCGGGCGTCGTACTCGTACCGGTCCTGCTCGGCCCGGTCCGCGCCGAAGGAGCGGGCCCCGGACAGCCAGGTGCCGAGGAGGAAGGCCGGGTCGGAGCCGGTGACGGCGTCCAACATCCGCATCCCGTCCTGCCATTCGGCCGTCAGGGCGCGGAAGCGGGTCAGGTCCTCGGCCTCGTAGGCCGCCTTGATCTTCGGCAGCAGCACCCGCGAGTGGTTGGCGAGGGCCTGCCGCGCGGTGTCCACCAGGTCGAAGCGGTAGGCGCTGGAGCCGCGCAGCGCCGGATCCACCCTCAGCAGGTGGTCCAGGGCCTTGCGCACCGAACCCGCCGGGTAGCGCATGGACCGGGGGCTCCAGTACGCCGCTCCCGCCGCGGTGAGGCTCGGCCGGGCGGTGAACAGGCTGTCCTGCGACTCCGACCACAGGCCGGAGGAGGTGCTGTACGGCCCCTTGCGGAGCTCCTCCCAGGCCGCGGCGGCGGCGGTGTCCGGGCGGCCGTAGCGGCGGGCCGCGAAGTCCGCGAACCACGCGCGCTGGTCGATCGGCCCGCGCTCCCAGGCCAGATCGGTGAAGAGGTCGAAGGCGGCCGGGTTGGTCCCGGTGGCCTCCGGCAGGTAGGCGATCCCGGCGAGCGCGCTGTTCGCCTTGTCCCGCCAGGGCCCGAACCGTTCGATCCAGACGGAGCTGTTCGCGCCGACCGTGGTGTGCCCGCCGAAGTTGTAGATGGTGCCCATGGCGTACGGGGCCCCGCCCCAACGGGCTTCCCGGTCCAGCCGGTTGTACCGGTCGGAGAGCCCGTCCAGGATCAGCAGCTTCGAGGTGTCCACCCCGGCCAGCAGCTCGGCCGTCGGGTCGTCCTGCCAGCCCAGCACCGCCCACAGCGCCCCGGGGTGGGCCGCGTGCAGCGCGCCCTGGATGGCGTGCGCGGCGGCCCCGACGTCGACGGAGCCGGTCTGCCCGCCCTCGTGCAGGGGACTCATCCGGTACATCGCGCTGTCCCCGAACACCGCGCGCTGCTCGGCGTAGTAGGCGGCGGCCAGCTTCGCGAACACGGGCGAGGCGGGGTCCAGCCAGTCCGGGCGGTCGAAGCCCGCCCAGTCGCCCTGCGCCACCGTGGCCGCACCCGGGTTGCGCGTGGCGAACCCGGGCGGCACGGTGCCGAAGTAGCCCGGCAGTACGGGGGTCATGCCGAGCCCGCGGAGCTGTTCGGCGATCCGCCCGCCCAGCTCGGCGCGCTCGCGCATCAGCCGCTCGGTGACCGGCCCGCCGAAATTGCTCAGGTTCTGCAGCAGCCACCAGCTCTGGTGGCCGGGGCCGGGGATCCACTGCCGCAGCTCCGCGGCGGAGTAGCCGAACCCCTGGAGCGCCCGGTGGTACGGGTACTCGGCGCCGACCTGCACGAACACCTCGTTGATGCCGTGCAGGGCCATCAGGTCGATCTGCCGCTGGTGCTCCTCGAAGGAGCGGTACGGGCCGGAGTAGCCGTCGTCGGTGTCGTTCAGCGCGTACCGGTGGGGCACCTGCGCACCGCGGGTCACCGGGGAAGGCACCGCCGGGAGCCGGGCGGGCAGCATGCCGATGCTGTCGCCGGGCCAGCCAATGTCGACCCCGGCGACGTGCTGGAGGTACCAGCCGACCCCGGTGAGCAGGGTGGCTCCGGTGCTGCCGCGGACGGTGATCGCGCCGGCGGTGCCGGACACGGTGAAGGTGTCGGCGGCGGCGGCCGTGTCGGGGACCAGGGTGAACTGCCCCCAGTGGCGCGGAAGCAGCCGACGCAGGGCGGCCCGCGCGGGCGCGACGTCGAAGGTGCGGGCGTGGCCCGGACCCCGGACGGCACCCGGGCGCGCGTCCGTGTGCCCGTCCGCGTGCGCGTCGGTCCGTACGTCGGCACGTGCGGGCGATCCCGCGCAGATCAGCGCCAGCAGCGCCGCCGGAAGCGCGGCGAGGGCGAGCGGGCGCCGGGTCCTCGGCCTGCGCCCGCCGCGATGCGTCGAGTTCCTCATCCGTTCGACCGGGCCGTCAGACCGGCAGGGCCCAGGCCTGGTCGACCCGGTGGTCGCCGCAGTCGGTCAGCCGCAGCCGCTCGGCGGGGGCGGTGGCCGTCGGAGCCGTCAGACACAGCCCGCTGACCTCCTCCACCAGGGCTCCGTCACGGCGCTGCGTCCAGCTCTGGCCGGGCTGCTCCTCGGGGCGGGTCGCACAGTCGGCCAGTTCCACGAGGCGGTCGACGCCCGCCGACAGGCACTCGCCGGCCAGCCGCAGGCGCGCGTCCTTGCCCACGGTCCACCGCTGGTCGGGGGCCCCGGTGCAGGCGGCCATCACCACGGCGCCGACGCCGCTGGTGTTGGCACCGTCGGCGCACCGGGCGCCGTCACCGACGATCTGCCCGGTCGGTACGGCCTCGGCGCAGCCGCGGGGGCTGAGCCGCCAGACCCCGGTGTCGTGCCCGGCGACCTTCCCGGTCAGCGTGCCGGAGATCTCGCGGCTCGTGCCGCTCCAGAGGTCCTGGGCGCCGGCGGTGCAGTCGGTCAGGCCGATCTCGTCGAGCGGCACGTCGATGTCCCGGGTGGTGGCGGAGCGGTTGAGCACGGCGACCGCGCGGTCGCCGTTCGCGAGCGGCCGCACCAGGATCTCGAAGGTGGCGTTGGAGGAGACCACGGAGCCCTGACGGCCCATCGGATCCTGGTCCAGGTTGATCATCCGGGTGTTGCCGAGGGCCGAGAGGCCCGCCGGGGTCAGCTTCGAGACGTCGGACGAGAGGATGAAGGGGGACGCCATCATGGCCCACAGCGCGACCTGGCTGCGGCTCTCGGCGGCCGTGAGGCCGGGGGCGCCCGCGATCAGGAAGTCGGGGTCGTTCCAGTTGCCGGGGCCCGCGTACCGGCCGAGCCAGCGGTTGTAGCCGTAGTTGCCCAGGACCGCGCTCCACCGTGAGGTGGTCGGTGCGGCCGGGTTGTAGACCTTGATGTCCTTGCCCTCGCGCCACAGCTGGCCGGTCTCGCCGACCCAGTCGAGGACCTTGTGCCAGTCGGAGCCGCCCCATTCGCCCTGCTGGAAGTAGGCGGGCGCGGAGGCCGACAGGATCATGTCCCGGCCGCTGTCCCGCAGGGCCTTCGCGACGGCGTTGTAGGCGTCGCGGTAGGCCTCCTCCTTGGTCGCGCCCTCCGGGACCCAGAGGTTGCAGCCGTCCATCTTGACGTAGTCCACCTTCCAGGAGGCGAACTGCCGGGCGTCCTGCGCGTAGTGGTCCGGGCCGCCGCCCTGGGGGGCGCCGCTGCCGGGGTACTTCTCGCAGGTGAGGGAGCCCGCGTCCTGGTAGATGCCGAACTTCAGTCCCTTGGCGTGCAGATACTCGCCGAGCCAGGCCATGCCGTGCGGGAACTTCGCCGTGTCGACGACCAGACTGCCCTGCGCGTCACGGCTCTTGGTCATCCAGCAGTCGTCGACGGTCACCGTGTCGTAGCCCTTGGCGGCGAGCCCGGTGGACACGAGCGCGTCGGCGTTGGCCACCACCTTGGCCTCGTCGATGTCGCACATGTAGTGCGCCCAGTTGTTCCACCCCATGGGCGGGGTGAGCGCGAGCGGGGTGTCCGAGGTCGCCCGGGGCTCGGCCGCCACCGGGGCGGGGGAGAGCGCGACGGCGAACAGGGCGGCCGCGGTCAGGCAGGGGAGCGTTGCACGCAGGCGAGGCGGCACGGAGTCTCCTTGACGTGGGGGCAGTCGTGCGCCCAGTGCAGCGAGGCGATTACCCACTGTCAACACAAGTCGCTGGTTGTCGGCCGATGACCAGCAATATGGCTGCAATCGCTGTCACACGAAAGTGTAGATACGTCGTATGTTACGGTGTATCTCATGCCGCGAAGATCAGCCGCCCTGGACCGTGCGACCCCGGAGGCCATCGCCGTCGCCGCCCTGCGGATCCTCGACGAGCAAGGGCCCGGCCACCTGAGCTTCCGCACCCTCGCCGACCGGCTGGAGGTCTCGCACGCCACCGTCCAGCGTCGCTGCGTCGACCTCGCGGGCCTGCTCGACCTGTGCACCGAGCACCTCGCCGGGCAGCTCCCCGAGATCCCGGCCGGCACGGACTGGGCGCAGGCCGCCGAAGAGCGGTTCCGCGCGCTGTACCTGCTGCTCACCGCCCACCCCGGACTGCTGGTGCTGCGCGGCGGCCGGCCCTGGCTCGGTCGCCAACTGCTGGCGCGGCTCGTGGAGCCCTCGCTCGCCGACAGCGTGGCTGCCGGGATGACCCTCGCCGAGGCGATGACCACCTACCGCCGCATGTACCTGCTCACCCTGGGGAGCGCGGCCTTCGTCGACCACCGGGATCCGGCCTCGGCGACCGCCGCCTCGCGTGCGGCCCTGGCCGCGCTGGATCCCGAGCAGTTCCCCGTGCTCTCCGGCGGACTGCCCGACGTACTGCCTCCCCTGACGGACCACGAGGTCTACTACGGGGCCCTGCGCCAGCTGATCGAGGCCGCCCGGCCCGCCGGCGCACCCGGCAAGTCCGCCGCACCCGCCCGGTCCACCCGGCCCACCACCCGCACCTGATGGGGAGACAGCCCATGCCCGCAGCACCGGCCCAGCAGCTCGACCACGCCGCCGTCCGCGCCGCCGCCGACCGGATCGCGGGCGGGATCCGCCCCGTCACGGTGGCGCCCGCCGCCGAGGCGGGGGTCTGGTACGCGCTGGAGTACCTCCAGCACACCGGCTCCTTCAAGGCGCGCGGCGCCCGCAACTTCCTCGCCGCCCACCACGAGGCCGGCGCCCTCCCGGCCGCCGGGGTCACCATCGCCTCCGGCGGCAACGCCGGGCTGGCCTGCGCCTGGGCGGCCCGCGCGCTGTCCGTGCCCGCGACCGTGTTCCTGCCCGCCAACGCCCCACGGGTGAAGGTGGAACGGTTGCGCGGGTACGGCGCCGAGGTGCGGCTCGTCGGCGACCGGTACGCCCAGGCGCTGGCCGCCTGCGAGGAGTTCGCCGCCGAGAGCGGCGCGCTGAGCAGCCACGCCTACGACCACCCGCTCATCGCGGCGGGCGCCGGAACCCTGCTGGAGGAGATCCGGGCCGCCCTGCCCGGACTGGACACGGTGGTCGTCGCGGTCGGCGGCGGCGGACTGTTCGCCGGGGTCGCCACCGCCGCACGCGCACACGGCGTACGGGTCGTCGCGGTCGAGCCGGAGAACTGCCGGGCCCTGAACGCGGCCCTGGCGGCGGGCCGGGTCGTGGACGTGGCCGTGGAATCGGTCGCCGCCGACTCCCTGGGGGCCACCCGGGTCTCGGCGGACGCGCTGGCCGCCGCCCAGGAGGAGAACGTGACCTCGGTCCTCGTCCCCGACGCGGAGATCACGGCCGCCCGGCGCGCGCTCTGGGAGGAGCACCGGATCGTGGTCGAGGCGGGCGCGGCCACCGCGGCGGCGGCGCTGCGCACCGCGCCGCGGCCGCTGGGCGACCGGGTCGCCGTCATCCTCTGCGGGGCCAACACGGACCCCCGGGACCTGGTGGCCCCCGGTACCTGAGCCGCGTCCGTGCCCGAGGGCTCGGTGGGCCCGGCCTCACCCTCCTGTGCGCGGGTCGATCGGGGTGAGTACGCCGAGCCGGTCCTCGACCGCTCGGGCCGCGGCCAGGCAGAGGTCCTCCCGGAACGCGCGCCCGACGATCTGCACCCCGCAGGGGAGCCCGTCGACCGTCCCCGTCGGTACGGCCACACCGGGTACGCCCACGAAGCTGGTCACCGTGCACAGCCGCATACCGGACCCGACCCGGTCCCGGCCCGCCCTGTCACGCGACTCCAGCCCCGGTTCGACCGGCGGCTCGGTGAAGACCGGGCCGAGCAACAGCGGGTACTCGTCGAGGAATTCGGCCCACGAGCGACGGATGTTCAGCCAGGTGCCCATCAGCTTCATGAACGCGTCCGCGCTCGCGGGCGGGGTCCGCTCCATCATCATCGCGATGTAGCGGTCCCCGCCCCGGCCGAGCAGCGTGCGCACCACGGGCCAGTTCGGGGCGAACTCGGTCACGGTGATCCGGCCGTACGCGTCGAGCGCCTCGTCCAGCCGCGGCACGTCCGCCACCTCGCGCACGTCGTATCCGGCGTCGCGCAGCGCGTCGGCCGCGGTCGTGACGGCTGCGCGCACCGTGGGGTGGACGCCGTGCCCGCCGGGGTCCGCCACCACCGCGACCTTCACGCGTCCGGGGAGCGGTTCGCCGTACGCGGGCACCGGCACGGCCCGCGGGTCGCGCGGATCGGTCCCGGCGAGCACCTCGTAGGCGAGCGCGAGATCGCCCACGCTCCGGGCCAACGGGCCGTCGGTGACGAGCATCTGGGACGCCGGCCCGGGGTCGTCCGGACCGAGGATCCGGTGGTCGGCGGGGAACCGGCCCGTGGTCGGCTTCAGTGCGGCCACACCGCAGAACTGGGCCGGGATGCGCACCGATCCGCCGGAGTCGTTGCCGAGCCCGAGCGCCGCCATGCCGGTGGCCACGGCCACCGCGTCGCCACCGCTGGATCCGCCCGGGGTCCGGCCGCTGTCCCACGGGTTGACCGTGTCGCCGTACAGCTCACTGCGCGTGTGCATCCCCGCCAGGATCAGCGTGGGGAGGTTGCTGTGGCCGATCGGGACGGCCCCCGCCGCGCGCAGTCGGGCCACCGGGGGTGCGTCGGCGGACGCCACCAGGTCGCGGAAGCGCGCCGTGCCGAAGGTGGTCGGCACGCCTTCGATCGCGGTGCTCTCCTTCACCGTGAAGGGCACGCCCGCGAGCGGCCCCAGCGGGTCACCGGCCGCCCGCCGCCGGTCCAGCCGGCCCGCGGCCTCACGCGCGCGCTCCGCCAGGAGTTGGGTGACCGCGTTCACCGTCGGGTTGACCGAGGCGATCCGATCCAGGTGGCTGTCGACCAGTTCGACGGCCGAGACCTTCCCGCCGCGTACCGCCTCCGCCTGCGCGGCGGCCGACATCCTCCACAGGGCGTCCTGCATGGCGCTTCCCTCCCCCTCCATGTACCGATGCGCTTGCATCGGAACCACAGCGTACCCCTGGAACCGATACGCGCGCATCGCATAAAGTGCTGCACGCACGGAGAGCTGTGGACAGGGAGGGGCCGGGCATGCCCAGGCAGGTCGATCACGCGGGCCGACGCCGCCTCATCGCGGAGGCCGTCTGCCGCCTCGCCGACGAGCGGGGGCTGGAGGGGGTGACCCTGCGCGACGTCGCGGCCCGCGCGCAGGTGTCGATGGGTGCCGTCCAGCGGTGCTTCCGCACCAAGGAGGAGATGCTCGTCTTCGCGCTCGGGCACATCGGTGAGCAGGTCATGGAGCGCGTACAGGCCCGACTCGTCCGGAGCCCGGCCCAGTCGGCCGGCACCGCCCTGGGACACGCGGTCACCGAGATCTCGCTGCTCCGCGAGGAGCACCGCGCCGAGGCCCGGGTCTGGCTCGCCTTCGTCGCGCAGGCCGCCGTCAGCGAGGTGCTCGCCGGCACGCTCAAGGCGAACTACGCGACCCTGCACGAGGCGTTCACCCGCCTCATCGCCGAAGCCGGCGAGGGCGCCGACGGCGCCGGGAGCCGGGGCGCGGAGCGCGAGGCCCGCACCCTCCTCGCCCTCGCGGACGGTCTCACCACGCACGTCCTCATCGGCCACCTCACCCCGGAGGAGGCGTACGAGGTCCTGCACGCACACCTGGCCGGCCTCTGGGAGCGGAGCGCGGGATCGACGCCCCGCGCGGAGGCGGGTCCCCCGCCGGCCGGGCCGGCCCCGGACGGGACGTCCACGCGGGGGAGGGCCCGTGGCTGAGCGGCGTTCCACGACCCGGCCGGGCGGCGGCACTCAGGGCGCGGACGCGCTGCGGGCGCGTTGTGCGGCCCTGGTCGACCTGGTGTTCACCGAGGACACGCTCTTCCTCGACGCGCTTCCCGACCGCCTGCAGGCCGACCTCGTTCCCGCTCTCGGCCTGCTCGCACAGGCCCTGGACGCGCCGGAAGAGCCCGCGGGGCTCGCGCGGGCGGCCCGGCTGGTCGAGGAGTGCGGTGTTCCCCGTGAGGAGTGCCCGCCCGAGTTGAAGGCGATGCTGGAGCGCCTGCTTCGCTGAGCGCGCTGCCGGCGGATCGGCGGATCGGCGGTTCGTCAGGTCGGTGGGGCCGTACCCGGGTACGACGAATCAGTCGTTCCGGTCCTCGCCCTCGCGGACGAGCACGACCGTACCGGCGGAGTACTGCACGACCTGCTGGCTCACCGAGCCGAGCAGCGCGCCCTTGAAGCCCCCGTACCCGCGGGTCCCCACCACCATCAGGTCCGCCTCCTTCGACGCGTCGACCAGGACCTGCGCCGGGGACCCCTGCTCGACGCGCCGGAACACCGGCACCCCGGGCGAGGTGCCGACCGCGGTGGCGACCGTGTCCGCCAGCTTCCGGCGGGCGGCCTCCTCGGCCGTCACCACCTCCGCGTCGGCGGTCTCGGCGGCCGTCGGCCCGATGGCGAACGGATTGCGGTTCCACTCCCAGGCCATGACGGCGTGCACCCGGGCGCCCGTCATCGCGGCCTGCGCGACCGCCCAGCGCAGCGCCTCCTTCGAATGGTTCGACCCGTCCACGCCGACGACGATCAGCGGCTCGATGGTCTGCTCGCTCACGGTGGGATCCTCTCGCTTCGCCCGAATAGTCGATCTCCTCCCTGTATACACGGCGCGGTGGGTCCGACCTCGAACGACGATCGTCGTGACGGTCGACGACTTTCGAGGACAGCCCGCGACCCCGGCCCCTTGCGAGGGTGTGAGTGTCCAGGCGACCGCCGCCGGACAGGAACGACACGGAGGAACGGGCGTGGCTCAGCGCAAGGGTTGTCTGATCGGGTGCGCGGTGGCGCTGGTGCTCGGGGTGGGCCTGCTCGTGGCCGTGGTCTTCGGCATGGGCAAGGTCCTCGACATGGCCGACAAGACCCTCGTCGATCCCGCGGTCTACGAGGCCGTGAAGACCGGGGACGCGGAGAGCGAGGTCCGCGGCAAGCTCCCGTCCGGGGAGAGCTTCGTCAAGAGCGCCCTCCAGGAGGGCGGACCGGTCGAGCCCGAGGGCAGCACCTGTTCCTGGTACATATCCAGCGGTGAGACCAAGAGCGGCGAGGAGACGGTGCTGCGCTTCTGCTTCAAGGACGGCAAGCTCGCGGAGAAGACGCAGTACCCGATGAAGTGACCGATCGGGCGCCGATGTCGGGCGGCCGGGGCGGCCGGGGCGGTCGGTCGACCGCGTCGGCGCCCGACGGCATCGCCGCGACGCCCGCCTCGTTGCGGATGTCGCGCGGGGCCCGACCCTCCCAGCGGCGCACCGCCCGGCGCAGCGCGCGCATGTCGCTGTAACCGACCCGGGCCGCGACCGAACGCAGCGGCAGGTCGGTGGCGCGCAGGAGCTCCATGGTGTGCTCCTGGCGCACGGCCTCGACCTCCTCGCGCCAGGTCGTGCCGTGCTCGCCCAGGCGCCGCTGCAGGGTGCGCGGACTCATCGCCAGTCGCTGCGCCACGTGTTCCAGGCTCACCGTGTCCTCCCGGAAGGCGGACTCGAGGACCATCCGGAAGCGGTCCTGCCAGAGCAGGGCCGGCTGCGCCGACGCGATCGTCAGCGCGGCCTGCTGCGCGAGGATGCGGTCCAGCCCCGGCTGGGCCTTGGGCAGCGGGGCGCGTACGTCGTCGTCGTGGAAGGTGATCGAGTTGTACGCGGCGCCGAAGTCGATGCGGGTGGTCCCGAAGAACTCGGCCAGTCGCCGGAAGCGGCCGGACGCGGCGTGCGTCACCGTGACGCGCAGCGGGACGACGGGCCGGCCGGTGGCGGCCCGGGACCGGGTCAGGAACATGCCCAGAGCGAAGAAGTCGATCGCCTCCACCACATCGGGGCCCCAACTTCCCGTCGCGTGACGGATGGTGAAGGAGCGACCGTCCTCCTCGACGAGGAGCTTCTCCTGGGTCGCGTCACCGATGACGGCGTTGTACTGCACCGCCCGCTTCAGGGTTTCCCGAAGGTTGGGCCCGGTGGTCACCAGGTAGTCCCACAGGCCGAACGTACCGATCGGCGCCTCGGCGGTGATCAGCGCGCCGATGGTCGTCCCCGGCTCGGCGAGCGTCAACCGCTCCCACACGGCCAGCGCCGACGCGGTCGAGACCCGGGCCAGGTCGTTGCCCAGCACGTCGGGTCCCAGGTCCGGTAATCGGGCGACCCGGCCCGGACCCACACCCGACCGGTGCAAGGAGTCGACGACGAACCGCGCGAGGTGGACGGAGACGGTGCCGTCGGTGCCAGGAGAGCGCATAGGACCGTCGACGCTACCAGCCGTTCACCCGAACCGACCGGTGAGACCGCCTCCTTGGTGAGCCGGAACCCCCGGTGTGGCGCGAACGCCCCTCCTGGTGCGCGGTCCTGCCCGGTGGCGCCGGGGGTCCCCTCGTTGACGCGTGCGGGTCCTTACCCCTGCCTCGGGGACCGACCTACGGTGGCGTGGATCCCGGTTTGTGGATCAAGAAACGTGCGGCGATCCGTACGAGACCCCGAGCCGAAGGAACCGATGTGACGTTCTCCCTGGCCCACTGGCAGAGCCGCCTCGACGTACTCCGCGCCGCCCACCACGTTCCCGGCGCCACCCTCGCGGTGTTCGCCGAGGGGCGGATCCACGAGTTGGCGAGCGGCATCCTGCACCGTGGCACCGGGGTGGAGGCGACCACCGACTCGGTGTTCCAGCTCGGATCGATAGCCAAGCTCTACACGGCGACCCTGGTCATGCAGCTCGCCGCCGCGGGCGAACTCGACCTCGACGCGCCCGTCATCGAGGTGCTCCCGGAGTTCCGCGTGGCCGACCCCGAAGCCACCAAGACGATCACCATCCGCCAACTCCTCAGCCACACCAGCGGCCTGACCTGCGACTTCACCTACGACAGCGGCCGCGGGGACGACTGTCTGGCCAAGTACGTGGCAGCCGCCGGGAACGTGGCGCTGGACTGTCCGCCCGGCACCGCGGTCTCCTACAGCAGCGTCGGCTACAACGTCCTCGGCCGCGTCGTCGAGGTCCTCACCGGACGTACCTGGGACCAGGCCCTCAAGGAGCGGCTCGTCGCCCCCCTGAACCTGACCCACACCATGACCCTGCCCGAGGAAGCACTGGCCTTCCGGACCGCGATGGGGCATCTTCCGGGTGAGGGACCGGACCCGGAGCCGGCGCCGGCCTGGGACATGATGCCCCGTTCGGCGGGCCCGTACGGACGTGTCCTGGCCACCGCCGCGGACGTACTCCGACTGGCCAAGCTGCACCTCGACGGCGGCTCCGCCCCGGACGGTACGCAGATCATCGGCGCCCGGGCCGTCGCGGAGATGCAGCGGTGGGCGGTCGACGTCCCCGACAGGTGGACGGTGAGCGCGGACGGCTGGGGGCTGGGCTGGTCGCTCTACGACTGGAACGGGGTCCCGGGCTACGGCCACGACGGCGCCTCGATCGGCCAGTACGGCTACGTGCGCGTGGTCCCCGGCGCCGACCTCGTCGTCGTCCTGCTCACCAACGGCGGCGCCGCCCGCTTCCTCTACGCCGACCTGATGCGCGAGCTCCTGCGCGACCTCGGCGGGGTCCACATGCCGCCCGCCTTCGCGCCGCCTGCGCGGCCCCCGGTCGTCGACATGGTCCCGCTGGTCGGCACCTACCGCCGAGAAGGAGTGGTCATCACCGTCGGAATGCGGCCCGACGGCGCCCCCCACCTGCTGTACGAGTTCGTCGACGGTATGCGGGACTTCTCGCCGCCGTTGGAGATGGACCTCACCCCGCTCAGCTCCACGGTCTTCGCCGCCTCCGGCGCCGGCCTCTCCTTCAGCGGCGACTGGATGCCCGTCGTCTTCGCCACCCTCGTGGACGGCACCCCCTGCTGCTACATCGGCATGCGCTGCGCGCCCAAGGTCGACGCGGGCTGAACACCCGGCCGCCAGGTACGGCGACTGCTCATTTCCCCTTGAGCAGTTGGTCGACCCGGGGCACGGACAGCCCTATCAGTATGGACACTTCCCGCAGGGTGCGCCCCTGACGCAACTCGCCCACAGCGGCGGTACGTATGTCCTTGACCGCCTTCGCCACATCGGGCAGCAGCTGATCGGTGAACAGCCGCGCAGCTCGTTCCCGCACCACGGGAGCCTCGATGCCGGCCAGGCACGCCCGGACCGCGCTCAGGTACTCGACGGTCAAGACGCGCAGGTCATCGAGCACCTGCTGATCGGAAAGGGTGCTGTCGGTCATGGGGACAGCGTACGCAGACGTGGTAGGAATTTAAGATGACCTTCCCACTCGGCGCGTGTCGCGCCGGGGCGTAGACGTGCCAAGTGGGCTGCCTTGATCGGGGGTTCGGCAGGCGGCGCAGCGGCGCCGCAGACAAGTGCCCTGGCGGTGGCCGCCGTTGCGAGGAGCGGGCCGGGGCCCACCGTTCGCTCGCAGTCATCACACACCAGGAGCGCCAGCATGATCCTCGAACTCGCCGTGATCTACACGACCCGGCTCGACGCCTGCCGCGACTTCTACCGGGGCATCGGCCTCGCCCTCGTACACGAGCGGCACGGCAACGGGCCGGAGCACTACGCGGCGACGCTCGCCGACGGCGGTGTCCTGGAGCTCTACCCCGCCACGAGCCGCCCGGAGACCGGATACCTGCGCCTCGGCCTCACCGCCCCGCCGAACGGCGCCGGCTTCCTGCCGCCGGGCCGGCACACGCTGACCGACCCGGACGGCCGTACGGTCGTCCTCACCGTCGCCGAAGCCCGCCCGGGCCGGGCGGCGCCGGAGCCACGCGCCGGCGGGCACCCCCGCTCGGCCACCGGCTCCCGCCCGTCGAACGGCGGGCCCGTACCTCCCGAGGGCCGCACAGGCGTCACCTACACCGAGATAGCCGAGCACTACGGCATGAGCGCCCGCTACCTGTCGGAGAACCCCCGATGGGGCCGGCACCCCGGGTGGCCCGCCGCCATCGGCAAGCGCGGCAGGACCATCGAGTTCGACCCGGAGGCCATCGCCCGGTTCTTCGGCGAGCACCACACCCGGGAGGCCACCGCGCTCGAACCGTCCCGCCGCTACACCGTCGTCGAGATAGCCGAGGCCTCCGGCCTGCAGCCCGACAGCATCCGGTCGGACATCAGCCGCGGCCGATGGCCCACGCCGGACGAGATGGACGGCGACCGGAAACTGTGGCGCGGCGAGACGATCACCACGCACCTGGCCGGCCGTCGCATCTACCGCAACAAGCCCAAGTGACTGTCCGACAGCGGCGGTGGCGAGGCGGAGATCGGCCAGGAGCCCGGCGATCCGCGCGGCGGCGCGTGCCGGAAGCCGGGCGGCCCGCGCGTCGAGCCGGGCCGCCCCAGCCGCCGCGCGGGGCGAGGCCCGCGTGCGCGACCAGGGTGGCGAGGTCGGACGTGGTGAGGACATGGGCCTGCGCGACGACCGCCGGGTCGCTCACCAGCGGCTGTTCGGGGCGCCCGGCACGCTCGGCGCACAGCAGGGCGAAGCCGTGCCGGTCCCGGGCGTCCGCCAGGTCCCGTACCGCCGCGTAGTCGATGCCGTGGTGGCGCTCGTACACGGTGCCGCGCAGCAGCTCGGCGGCGGTCCGCGCCGCCGCCAGAACCTCGGGGGCGGCCATCCCGCTGTACGAGTCGGCCGGCGGCTCCGCCGCGAACGGCACCGGCAGCTCGGCGAGCCGCGCGAGCCCGGACAGCACCCGTACCGTCAGGTTGGGCAGCCCGGCGCCCGGGAAGACCCGGACGCAGACCTCGCCGAGCGTCCGCAGGGTCGAACGGGCCTGCTCCACCGGGTCGGCGGCCCAAGGGGCGACCGCGCGGACCCAAGGCAGCTCGGTGATCCGTGCATGGTGTTTCGGGGTCCACCAGAGCGGATACCGGCGATCGCGCCCGGCCCGGTAGGTCGCCGCCATCAGCGTGCGCAGCGACGCGTCGGCGTATCCCCGCGCGGTGTGCGTGCAGATCAGCTGTTCCGCCACCTCGCCGAGCACCTCCGCGGAGGGGATCAGCCCGTGCTCCAGCAACGCCGCCCGCTGTCGAGCATCGACCACAGCCGGGCGAGGCCCTCGTCGGTGAGGTGGTGCTCGAAGAGCCCGGCGGTCGGGAGTCCTGGGGCGGGGCGTCGGTTCTCGGTGTTCTCGTCCATGGCCGGCGTGGCAGGTCCTGCCCCTGCGCCCTCCGACTTTGCAGGTCGGTGCTCTGGCTACTGAGCTGCACGCCGTTCGGGGGCGAATCCGGACGCGCCTCCGTCGCTCGCACCACCACGATCCCCGCGTGAGCGGTTCGCGGTGCGGCTAAAGCGCATTAGTGCGTGCCTGCCGTGAACCGTCCATAAGAAGTCAAGTTGTGACGCGGAAGCGGGTCCGTCGTCGAATCGACACCCTGCTCGACCGCCTTTGTACTAAAGCGCATCAGTCCAGCTCGGAGAGGTGATGTGCGAGGCCTGCCGGACCTGCCCGGCGCGGGCGGGCCATTCGGCACCGATACGTCACCGGCCGGCCGTCCTCCTGCCTCATTGACGAGGTCTTGCTCGCGGACGACCGTGGGCACCGCCTCCGGCGACGAGGCCGGACTTCTGCAAAGGCGGCGACGATGACCCGTTCGAACCCGACCCGTACCGCTGTTGTCCTGCTGGCCGCGGGAACCCTCCTCTCGACCACCGCGTGCGGCCTGAGCGGCGGCGGCGCCGACGCGAAGGAGGCGCGGCGGACGGGCGAGGTGGCCGGTGAGATCACCTTCCGGACGCTCCAACTGAAACCCACCTTCACGACCTACGTACAGGGGGTCATCGACGCGTTCGAGAAGCGGTACCCCGAGGTCGAGGTCACCTGGGAAGACGTCCCCGGCGACGGCTACAACGAGAAGCTCGTCGCCGACGCCCAGGCCGGAGCCCTCCCCGACGTGGTCAACCTCTCCACCGACTCCTTCCAACTCCTCGGCGACCGGGGCATGCTCGCCGACGTGGCCGCCCTCGACGGCGCGTCGGCCCAGGAGTACGTGCCGGGAGCCTGGGAGCAGTTCAAACTTCCCGGCAAGGGCGACAGCGTGTACGCCTACCCCTGGTACGTGACGCCGGAGATCCTCACCTACAACAGAGAGCTCTTCGAGAAGGCCGGTCTGGATCCGGCCGCGCCGCCGACCGGCGTGGAGCAGTTCTTCGACTACGCCGAGCGGATCGCCGCCTCGTCCGGCGGCCGGTACTCCGCCTTCATGGCCGACCCCAAGGGGCGACTGCCCGGGGACTGGCAGAAGATGGGCATCCCGATCCTCAGCGAGAAGCGCGACCGCTTCACCTTCGACACGGACCGAGCCGTTCGATGGGTGGAACGTATGAAGGATCTGTACGCCAAGGGCGCCATGCCCAAGGAGTCCCTCCTCAAGTCGGACGACATCAACCAGCTCTACGGCAGCGGCAAGATCGTCTTCGGTCCGGGCTCACCGGGCTTCGTCAAGGACATCAAGAAGAACGCCCCGGAGACCTACGCCAAGACCCAGGTCGCCGGAGCCGTCACCGGCGAACTCGGCCACATCGGCATCTACGCCCAGTCGCTCGGCATCAAGAAGGACACCCGGCATGTGGACGCGGCGGCCGAGTTCGCCAAGTGGGTGACCAACGGACCCAACCAGGTGGAGTTCTCCAGGAAGGCCACCATCTACCCCTCCAACGCCCGAGGCCTCGCCGACCCGTTCTTCTCCGACAAGGGCGACGGCAAGGACGCGGAGACCCTCGCCCGCGCCGTCGGCGCCGACCAGCTGAAGACCGCCGCGCTCGACGCCAACACCCCCGTCCAGTGGACCAATCAGGTCGGCGACGCCGTCGTACGCGAGATGCAGAAGGCCATCAAGGGCGAACAGGACCCCCGGACAGCCGTGCGGAAGGCCCAGGAAGCGGCGAACAAGCTCCTCGCCGCCGCGGCCGACAAATGACCGGCCTCACCACCGACCGGCCGCGGAGCCGCGCCGGCGCACACGAGCGACGTCGCGGAGCCGCTCGGGGGCGGCGCGCCGCGCGGGCCATGGAGACCGAGACCGGACTGCCCCACCGCAGTTGGTGGACCCCCTACCTGTTCCTCGCGCCCGGCCTCGTGATGGTGACGCTGTTCAGCCTCTGGCCGTTCGTCAACACCGTCGTCCTCTCCTTCACCGACGCCCAGATCCTGCGCGGCGGCGGCTTCGTCGGCCTCGACAACTACCGGCGCGCCTTCGCCGACCCCGACTTCTGGGTCGCGACCGGCAACAGCGTGCTGTACCTCGTGGTCGTCGTCCCCTGCCTGGTCCTCCTGCCGCTGGCCCTCGCGGTCCTCGTCCAGGCGAAGATTCCCGGCATCGGCTTCTTCCGCTCCGCCTTCTACACCCCGGTGATCGCCTCCGCCGTGGTCGTCGGGCTGATCTGGCAGTGGGTGTTGCGCAGCGACGGCCTCGTCAACACCGTCTTCCGGCGGCTGCACCTCGTCTCCGAGCCGATCCCGTTCCTGACGGACTCCACGATGCTGCTGGTCTCCGCGATGATCGTGACCGTGTGGAAGGGCCTCGGCTACTACATGGTCTTCTACCTGGCCGCCCTCGGGAACGTCTCCGCCACCCTCCACGAGGCGGCCGCCATCGACGGCGCCGGCCCCGTCCGCCGCTTCTTCAGCATCACCGTGCCCCAGGTGAAGCCCATGATGCTGCTGGTCGGCACCCTCTCCGCCATCTCGGCGCTGCGCGTGTTCACCGAGATCTACATCCTCGGCGGCGAGAGCGGCGGCCCCGGCGGCGGTGCCCGCACCCTGCCCTTCCTGATCCGGCAGGTCGGTCTCGGCTTCTCCGGCGAGACCGGCTACGCCTGCGCCATCTCCATCCTGCTGTTCCTCCTGACCCTGGTCTTCAGCCTGCTGGGCCGCCGCCTGTCGAAAGGGGACGAGCCGTGAGACGCAAGGCGAGCACACCGTCGTCCGCCGCCGCCCGCAGGCGCCACCGGATCGCCCTCGCCGCGCGGTACGCCACCCTGGTGCTGATGCTCGTGGTCATGCTGGGCCCGATCGTCTGGCAGTTCCTGACCTCCGTACGCGGCCGCACCGAGAACGTGTACGACGGCGTGCTGCCCGCGCGGCCCACCCTCGACAACTACGTCCGGGTCGCCGAGTCCTTCCCGCTCCTGCAGTACGTCGGCAACACCCTCACCGTCGCCGTCCTCGCGATCGCCTCGAACATGCTCTTCGCCGCGATGGGCGGCTACGCCCTCTCCCGAGCCGGCTGGAAGGGGCGGCGGATCGTCTTCACCGTGCTGGTGGCGACCCTGATGTTCCCCTTCGAGTCCGTGATGATCTCGATGTTCCTCACCGTCCGCGAGATGGGTCTCGTCGACACCCTCATCGGAGTGTGGCTGCCCGGCGCGGTCTCCGTACTCAACATCATGATCATGCGGGCGGCCTTCCTGGCCGTGCCCCGGGAGGTCGAGGAGGCCGCCGTGCTGGACGGCGCGGGCGAATGGACCCGGTTCACCCGGGTCTTCCTCCCCGCCGCCAAGGGCGCCCTGGCCGTCGTCTGCATCACCAGCTTCATGGGCGCCTGGGACGACTTCCTGTGGCCCCTGCTGGTCCTCACCGACAGCGACCACTACACCCTCCAACTCGGCCTGAAGACCCTGGCCGGGGCCACCACCGTCAACGACCAGCGGCTCGTCGCCGCCGGCGCGATGGCCGCGCTCGTCCCGATGATGCTGCTCTTCTTCGCCCTCCAGCGTTTCTTCTTCAAGGGCGTGGGCGAGGGAGCCGTCAAGATCTGAGCCGGCCCGCCCACCCTCCGCACCGACACCCCCGTACCGACACTCCGTGCCGACCACCCTCCCTGGAGCAGCCGTCATGCATGACGACCGCAACATCACCGAACACCGCCTCCGCCGGGTTCTGGAGCAGCGCGTCAAGCCCGCCGTCCACTCCCGCGCGGTCCCGCTGACCGTCGGGCGCTGGGAAGCCCCCGGCGAACCCGTCCCCGTCACCGAAGGGCTCGCGGCCCCCTACGAGCCCTGCGCGATCGGCGCCCCGTGGGGCCCGGCCTGGGGCACCACCTGGTTCAAGGTCACCGGCACGGTCCCCGCGGACTGGGCCGGCCGCACGGTGGAAGCCGTCCTCGACCTCGGCTTCGACCGGATGATGCCCGGATTCCAGTGCGAGGGCCTGGTCCACCGGGCCGACGGCGGCGAGGTGAAGGCCCTCAACCCGTACAACGACTGGGTACGCGTGGCCGATCGCGCCGAGGGCGGCGAACAGGTCGAGTGGTACGTCGAGGCCGCCTCCAACCCGGTCCTGGTCGACCACGCGCTCACGTACGAGGGGGACCTGCCCACCAGTGGCGACCAGCCGCTGTACCGGCTCGCCCGGATGGACCTCACCGTCTTCGAGACGGAGGTCTGGGAGCTGGTCCAGGACCTGGAGGTGCTCTACGACCTGATGGTCCAGCTCGACACGGCGGACGCCCGTCGGCACGAGATCCTGCGGGCCCTCGGCGCGGCCCTGGACACCCTGGACCTCGACGATGTGCCCGGCAGCGCGGCCGCCGCCCGCGGCTGCCTGACCGCCGTGCTCGCCGCCCCGGCCAACGCCTCCGCGCACCGGATCAGCGCGGTCGGCCACGCCCACATCGACTCCGCGTGGCTGTGGCCCCTGCGCGAGACGGTCCGCAAGGTCGCGCGTACCACCTCCAACATGGTCGACCTGATGGACCGGCACCCCGAGTTCGTCTTCGCGATGTCCCAGGCGCAGCAGCTCGACTGGATCAAGACCTACCGGCCCGAGCTCTTCGAGCGGATCAAGAAGAAGATCGCGGACGGGCAGTTCGTGCCGGTCGGCGGCATGTGGGTGGAGTCCGACACCAATATGGTCGGCGGCGAGGCCATGGTCCGTCAGTTCCTCCACGGCAAGAAGTTCTTCCTCGACGAATTCGGCGTCGAGACGCAGAACGTCTGGCTCCCCGACTCCTTCGGCTACACCGCCGCGATGCCGCAGATCGTGGGGCTCACCGGCTCCAAGTGGTTCCTGACCCAGAAGATCTCCTGGTCCCAGATGAACAGGTTCCCGCACCACACCTTCTGGTGGGAGGGCATCGACGGCACCCGCGTCTTCACCCACTTCCCGCCCGTCGACACCTACAATAGCGACCTGGGTGGTGCCCAACTCGCCCACGCCGCCCGCAACTACCGCGAGAAGGGCCACGGTTCACGTTCGCTCGTGCCCTTCGGGTGGGGTGACGGCGGCGGCGGCCCCACCCGCGAACACCTCGCCCGCGCCCGCCGGCAGCGGGACCTGGAGGGCTCCCCGAAGGTCCGGATCGAGCGCCCGGACGCCTTCTTCGAGAAGGCCCACGCCGAGTACGAGGACGCTCCCGTCTGGGCCGGCGAGCTCTACCTGGAGCTGCACCGCGGCACCTACACCTCCCAGGCCAAGACCAAGCAGGGCAACCGGCGCAGCGAGTCGCTGCTGCGCGAGGCCGAGTTGTGGGCGGCGACCGCCGCGGTGCGGGTCGCGGGGTACGCGTACCCGTACGAGGACCTGGAGCGGATCTGGAAGACGGTGCTGCTCCACCAGTTCCACGACATCCTGCCGGGCTCGTCCATCGCCTGGGTGCACCGCGAGGCACGCGCGACGTACGCGGCCGTACGCGAGGAGCTCCGGGCGATCACCCTCGCCGCGCAGCAGGCGCTCGCGGGGCAGGGCACCGAGGAGCTCGTCTTCAACTGCGCCCCGCACGCCCGCCGCGGCGTCCCGGCCGGCGGGGCCGGTCGCCCGGCCGCCGCGGGGGAGCCGGTCACGGTGGAGGAGCGGCACGGCGGCGGGCACATCCTGGCCAACGGCCGACTGCTGGTGGAGATCGACGCCCGCGGCCTGATCGTCTCCGTCTACGACCTGGAGGCGCGCCGGGAGACGGTCGCCCCGGGCACGGCGGCGAACCTGCTCCAGATCCACCCCGACTTCCCGAACATGTGGGACGCCTGGGACATCGACGCGTTCTATCGCAACCGGGTCACCGACCTCGTGGAGCTGGACCGGCTGGAGGTCACCGGGAGCGGCCCGCGCGCGGCGACCGTACGCGTGACCCGCTCCTTCGGGCGGTCGGCGGCGGTCCAGCGGATCACCCTGCGGGCCGGGGCCAGGACGGTCGACATCGTCACGGACGTGGACTGGCACGAGACGGAGAAGTTCCTCAAGGCCGCCTTCCCCCTGGACGTGAAGGCCGAACGAACCGCATCCGAGACCCAGTTCGGGCACGTCTACCGGGCCACCCACACCAACACCTCCTGGGAGGCGGCGAAGTTCGAGATCTGCGCCCACCGCTGGATCCACGCGGAGGAGCCCGGCTGGGGGGTGGCGCTGCTCAACGACTCCACGTACGGGCACGACGTGACCCGGGACGTCCGGGCCGACGGCGGTCAGACCACCACGGTCCGGCTCTCCCTGCTGCGCGCCCCGCGCTACCCCGACCCGGAGACCGACCAGGGTTCCCACACCCTGAGCTTCTCGCTCGCGCCCGGCGCCGGGATCGGGGACGCGGTCCGTGAGGGCCACGCGCTGAACCTGCCCGAGCGGGTGGTCCCCGGCGCCGGCCCGGTCGCCCCACTGCTCGCCGTCGACGAGGACGCGGTGGTGGTCGAGGCGGTCAAACTGGCCGAGGACCGCAGCGGGGATGTGATCGTCCGCCTCTACGAGTCCCGCGGCGGCCGCGCCCGGGCCACCCTGACCGCGGACTTCCCCCTGGCCGCGGCGGTGGAGAGCGATCTGCTCGAACGCCCCCTGACGGGCACGGCGGTGGGCGTCCCCACCCCGGAGGGCCGGGTCCCGCTCACGCTGCGCCCGTTCCAGATCGTCACGGTCCGCCTGCACCGCGCCTGACCGCGCCGGCGGCGGACCCCGACCCGGCCCGTCAAGGGCGGGGATCCGCCGCCAGTACGCCGCGCAGCTCGGCCAGGCGCTCGGTGTCGGGCGGGAGCTCCAGCTGGTCGAGCAGGGCGAGCCCCTCGGCGGCGTCGATGCTCCCGTAGACGTCGTGCCGGCTGCGCAGGACGGCGCGGAAGACGGCGTGCCGCAGGGCGGGTACGCGGGCGGCGGCCCGGTAGGTGCCGATCTTGGTGGCCCAGGGCACGGGGCCGGAGTGCTCCAGGACCCGCCGGGCCCGGCGCAGCAGCGGCGGCGGGGCCCCCGGCAGCAGCCGGGCCCGGTCGTCGCCGAGGACCTCGGCGAAGGCCTCGGCCGCGGTCGGGGCGTACTCGAACCAGTCGAACCAGAGCGAGCAGGTGATCGCCTCGCACTCCCGTTCGGCCTCCAGTCGTCGGCGGTAGCCGCCCCAGAGCAGGTCGGGCGGGAGCGGCCCCTCGGGTCCCAGGTGCGCCGTGTGGACCTGGGCGGTCACCAGGGGGTGCCATCCGAGCAGGTCCATCAGTCCGAGGGCCACCCGTAGCCGGTCCGCGAGGTCGAGCCGCTCGTCGGTGAAGGCCATCGAGCCGAGCCCGTTGCACAAATCTTCCGTGGTGAGGATCCGGGCGGGCGGTTCACTGTCGTGCCAGGTGTCGGGGCCGGCCCGCGTGACGCCGTCCTCGGCGAGCCAGTGCCGGGCACGCTCGGCGTCCGTGAGGAGCCGGGCGCCGTGCACGGGCCGGGTGCGGTGGTCGGTCATCGGGCCGACGGTACGCGGGGCGGCGTGAACTCCGCCACAGGGTTGCGGGCCGGCCGCGCCCGGGCCCCGGGTTTCCGGGGGCGGACGGGCCCCGGCCGGAGGACTCCGGTTATGCACTTAGTTGCAAAACCGACCTCCGCTCGCTAGAACAGGTTCATCACCCCCGCGCGAGGAGGCGCCCCTCATGAGTTCCCAGAGCCGGTACCCGCACCTGCTGAGCCCCCTGGACCTCGGCTTCACCACCCTGCCGAACCGCGTGATCATGGGCTCGATGCACACCGGCCTCGAAGAGCACCAGGGCGGCTTCGAGCGGCTCGCCGCCTTCTACGCCGAGCGCGCCCGCGGCGGCGCCGGCCTGATCGTCACCGGCGGCATCTCCCCGAACGACGCCGGCCGCCCCTTCGAGGGAGGCTCCCGCCTCACCACCGAGGACGAGGCCGCCGAGCACCGGGTGATCACCGAGGCCGTGCACGCCGAGGGCGGGAAGATCGCCATGCAGATCCTCCACTTCGGCCGCTACGCCTACCACAAGGACCTGGTGGCCCCCAGCGCCCTCCAGGCCCCCATCAGCCCCTTCGTCCCGAACGAGCTCAGCGACGCCGAGGTCGAGCGCACCGTCGAGGACTTCGTCCGCGCCGCCCGCCTCGCCAAGCTCGCGGGCTACGACGGCGTCGAGATCATGGGCTCCGAGGGCTACCTGGTCAACGAGTTCATCGCCGCCGCGACGAACAAGCGCACCGACCGCTGGGGCGGCGCCTACGAGAACCGCGTGCGTTTCCCGCTGGAGATCGTCCGGCGCACCCGCGCGGCCGTCGGCGAGGACTTCATCCTGATCTACCGCCTCTCCATGCTCGACCTCATCCCCGGCGGCTCCACCCTCGACGAGGTCGTCCACCTCGCCAAGGAGATCGAGGCGGCCGGCGCCACCATCATCAACACCGGCATCGGCTGGCACGAGGCCCGCATCCCCACCATCGCGACCTCCGTCCCGCGCGGCGCCTACACCTGGGTCACCAAGCGGCTGATGGGCGCGGTGAGCGTCCCCCTCGTCACCAGCAACCGCATCAACACCCCGGAGATCGCCGAGGAACTGCTCGCCGACGGGCGCGCGGACCTGGTCTCCCTGGCCCGCCCCTTCCTGGCCGACGCCGACTTCGTCGCCAAGGCCGCCGCCGGCCGCTCCGAGACCATCAACACCTGCATCGGCTGCAACCAGGCCTGCCTCGACCACACCTTCAGCGGCAAGATCACCAGCTGCCTGGTCAACCCGCGCGCCTGCCACGAGACCGAGCTCGTGCTGTCCCCGACCCGGACCAAGAAGCGCGTCGCCGTCGTCGGCGCCGGTCCGGCCGGTCTCGCCTGCTCCGTCTCCGCCGCCGGCCGCGGCCACGCCGTCACCCTCTTCGAGGCCTCCGGCCACATCGGCGGCCAGCTCGACGTCGCCCGCCGCATCCCCGGCAAGGAGGAGTTCGAGGAGACCATCCGCTACTTCGGCACCCAGCTCGTGGAGTCCGGCGTCGAGGTCCGCCTGAACACCCGCGCCGACGTGGAGACCCTCCAGGGCTACGACGAGGTCGTCGTCGCCACCGGCGTCACCCCCCGCACCCCCGACATCGAGGGCGTGGACCACGCCAACGTCGTCAACTACCTCGACGTGCTCCGCGACGGCGCACCCGTCGGCGAACGCGTCGCCGTCGTCGGCGCCGGCGGCATCGGCTTCGACGTCGCCGAGTTCCTCACCGACAGCGGCGAGGGCGCCTCCCAGGACCCCGACGTCTACTTCCGCCACTGGGGCGTGGACACCACGTACACCGGCCCCGGCGGGCTCACCGCCCCCGAGCGCCCCGCGCCGCCCCGCCAGGTCCACCTCCTCCAGCGCAAGGCCACCAAGGTCGGCAAGGACCTCGGCACCACCACCGGCTGGATCCACCGCGCGGAGCTCAAGCACCGGGGCGTCGTCTCCGTCGCGGGGGCCACGTACGACCGCATCGACGACCAGGGCCTGCACATCACCGTCGGCGGCGAACAGCACCTCGTGCCCGCCGACACGGTGGTCCTGTGCACCGGCCAGGAACCGCGCCGCGACCTGTACGAGGCCCTGCGCGCCGCCGGCGTCGAGGCCCACCTGATCGGCGGCGCCGACGTGGCCGCCGAGCTCGACGCCAAGCGGGCCATCAAGCAGGGCACGGAACTGGCCGCCGGCCTCTGACCGAAAGGGGATTGTGGTGGTCCGCCGGGACCGCCACAATCGCCCGGTGACGATCTCACCCGCAGACGCAGACAAGATCCTCGGCGACAACTTCGCCCCCTGGGTGCTCGCCCTCGGACTGACCGTCGAGGAGACCGGGGAGCGGCACGCCGTACTGCGGCTGCCCTGGTCCGACGAGCTGGCCCGGGACGGCGGCGGCCTCTCGGGCCAGGCCATGATGGCGGCCGCCGACACGGCCACCGTCATCGCGATCTCCGCCGCCCGCGGCGCCTACGGGCCGATGACCACCGTCCAGCAGTCCACCAGCTTCCAGCGGCCGGTGGTCGGGGCCGACGTACTGATCCACGTCCGGGTCACCAAGCTCGGCAAGCGGATGGCCTTCGCCGACATCACCCTGACCCCCGAGGGCGCCACGGACCCGGCGGCCACGGCCTCCACGGTGTACGCCCTGCTCGGCTAGGACGCCCCCCGGGAGCGGGGGAGTCGGGGGAAAAGGCGTTGGCGGGCGAGGAGCCGGCTGCCTACCCTCGCACCGACGGTCGACCACCAAGGCGGCCGGCGGGCACGGGGGAGCGGCACCATCTCGGCGGAATCCACACCATGCGATCGTGTTCCGCCACTGCGGCGGAACAAGGACTTCACCGTCTTCTGGCTCGGCCAGGCGCTGTCGGTGCTCGGCGGGTCCGTCTCGATGCTCGCGCTCCCCCTGCTCGTCCTCCACGCCACCGGGTCGCTCGTCCAGATGGGCCTGGTCACGGTCGTCTCCAGCGCCACCTCCATCGGCGCCGGAGTCTTCGCCGGCTACGTGGTGGACCGGCTGGACCGCCGCAGGCTCATGATCGTCTGTGATCTGGTGCGGGCCGTGCTGTTCGGCGCGGTACCGCTCGTCTGGTGGGTGGCCGGGCCGCAGATCTGGCTGCTGTACGTGCTGACCGCGCTCGCCGCCGTTCTGAGGACGCTGTTCGACGTCGCGTACGTGACCGCCATCCCCCATCTGGTGCGCACGCAGGACCTCACGGCCGCCAACGGACGGCTGATGGGCACCTTCGCCCTCGGGAGCCTGCTCGGGCCGGTGGTGGCCGGCTTCCTCACCGCCGGAGTGGGCGCCGACTGGGCACTGGCCCTGGACGGGGCGACCTTCCTGGTCTCCGCCGCGAGCCTGGTCCGGGTGAGGTTCACCGCGCGCCCGGCCGGCGACGAGCCGGACAAGGACAAGGCCGGGTCGGGGGCCGGCGCCGGGGCCGGGGTGTTCCGGGAGATGTTCGTGGTCGGCTTCCGCTTCCTGTGGAGCCATCCGCTGCTGCGCCCGCTCACCGTAGGGCTCACCGTGCTGACCTTCGTCACCATGGGCGCCACCGACCTGCTGATCTACCGGGTCCGGCACGACCTCGGCCGGGACGCGGCCACCCTCGGCTACGTGATCGCCGTCAGCGGGGCCGGTTCGGTCGCGGCGGCCCTGAGCGCGGGGCGACTGCGCCGGCTCCTCGGTTTCGGCACGTGCTGGCTCGCCTCCGTCGCGATGATCGCCGTCGGGGTGACGGTGACGGGCGTCAGCCGCAGCGTGCCGGTGATCGCCGCACTGGCCGCCGTCTTCATGTTCGGGATCACCCTGGGCGGGATCTGCAGCATGACCCTGCGCCAGGAGGTGACCCCGGACCACCTGCTCGGCCGGGTCACCTCCGCCTTCTGGACGGTCCACAACGCCTCGGGCCCGGTGGGTGCGGCCGTGCTCACGCTGCTGGCCGCCCGCCACGGGGTCCCCGCCGTCAGCCTGGCCGGCGGGGCGCTGTGCCTGCTGGTCCTCGGCGGCGCGCTGCTGACCCCGCTGCGCGGCAGCCGCGCGGGCGTGGGCGCGCCCGGACCCGCCGCCCCCGACCAGGAGCCGGCCGCGGGGCCGTCGGCGCGCGCGTGAGGTGCCGTTCTGCGATCGTGGTCCACAGGTAGCCGTACCGAGGAGCCCACATGTCCGGACAGTTCGAGGCGAGTGTCGAGATCGACCGACCGGTGGAGGCGGTGTTCGCCTATCTGGCCGACGGGCGGCACGACCCCGAGTTCAGCCCCCGCGTCCAGGAGATCACCAAGACCCCGGACGGCCCCACGGCCCTCGGCACGGTCTTCCGCAGCACGGTCAAGGACGCCGGGATGAAGACCGGCCGCGAATTCCGCATCGTCGGCCTGGACGCGCCGCACCTGATCCGCTGGACGGAGCAGAGCCGCAACCTCGTCACGGCGGAGGGCGGCTACGACCTCGAACCCCTCCCCGGCGGCCGCACCCGCGTCCGCATCTTCAACACCCTCGAAGGCCACGGGCTCGGCAAACTGCTCGTCGGCCTGGCCCTCGGCGCGGCCCGCAAGGACGCCCCCGACTTCGGCCGGCGCATCAAGGCGGCCGCGGAGGCCTCCCTCCCTCCCCGGTAGCGGCCGGCACCGCACGGACGGCAGCGGACGGCCGTGTCGGGAGAGCGGGCCGACACTGATGCGGGAGTACCGGAACGGACGCCGGGGCGCGGGCGCGTCCATGCGCAGGCTCGTCCCGTACGCCGCCTTCGACCGATCGCGGGCGACGTCGACCTCGGTGGTCCGGAAGCTCTGCCCGCCCGACGGTCCCGCCTGCGGCTGCTGTGGCATGGCGGCGGACGTCCTCTCCCGCGGCGGGCGCGGCACGGACGGGCAGCGCGGCCTCAGGGTACGTCGAGAGACGAACCCGGGGCGCCCCTTCGCATCACCGCGTCCGGCCCGGCGGACCGGGCGCAGTGGATGCAGGTGGTCGCCGCCGGACGGATCTCCAGGCGTGCGGGCGCGATCGTCATGCCGCAGCCTTCACAGTGCCCGTACTCGCCGTGCTCCAGCCGTCGCAGTGCTCGGTCGAGCTCTTCGAGGTGCTCACGTGCCTGCACCAGCAGGGCGGCGACGTGGGCCCGCTCGAAGGCGGTCGACGCCCCTTCGGGGTCGTGCTCGTCGTCGACCGCGATCAAGGCGTTCGCCGCGACGATGCCGTCGAAGTCGCGGCCCAGAGCGGCCGTCCGTACGAGGGTGTCGGCGCGGTCGGCCGCGAGACGTGCGCGGGCGGCCGCGAGGACGGACGGATCGCGCTCGTCATGGCCGTGCCCGGATGCATCACCCATGTGTGCGACAACGCCCCGCCGCGAATCTCGATTCCCTCGGTCGTCACGCCCGGACAGGTGCGGGCCTTCGTGTCAGCGCCGCCGAGACGGGGGTAGGCGCGGTAGGGAACCGGTTCGCCACGGAACGCCGACGAGCGGTGACCACCCCTACACGCTGGAGGACCGAAGATGAGCAGCGACAAGCAGTGGAGCGATGACGTCGTGCGGATGCGCCGGGACGCCGAGGCACTGGAGCTGAGGGCGCAGCGGGCCGACGATGCCGCGGAACGAGCGCAGCTGATGGAGAAGGCCGTGAGCCTGCGTGTGAAGTGCGAGGAGCTGGGTGGCCCGGAGAGCGCCACGATGGACCCCATGTAGGGCGTGCGACGGGCAAGCTCCCCGCCCACCGGGGGAACGGCCGCGGAAGCTGCCCGGGACCAGGGCCCGGGCAGCTTCAGGCTCCGGCCGGGGTCAGAACCGTCCGGGCGTGGACGGGAACGGCAGCGGCTTCGCGGGCGCCTCCGCGCCCTGCCGCTCGGCGGCGGCCGGCGGGTTCTGGCAGGTCACGTCCTGGGCGGGGAGCTTGCCCGTGGTCAGGTACGCGTTCACCGGGGCGTTGGCGCAGGAGGTGGGGTCGAAGAGGTACACGCCGTGGCCCTCACCGCCCATCGCCAGCACCATCCGCGAGCCCTTGAGGGCCTTGTGCAGGCCCTGGCCGCTCACCAGCGGGGTCTGGGAGTCCCACTCGTTCTGCACCGTCAGCACGTTCGCCTTCTTGTGCATCGGCGTGGCCGCCTCGACCGGCCGGTCCCAGAAGGCGCACGGCTTGATGTTGGACGCGAAGTCCCCGTACAGCGGGTACCTGGCCTTGTCCTTCACCGCGTCCCGCTCGTACTGCTCCGTGTAGCGGGGCCAACTGCCGGTGTCCCCGCACGCCACGGCCCAGAACACGGCGGTGCCGTTGTCCGAGGCGGGCTCGGCCGCCGAGCCGCCGGTCAGGAGCCGCTTGAGTTCCGTCGCGGTCGTCCCCCCGGGCAACGGCTTGCCCTCGGACGCGGCCTTCAGGGCCGCGACCATCGGGGTGGCCTGCGCCGGGTAGAAGAACACCGCGCGCGTGGTGCGGATCAGGTCGCCGTCGACCTTCATGCCCTCGAACTCGAACGGCTCCTTGTCGGCCCGCGCCACCAGGTCCCAGAAGGTCTCGGACACGGCCTTCGGAGTGTCGCCCAGCCCGTACTCGGCCGACCGCTGCGCCGCCCACCGCGTCCACCGCGCGAAGGCGGGTTCGGCCTCGGTGGCCCAGACCTGGATCATGCCGCGCCAGATCCGCTGCGGGTCCACGCCGCTGTCGAGCACGAAGCGGTCCGTACGGTCCGGGAACATCTGGGAGTACACCGCGCCGAGGTAGGTCCCGTACGAGTAGCCCAGGTAGGAGAGCTTGCGCTCGCCGAGGACCGCACGGATCGTGTCCATGTCCCGGGCCGTGTTGCGGGTGGTGACGTACGGAAGCACCGAACCGGCCTTCTCCCGGCACTTGTCGGCGACGGTACGCGCCCAGGTCACGTCGGAGCCGAAGCTCTCCGGTCGGTAGGCCCGGTCGAAGCTCTCCTCGGCGGCGGTCAGTCCGCAGGTGATCGGACTGCTGGCGCCCACCCCGCGGGGGTCGAAGCCGATGAGGTCGTAGCTCTCCCGTACGTCCTTCGGCATCGCCGCGCTCATCAGCAACGGCAGGTCGAGGCCGGAACCGCCCGGGCCGCCGGGGTTCAGCAGCATGGCGCCGTGCCGCTTGGCCGGGTTCTCGCTCTTGATCCGGGATATGGCGAGGTCGATCGTGCGCCCGTCGGGACGCCGGTAGTCGAGCGGGACCTTGAGCGTCGCGCACTCGTACGAGGCCGGCTGCTCGGGGCTGCAGCGCTGCCAGGCGGGTTTCTGCCGAAGGTGGTCCGCGGTCGGGGCGGCGGAGGCCTGCGTCGCGGACAGCAGGGGCACGGTGGTCGCGATGAGTCCGGCGGCGGCGAGCAGCGGTGCGAAGCGTTTCATGCGCACGGAGCCGTTCCTTTCGGTGAAGTCGCTTACGCGTCCACCCTGTTGCACACGGCGCCCGGCCGAATCATCCCGAAGGTCCGTACTCTGTGCGCCTCACGAACGAGCCCACAACCGGACAGGTGGCCGACACGCCGCAGTCGGCCCCCGGTCGTGTGCCGGGGGCCGACGTGTGCGCGGTGCGGGGGAGCGGCCTCAGTTGCCGCCGCCTTGGCCGCCGTCGTGCCCGCCCTCGTGCTCGCCGCCGTGGGTCGCGCCGGGCGTACCGCCGGGCGTCTGACCGCCCGTCTGGCCGGCTGCCTGACCGGGGGTCTGGCCGGGCGCACCGCCGTGCGCCCCACCGTGCGTGTCACCGGTCTCCAAGGTGCCGCCGAGACGCCCGCGGAGTGCCGTCAGGGCCTCCTCCGTCGGTGCGGTGACGACCCATCGGTCGCCGACCAGATAGAGGCCGCCGTACATCCGGGCCTCGGTCAGCCAGGAGTGCAGACCCTTCTGCGCGGCGAAGGTGACCATACGGTAGACGACCTGTCCGGCCTGGCAGCCGCCCTGGCGCAACTCCTCGGCCTCCAAGTTCACTTCGGCGGTACAGCCGATAGCCGTGGCGATCTGTTCGAGGGAGGTCCCGGGGGCCGCCGCCGGGGTCTGCGAGGCCTTCGCCGAGGTGTGCTGCGCCGCCGCCTTCGAGGAGCAGCCCCCGCACAGCAGCGCTGCGACGCACACCGCCGCGAGGGCCGGAAGCGACGGGCGGATCCGCCGGATCCGGCGGGTGCGGCGGTCGGTGGACGGCATGGCGACCTCTCTGGCTGATCGGGGAGGGTTCGTGGCGCCCGGGTGGGGAGGTACCCGGGCACCACGCGTTTCGGGGGCGGATCGGCGGGCCGCGAACAGGAGTTAGCCGACGACCTTCGCTTTCTTGCCCTTGTCGGTGATGGCGAACCAGAGACCCTTGTTGTTGTGCCCCGTGGTGTCTCCGGGCTCCTTGTCACCGGTGAAGGAGTAAACGGGCCAGCAGTCGATCGTCAATTGCTCGGTCCCGTCGGGCCGCTTCACCTTTCCAATCAATTCAGGTGCGATTCCGCTTACCTTGTTCTTGTCGACAGGCAGGGCCGGCTTCCAGGTGTCCGTGCAGGCGCCGACACAGCCGATCTTCATGGGCCAGGCGCTGTCCTTGTCGAAGCGGTAGAGCGTCTTGCCCTCCGCGTCCTCGACGAGGGTTCCGAGCTCCGGGTTCTGCACGGCGGTGAGCTCGCCGCCCTTGGCCTCGGCGGCCGGCTTCTCCTCCTTCTCCTCCTTCTCGGCACCTGCCGCCGCGCCCTTGCCGGCCCCGGCCGGCTTCCCGCCCGGGCCCAGGACGTGCCAGGTTCCGCCGACGCCTTCACCGAGCGCGTCGCCGGCCTTGACGTCCTTCGCGTAGCGGTACACGGGCCATCCGGCGAGCGTGAGTTGCTTGGTGCCGTCGGAGCGTTCGACGGAGCCGAGGAGCGCCGCGTCGATGCCCGCGCTGACCGAGGCGTCGTTCGCGGCGACCGCCGGCCAGGCCGCCGCGCAGTCACCCTCGCAGTTGGACTTGGGCGGCTTCGGCGTGTCCTTGTCGAACCGGTAGAGCGTGATGCCCGCGCTGTCGGTGACCCCGGATCCCAGGCCCTGGATCTCGCTCACCTTCAGCTCGCCGGCCGGGCCGCTCTTGTCGGCGGCGCCCGCCGGGGCGGCTCCCGAACCGCTTCCGTACGGGTCGCCGTAACCGGATCCGACCTGTTTGCTGTCGCCCACCGGCTGTACCGCAGGGGCCTTTCCCCCGTAATTGTCGGAGCTTCCGCATGCGGCTGTTGTCAACATCAGTACCGCGACCGCCGACCCGGCGAATATCTCACGACGCATCTTCACGATCTCTCCTTCAGGTTCGGTTCCGCGTTTTCTTGCCCCCGGTAATTGATACGGGGCCCGGAGCGGCGGAAGCAGATATCACCGGGAATTTGTCAGATCGCGCCAACATTGAACCCGGCGCATTGGTTCAGTCCTGGATGCGCAGCGCGAGGGCCGGGCAGCGGCGCACGGCGCGCTGCGCCTTCTGCCGCAACTGGCGGGGTACGACCATGGACGCCTCCGCGGGGAAGCCGTCCAGGTCGAGGCGGACCACATCGGGCAGGACGTCCACGCAGAGCCCGTGGCCCTTGCACAGGGTCCAGTCGACCAGCAGTCGCTCCGGACTCTCCTCGTCCTCGGGCAGTGGAAGGGCGCCCAGCACCCGCCGGCCGCAGCCGCTGCCGAGCGCGTGGTCCCGGAACTCGTCGGGGAAGGTGCGCAGCGCGGAGGCGACGAAGGCCGAGGTGCCGTCCGGATGGCTGCACGCGCCGCGTTTGAGCACCGCCTTCATCCGGAGCTCCAGCATCTCCAGGGCGGGTCTTCCCCCACCCCGAATGGCATCGTCCAGTACGTCGGCCATGGCGGGCAGCCCGCGTACGCAGGGGCCGCACTGGCCGGCCGACTCCTTCGCCATCCAGCGGGTCACGCGTGCCACTTCGCCGGCCGGGCAGGTGTCCATGGGCAGCGGCAGCACCGCCCCCGCGCCCAGTCGCGCGCCGAGCCGGTCGAGGGACTCGCGGGAGATCTCGGCGGCGCGCGCGGACGCCGGATCGAGCCATTTGCCGTGATAGCCGCCGACCAGCACGCCCTGGCCCGGATCGGTTCCGCACAGTTCCAGGATGTAGGACAGCGCGGCCCCGCTCGGTGTCTCGACGGCCGTGGTGCCCGCGATGGTCAGCATGATGGTGCCCGGCTCGCTGGGCAGGCCGGTCGCGCGGAAGTCGAGTGCGCCGAGCCGGGCGGCGACGGCCAGCTGGGCGAAGGTCTCGGTGTTGGAGAACAGGGTGGGTACCCCGTTCAGGCCTCGGTCACTGGTGCGCACCTTCTGTCCGGAAGGCAGCGTCGGGCCGCCGTTCAGACCGTTCACGTGCGCCGTGCTCTCGCCGGTGACGAACCGTTCGGGGAGCCGGGTGATCTGCACCCGGCGGCCCGCCGGGCCGCGTTCCGCGACGGCCTCCCGCAGCGACTGCTCCACGTCCCCCCGGGTGACGCCCACCACGACGTCCTCGGAGTTCAACGCGGCCGCGGCCAGCAGGGCCCCGTCGAGCACCAGATGGGGGGTGTGCAGCAGGAGTGCGGTGTCCTTGAGGCAACTCGGCTCGCCCTCACTGCCGTTGACGACGACGGCGGTCTGTCCGTCCCCGGCGCGTGCCGAGCGCATGACGGAGCGCAGCTTCTTGGCGAAGGGGAAGCCCGCGCCGCCGCGGCCGCGGAGGTCGATGTTGTCGGCGAGGTCGACGAGCTCCTCCGGCCGGTAGCGGGGCATCTGGCCGTGTGTCGTCAAATGGGCCACGCGGTCGAGCCGCGCGGCCTGGTCGAGCCCGGCCAGCAGCCGGGGCGCGCCCACACAGCCGAGGCTGGGGCGTGGGAGGCCGCTCATAGCCACTGATCCCGGCTGATGAGCGTCTCGGCATCGGCGGCCCCGCCGGCCGCGCCGGCCCGGCCGGCCTGGCTCGGCGCGTAGACAGCGGTGCGCGGCGGTTGATCGAGCTGGGGCGGTCGGTCGAACCGGGGCGGTTGGGCCGAATTCGCGGTCACGGCGGCAGCCGCCGGACGCGAGGATCGCCGCTGCCGGGGTACGCCGCCCTTGACGGGCGTCTGGGCCACGGGCTGGGGGACGGGCGGAAGCGAGGCCGCGTCGAGGACCCGGGTCCTGACGCGGAGCACGAGCACGCCCACGATGCCGAGCAGGCACAGCCCGTAGGCGACCGTGACCCAGGTGTCTGCGGCGCGGCCCGACTTCAGGCCGTGCACCAGTGAGGCACCCCAGGCCGGATACGCGCCGAAGTGCAGAGCTCGCCACCACGCGGAGCCGCGCCGGGTGTTGAACACGCTGCGTACCGCACCGGAGATGGCCACCGCGATGAAGAGGTATCCGGCCAGGCTGCCGAGCCCGACCAGGACGGGCCGCGTGGCGTCCGTGAACGGCACGAGCGCGGACGTCGCGGTCGTGCGCTGTCCCGCGACCTTCACCCAGATGTGCAGGGCGAGGAAACCGAGCCCTGACACGGCGAGGCCGCGGTGCGCGCCCTGGGCGAGCAGCCGGTGGCCCGAACCGAGGATGACCCGGTCGGTCGCGGCCAGTCCCCATAGGACGGTGGCCGTGAGCGAGACGAGCGAGAGCACGCCCGCCCCGAAGTCGAGGAACGCCCATAGTTGGGTAAAGGCGCCCGCTCGGGCGGCCACGGTGACGGCCACGATGGCCGCGCCGACGGCGCAGAGCACGCCGGGGCTCAGCCTGCCGTCCCGGGGGAGGAGGGAGGGCCGCCGGACGGCCCTCCGTCCGGCTGCCGAAGCCGCGGCCACGGCGTGGCGGCTCTTGCGGCGGGCCCTGTGTGAGCTGGGCAGTTGAGGCTGGGGCAGGGGCATCCAGTTCTCCTGTGCGCCTGGGCTCCGAGCACTCCACCTGGCGCTCGGTACCCGGGGGTCGTTGTCGTCGTGCCCGGCAGCGCTGTGAAACTCCGCGCCGGCCGAGGGAACTTGGGGCCGGAGTGCAGCAGCATCGTGGAGCTGCACAGCAGCTCCACAGGATTTATCGAAACGTGATAATTTCTCGCACCGCGTCTCCGGTGCATCGAACAACACCGGAAGATTCCCCTCCAGCGGAGGTTGCGACAGGCCACCGCGCTGACCGTCACTTACGCGTCCCGGACGGTAAAAACAAGGTAAAACGGCGGGACCGTAAGTGGTCGGACCTCTCAAGGAGGGAGTACGAGGGCCGCAACTTCTACGTCAGACAAGGATGTTGACGTCGGAGGCAACCTCGGCGGGCTTGTCGCCTCTTCCCCGGACAAGCCTCACCCCGGCACGAACGAGGAAAACGATGTGTGAACTTCTGAACCGCATCTGGTCCCGCCCACGTGGCGAGTGGACGCGCGTCCTGCGTAGGGAACTGCCCTCGCTGGCCGCCGAGATAGTGGAGGAGCTTCTGCATGGAATTCCGGAATTTTCCGCACTTATCGATGACAACGATGCCATTGATGACGAGTTGTTCCGGCAGCGGGTGGAAGAGGCTCTCCTCACCGTCCTCGGCTACCAGGAACAGCCCCGGGAACAAGCACCGGACGCGCATGATGAACAGGCCGAGAGCGAGGACGAGATCGAGAACCAGGTCAAGATCGAGAGCCAGTTCGACAGCAAGGTCGAGCACGAGATCGAAGTCGGGATCGCGGCCAGGCACGAGTGCGAGGTCACGCACGAGGGCCGGCACGAAGGTCTTTGTGAGGCCCGCACCGAGGCCCGGAACGAGTCCCGTAACGAGGGTCTCCGGGACGGGCATCGCCAGGGTCTGCGCGAAGTCCGCAACGAAGGCCTGCGCGAAGCCCGGCAGGAGAGCCGGCACGAGGCCCGACACGAAGGCGTCCGCGAGATCGATCGGGCGCGGCACGACCTCTTCAAGACCCTCACCGATGACAGGGACGCATCCGAGATGTCCCTCAGCGAGCTCGCGGAGGCGGCCGGCTGGCCTCTCCCGCTCGCCGTCCGGGCCATCGTGCCCGCCACGCCCGGCGAGACCCAGCAGCTCGCCGCCGCACTGGACCACTGCCTCGTCGGCATGTTCGCGGGCCGTCCGTGCCTGCTCGTCCCCAGTCCCGAACCGGACACCCGCGCCCCGCTGGAAAACCTGCTCCGCGGCCGCTTCGCTGCCGTGGGCCACGCCGTACCGCTCCGCGACACGGCCTCCTCGCTGCGCTGGGCCCTGCGCCTGGCCGCACTGACACCGGCCCGTCCCGGTGTGGAGGCCAGGCCCGTCTTCGTGGACGACCACCTCTCGACCCTGTTGCTCCTTCAGGACGAGCCCCTGGCCCACGCGCTGGCCGCCCGGTGGCTTCGACCGTTGGCCGACCTGACCCCCCGCCAGAGCGAACGGTTGGAGGTGACGCTGCTCGCCTGGTTGGAGGGCGGCGGAGCCCCCGAGGCCGCCAAGGCGCTGAGTGTGCACCCGCAGACCGTGCGGTACCGCATGCGTCAGCTGGAGAAGCTCTTCGGAACCGGTCTGCGTGACCCCCGTACCCGCTTCGAGCTCGAGATGGCGCTGCGCAGCCGCCGGCTGATGGCCCAGGTCCGACGTCAGCACTCCCGGGTGGGCCGCAGGGCCGCCCGCGTCATCCAAGCCGACTTCACCCCCGTGGTCGTCGGACGAATGGCGCGCGTCAACGGCCTCTGAGTCACGAACAGCCCGGCCCGGCCCCCTGTCACGGGGCCGGGCCGGGCTGTTTCGTGTGTCTGTCACTGGACGGTCATGTCCTGTCTGCGCCGTCGGGTCGGGCGCCGTCTCGTTCGGTTCGTTCGGTACGCCGTCGGGTACGGGCGCCTTTTCGTGCGGTACGCCTTCTTACGGACGCCGTGTCGTGCGTGAACCGTGGCCGGTGGCCGGTGGCCCGCGGTGCGGCCGGTGCCGAGTCGTGCGCCACGCCGTGCGGCCGGCGCCGTGCCCGTGGGGGGCACGCCGTCCGGCCGGTCTCGTGTCATGCGTGCGCCGCCGGGACTCGGCGGCGGCGTACACATGCGTGCGGTGTTGGCCCGAAGTCGGCTTCGGGCCAACACCTGTCCCGGGCCGGACGCCGGGGATGGGGGAGTGGGCGTCCGGCCCGGGAGTGGAGGGGGGAAGCTCCCGCTGCGGGGGTCAGCGGCAGTTCTGCCCGTTGTTGATGCAGTTCACGGCCTTGTTCATCAGGCCGTTCGACATCACGTTGATGAAGTCGCCGTGGTCGGTCACCGGCTTGTGGAGTTGCTCGGGGAAGCTGTCCACGGCGAACCGGGCACCCGGTGCCACCCCGTAGGTGAGGCGCATCACCAGCTGCGGCATGGCCTTGAAGCCGTTCGGGCACTTGCCGTTCTTGTCCGCGAAGGCCACGTGCGTGCGGTGGTTGGCGCTGTCGACGTTCTTGCCGTCAAAGCAACTCTGGAAGTTGAAGGTGCGCACCACGTCACTGCCCTTCGGGCAGACCGGGTACTTGTCCTTCAGCTGACGGTTCTCGAATCCCGTGCAGCTCCAGGAGGCGTTGGCGTTGCCGTTGCCGTTGGTGAAGGCCTTGGCGTCGCCGGTGATGACGCGCATGAAGCGGGGCATCGCCGTGACC